>CAZLMO010000009.1:7459-18311 GCA_964560915.1 uncultured Oscillospiraceae bacterium
TTTCCATCACTTTGTCGCCCATCCGGACGGCCTCTTTTTTTTCATGCGTCACATGGATCACGGTTTTGCCCTGCGTATACGCAAGGATGTAGTCGATTGTCGCGTTCATAGTCTCCTGATCCAGCCCCTTGAACGCCTCGTCCAAAAAGAGCACATCCCCGTCATACAGCACGGCGCGGACAATCGCAACGCGCTGTTTCATACCGCCGGAGAGCTCTCGCACCGGTTTATATAAGCTGTCACCCAAACCGAGCATGCTCAAATGGCGCTCAATTTCGGGCGTCTTCACCCTTTTGCCCACCGCCAGCCGCACATTGGAGACGGCGGAAAAATCCTCGCAGAGCCGGTACTCCTGAAAGACCGCCGCAATGCGTTCCGGCATACCGGTGACGGTGCCGCCGTCGGCTTTTTCAAGCCCCATCAGGATATTGAGCAGGGTCGTCTTGCCGCATCCGGAGCCGCCCATGATATTCGTGACTTTCCCCGCCTCAAACACCGCGTTAAAATCCCTCAGCACGGCTTTATCGCCAAAACTCTTATCGAGATGCAAAACAGAAATATCCTTCATATCGTCTCCAGCCTGTCGAAGCCCTTTTTTAGCAGCATGAGGAAAAGTTTTTCGCACAGCACGCTGATAAGAATAACGACCACCGTCCACGCAAACAGGCCGCCCGTATCCCAATAGACCTTCGCGTCATAAAGCATCTCGCCGACCGAACCGCTCGGAATGCCGATGAGCTCGGCCGCGATGCCCGCCTTCCACGAAAGACCAAACCCCACGCTGCAGGCGGAGAGCAGGAACGGCCGGATGTGAGGCAGATAGAGGTAAAGCATCTTCCTTCCCCACCCGATTTTAAATACGCTTGCCATTCCGAGCAGATTCGGATCCACGCTCTTGAAGCCCTGCAAAACATTCGTATAGACAATCGGAAAGACCATCAGGAACGAGATGAACGTCGAAAGCTCCTTTGCGCTGAGCCAGATCAGGCAGAGAATGATAAATGAAGCGACCGGAACCGTTTTCATGGCGGTCACATACGGCCAAAGCAGCACCTCCACCGTATGAAATCTGCCCGAAAAGAGCGCCAGCAGAAAGCCCGAAAGCAGCGCAAGGAAAAATCCGAGGACGATGTGCGCAAAGCTGAACCGGATTGTCTGCCAGAAGCCGGGCTCCTTCCAGAGGGTGCCGAGCCTCCGCAGCACTTCAACCGGCGATACGAGCAGCAGTTTCTGCCCGAGCATCATCGAGCCGGCCTGCCAGAGGCCCAGGGCAAGGAGCACGGAAAAAATCCGGCGGAGTGCGGTTTTATCCCGCATAATAGAAATCATCCTCCGGCAGCGCGCCGCCTACCGCGGCCGGATTCTGCGCATAGAGCACCTCAAAGTAGCCCTGCACGGCAGTTTTCATCTCGTCTCCCGTGATGCAGACGATGTTGCAGAAGGGAATCGCCTTTTCGGCCACATCCGCCTTCACGATGTCGTATTTCTCCGCGAGCGCGGCCGCCTCCGGAAGATTCGCGTTGACATACTCGGTCGAAGCGCGGTACTCCTCCAGGAAGTTTGCAACCGCTTCCGGATGCTCCTTCGCAAACTCCGTGCGGATGATCAGACCGGTCGTGACGAGCTGGCTGCCGTTCTCCAGAGAATCCCATGCCTCGGTGAGATCCAGCGCGACCCGGAGATCGGGAAACTGGGCCTGCGCAACCGCAACAAACGGCTGCGGCAGCAGGGCAACGACATGGTCTTCGCTTGCCATCATGGCTACAATCTCGCTGGGCTCGCTCTTCCACTGGATATCGACTTCGGTCTCCGCGTCGATTCCGTTCTGCTCAAGAAGATAATTCAGCGCATATTCCGGCGTGGATCCCTTCCCGATCGAGCAGATCGTCTTTCCGCGAAGATCCTCCCACGTCTGCACCGTCTCTCCGCCTTTTTCCACTATGTAGATGATGCCAAGCGTGTTGACCGCGAGAAACTGCACGGCGCCGTCGGAGTTGTTATAGAGGATCGCCCCGAGATTCGCCGGTACGGCAAGGATATCCAGATCCCCCTGGAGGATTTTTGGCGTCAGCTCGTCGGCCGAGCCGGACATCGTGAATTCATAGTTATTTAAAGCGGCGCCGTTCTCGTTATCGTCAAGCAGCTTGACCATGCCCATCGAAGTCGGCCCCTTGAGCCCGCCGAGACGGATGGTCGTCTTTTCCGCGGGGGCGTTTTCCCCAGAAATTTTCTCTTCGGAGGTTTCTTTCGGCACGCTCTCCGCAGCGGAGGTATCCTGCGAGAGACCGCTTTCCGGCGCTTCCTGAGAAACACATCCCGTAAACATGGCTGCAAGCAATAAAACCGTCAGAAAAACAGAAATCGCTTTTTTCAAAATAATGCCTTCTTTCTTTTCTTTGCGACAGTTTCATTATAAATTGCGGCAAAAAATAATGCGTTGCATTTGCAACGCATTTGGAAGGATACTTTATTTTTCAAATTTATCGGGCAAATGAAAGCGGTTTTTCTGAAATTCGAGGATCCCCTCCCGGTGCATTTCCGAGAGCTCCCGGGAAAGCGCGCTGCGGTTGGTGCCGAGATAGGCGGCCATATCGGTGCGGTCGAATGGAACCTCAAAGGTGCGGCTTTTGTTTTTATACATATATTGCAAAAAAAACGTGGTCAGCTTATCCCGCAGACTGATTTTGGATAAAATCTGAATGCGTTCGTTCATGGCCAGCGTCCGTTCCGCAAGCATGGCGATGAAGCGGACCACAAGGCCGTGAATCCGGGCGTTGCAGGTTTGGGAACAGGCGAGGATATCGCCGGTCTCCATCCACAGAACCTCCGCATCGGTCGCCGCCCAGATGCTGATCGGAGTATCCTCCAAGGAAAGAAAGCAGAGCGATTCCCCGAAGGTCTCTCCCGCCGTGACGTTGGCCATGATAATCCGGTCCCCATTGATGTCCTCCATGTAGATCTGAACCACCCCGCTCAAAACGAGCCCGAAGTGCGAGAGCCTTTTTCCGCCCTGATGCATGGATTCCCCCTTGCCGTATTCCCTCTCGGCCGCATGAAAGAAGCGCAGGGCATATTCCATGTCGCTCTTGTCCATTCCCCGGAACAGCCTGCTCTGCTGCAGGATTTTCTTATCCATCGTAATAACTATGCCTCCGTTTTTCCGCCGGAACCCCGGCAGCGCCGCCCGATTCTCAGGAAGGCGCTCCCGCTTTCGGGCGGCATAAAGCCATGCCGGAATGCCGGAATTCGTCGGTTCCGTCACCTGCCGCGGGCATCTCTCCCGGCTCTCCCTGCTCTTCCTGCTCACCCGGCCGTATCGCCTGCGGCCGTTTTATGTCGTTTCTTATTTTATCAGATCCGAATTTATTTGTATATATGGAAGGCTCGGCGCCCGGCCTTCGGCGGTCGGCCGAGATTCTCCCGGCAATAAAAAAACGGCCGTGAAATACGGCCGTTTTTTTATTGGTTTTTACGAAGAAGAGAGCGCCGCGAGGCGCTTTCCTCTTTCGCAGCCGCTCTCCCTATGGGTAGGATTCCGGTTCAGCCATAGCTCTCCTGAGCGGGAGGGTTATGATTTTTTTAGGATATTCCTCCGCATAGGTTTTTTAAGAGAGCGCCGCGAAGGGTTTTTCTCTTTAACAGCCGCTCTCCCTGCGGGTAGGATTCCGGTTCAGCCATAGTTGCTCCTGAGCGGGAGGGTTATGACTTTTTCGGGATATTCCTCCGCATAGGTTTTTGCCGCGGCGGAAGCGCGGTCTGCCATCGCAAGCCGGATGTTCTCCGGGCGGATCACCTGCAGATCCTCCACATGGAACCCACAGAGCCAGCGAAGCGTGCCCTCGCCTTCCACCGCATGAACCGTCACTCTGGATTTCCCGTCGGCCACGGTCTCAAACCGCACCCCGTTTCCGAATCGCTTGACGACATCCTTGGCAACGGAAGGGCCGACCAGCATTTCGATATCCACATCCGGGCCGGTAAACATGTTGACATTCCGCCTCAGGTATTCGCAGATGGAAAAATCACCGCGGAATTCCTCGATTTCCGAGCAGGGCCTGACCGGCAACTCACTGATTTCGGTGTTGGAGATCATATCCGCATGAAAATGCGTCAGATGGTTGTGGCTTTTGCTGTTTCCGATCAGGTAATACTCATCCTCCGACCACACCAGATAATACGGGGAAATCTCATAGACGTGGCCGCTTCTTTTGAATTTAAGGCTTCCGTCCTCCACCCGTTCGTAATACCGGAACAGAATACGGCGGTGCTGTTTGATCGCCGTGATGATTTTATCGATATTATAGCGCACCGTCTGGTTGGAAGTTTTGATCTCCGGGTCGATCACGGTCTGTTCCTTTAAAATTTCCTCTCCGGTCGGCGTCGCAAGCTGAGTCAGTTTCTCCAGCAGGTTTTTCGTATCCTCTGCCGTCAGGAATTTGGCTTCGGCAATCGCATCCGCCAGCATTTTGAGCTCATAATCCTCAAACAGCTGATCGGTCATGTAAAAGCCCTTTTTCAGCTCATCACAGGAGATAATCGAATACCCGGTCTCTTTCAGAACGGAAATGTCGCGCGCAATGGATTTTCGCTCCGCGATGAGGCCTCTCCCCTCCAGTTTCTTCAAAATCTCCACGGTGTTGATCGGATGCTGCTCATCCGTTTTTTTAAGAATATCAAGGATGTAAAGAAGCTTTTCCTTTGTCTGTCCTGCCACGGTTGCTCTCCCCCTTCTTGGTTAATTATACCAAAAAAATTTATCAAAAAGTGGAAAAACAAAATTTTTTGTCGCGCTTTTCCGACAATTTTTCATTCTTATATAAGTTTTATTCATTATTTAATGTTTCATTATGAATATCAATCATAGTGCTGGAACTTCGTTTCCGTGATTGCCTTCCCGGTCTGTGCCAAAGCTCCCTGAAAACGATCGCTCCCTCCATGTCAAACCACGTCAAACCACATAAAAAATATCCCGCCTTTTCGGCGGGATATTTTTTATGCGGTCAGCGATCGATGAAGCGCTTTAGAAATTCCTTCGTCGAGTCGCGCTGTGGGTGTATAAAGATATCCTCCGATGAACCCTCCTCGCAGATGACGCCATCCGCCATATAGACGACATGGCTGGAGACGTCGCGTGCAAACGCCATCTCATGGGTCACGATCACCATGGTGGAGCCTTCCGCCGCAAGCATCCGCATGACCTCCAGCACTTCGCCGACCATCTGCGGATCGAGGGCGGAGGTCGGCTCGTCAAAGAGCAGCACCTCCGGCTCCATGCAGAGGGCGCGGGCGATTGCGACCCTCTGTTTCTGGCCGCCGGAAATCTGCTTGGGCTTCGCGTTGATAAAAGGGCCCATGCCGACCTTGTCGAGGAAAAAGTGCGCCTTTTCCTCTGCCGCGGCCGGATCCTTTTTGAGCACCTTTGTTATGCCGATCATGCAGTTTTCAAGCACGGTCATGTTGTTAAAAAGGTTGAAGCTCTGAAACACCATACCGACCTTTGCGCGGTAAGTCGAGACGTTGAACCCCGGCTGCAGCACGCTCTCCCCATGGAAGACGATGTCGCCCGAGGATGGCGTCTCCAGAAGGTTAACGCAGCGCAGCAGCGTGGATTTTCCGGAGCCGGAGGCCCCGATCACCGTGGTGACGTCTCCGGAACTGACGGAAAAATTGATATCTTTGAGCACCGGATTTTTGCCGAAGGATTTGCTCAGATGCCTGACTTCCAGAACGGGAACACTCATCATTCTCCCTCCTCTTTCGAACGCCGCTTATCCGGGAAATTGACCAAACCGCTCGTAAACATCAGCGGATCGGTTGTGGCAAGGTCGTATTCCTCCGGACCATCCAGTTTCTTTTCCCACCAGAGCAGGAGCTTGGAGGCCGTGACCGTCATGATGAGGTAGATCACCATGGCGATGGTCATGGATTCAAAGAAGGTGTAGTAGGTGCCCGCGACGGATTTGGAAGCGAAGAACAGCTCCACCGTGCCGATGACGGAGAGCACGCAGGTATCCTTGATGTTGATGATCAGGTTGTTGCCGATCTGCGGCAGGATATTCCGCAGCGCCTGCGGAAAGATGACGTACATCATGGTCTGGAAGTGCGTCATGCCGATGGCCTTTGCGCCCTCCGTCTGGCCGACGTCGATCGAAAGGATGCCGCCGCGGACCGTCTCGGCCATATAGGCGCCGGTGTTGATCGAGACGATAAACAGGGCCGCGACCCACATATTCATTTTCAGGCCCAAAACCTGCGCCGCGCCGTAATAAATAAACATGGCCTGCACCATCATCGGCGTTCCGCGGAACAACTCGACATAGATTTTCAGGATCGTGTTGACGATCCTGAAAAACACACGTCTGAGCATTTTATCCTTTTTTCCGACCGGGATGGTCTGAATGATGCCGACAATGAAACCGATCACGCAGCCGAAAAAGGTGGAAATCACCGCAATCACCAGCGTGGTTCCGGCGCCCTTCAGATAAGAGCTCCCGTACTGTTCAAACAGGAATACGATCCTGCCCCAGAAATCAGAAGGCAAAGACATGATTTCGCTCCCTCGCTATAGTTTGCTCAGTTTGTGAGCGGCTGGACAGCAATGGCTTCGTTCATCATTTCGTTGTAGTCGTCGACGGTCAGTGTGGCGAGAGCCTCGTTGATGCCGTTAAGCAGCTCCGTGTTGCCCTTTTGGACGGAGACCCCGATGTTGATCTCCTCTTCGGAAACTTCAAAGTTATCGTCGGTATCGGTGAAATCCAGCATCAGCAGGTTCGGATAGGCTTCGCAGGCGGCCATCGCAGTCGGCCTGTCGGTGACGACCACGTCGCAGACGCCGGAGTTAAGTGCCACGAGCATAGCCGGTGCGGATTCCTGCGCGGTCAGGATATTGGCATCCGGGATCTGCGGCAGGCAGACGTTGTACCAAACCGTGTTGAGCTGGGAGGTGCAGGCCGCGCCCGCGAGATCGGAGATGCCCTCGGCGCCGGCATACGAACCGTTCGCGTCAACCAGCGAGACAATGGAAGCATAATAATATGGATTCGAGAAATCGACGGTCTGCTGACGTTCGGCGGTGATGGACTGGCCGGCGATCACGCAGTCAACCGTTCCGGTCTGGACGGCGAGCGGGAGGGAATCCCAGTCAAGCTTGACGATCTCCACATCCATGTCGAGATAGTCGGCGATGTATTTGGCCATCATCACGTCGTACCCGTAGGCATATTCGTCGCTGCCCTTGATCGGCACGGCGCCGTTGGCGTCGTCGGCCTGGGACCAGTTATACGGCGCATAGCCGCACTCCATCGCGACGGACAACACCTTGTCATGGAGAGCATCCGCCTCTTCCTCTTCTGCTTCGGAGGAGGGAACGGAGGTAGAATCTCCTGCGGAGACGCTTTCTTCCTCCTCTTCCCCGGAGGAGCAGGCCGCAAACGCGAATACCATCGCGAGGGATATGAGCAGCGCAAAAATTCTTCTTACCATCATTGTTTTCCCCTTTCAATCATTGAAATTCGATTTTTGAAGATTCAGCCAATTTCTTTTTGAGGCGCAATAAAAAATCGTCATGCCTGCTTCCCTCCTAGGAGAAGCACACATGGCGAAAACATACAAAAATCATGTTTCTGACCAATGATAGCGCTCCACCCAAAGGGTGACAGTCCCGGAGATTTTGTCTCCGGCCCCAACAGAAACACAGGCGGCCCCATGTATCCATTTCGGCGAAAAGCCCTTTCCCTGTCGACGGCAGCCGCGCCTTGCCGACAGATACTCTTACTTTCCGCGCCTCTATCATTGTTTGGGAGGATAGCCTCCGAAACAACGGTATGAAATTGTTGTGTTTACCTTAGCACGCTTTCGAAATCCTGTCAACACCCTTTTAAAAACTTATTCACTTGCGGCGAATTTCACCATGTATATTTGAGTTTTTCCGTTAAAATGCACAACTTTTCGTACAGGGTAATGGGTGTAAAGTATTTTGCCTTTATGTGTAAGCTTTCAGTTGTACCCCCGGAAGCCCTTGCCGATGATCTCGCTGGAGTTGGTAATCATCAGAAAAGCGCTCGGCTCGACCTCCTTGATGTAGCGGCGGAGGCGCACCGCCTGGCTGCGCCGCATGACGGCAAGAATCACATACTTCTGCTTGTGGCTGTAGGTGCCTTCCGCGCCGAAGATGGTGGCGGTGCGGCGCAGCTTCTCGTGGATGAAGTCGCAGATCGGGTCCGGATCGGTGCAGACGATGGTAAAGTATTTGCAGAGGTTGATATTTTCGATCGCGCTGTCAATAACGAGCGTCTTGCAGAGCAGCCCCGTGATGGAAAAAAGACCGGTCTCAATATCAAACACCGCAAACGACATCAGGGTGATGACAAGATCGACGATAAAGAGCCCGGCGGTCACGTTCAGCGTGGTATATTTTGTGATAATCATGGCCGGGATGTCCGTGCCGCCGCTCGAGGCCTCCATATTAAAAAGGATCGCCGACGCGACGCCCGGGATCACAATGGCGAAGATCAGCTCCAGCATCGGCTGGTTGGTCAGCGGGGCGCTCATCGGGCAGATTTTTTCCATCAGGGAAAGGCCGACTGTGGACGTCACGCAAACGAACAGCGTCTTCCGGGCAAACGGTTTTCCGAGCACGATAATCCCGATCACCAGCAAAATGATATTGATAATCAGGTTGTAAGTTGCCGCGCTCAGAGTAAACAGCTTGCCCAAAATAATAGAAACGCCCGTCACACCGCCGAACACGAAATTGTTGGGGTATTTGAAAAAGTAGTTGCCAAAGATGATCAGCAGCGAGGCAAGCAGCATCAGGGCATATTCGGTCAGCTTTTCTTTTGTAATTTTATACGTTCCCATGAGCGTTCCTTTCTTCCGGGAAAAATAAATGGAAGGAGATCGCATTTTCGTATTTCCGTCTCAGGAGCATTCCATAAAATCAGGGCCCGTGCGCCGACGGGCTTTCGTCCGATAAAGGCTTCCCTCATATCCGCTCCGCGGCTCAAACGACTTGAAACAGATAGAATTTCAGGTAATCGGTCTCCGGCACGTTCCATAAAATCGGATGATCCGGCGCCTGCTGGCGGGCCTCGATCTGGCGGAGATTCACGGCGGCGTCCTTCGCGGCGGAATGAAGCATTTTCACAAACAGTTCATCCGGCATGAAATGGGAGCAGGAGCAGGTTGCGAGGTATCCGCCTCTCGGCAGCAGTTTCATCGCCCGGTAATTGATCTCCTTGTATCCCCGCTCGGCCCCGGCGACGGTCTTTCTGGATTTGGTGAAAGCGGGCGGGTCGAGAATGATAAAATCATATTTTTCCGCCGAGTTTTCGAGCGACGGCAGAAGGTCAAAGACATCCGCCGCGACGAAGTCGATCCGGTCCGAAAATCCGTTTTGCTCCGCGTTGCGCCGCGCCGTCTCCAGCGCGCTTTCCGAAATGTCGGCCGCCTTGACATAGGAAGCCCCGCCCTTTGCCGCGTTGAGGGCGAAAGAACCGGTATGGGTAAAGCAATCCAGCACCCGCCTGCCCCTTGCCAGTTTCGACACGGCGAGGCGGTTATATTTCTGATCGAGGAAAAATCCGGTCTTCTGGCCGTTTTCAAAGTCGACGAGATACCGAATGCCGTTTTCCGTGATGGAGGTCGTTGTCTCCTCCGGATTTTTAACGCCGGGCAGCGGGAACCAGCCCTTGTTTTCCTCCAGCCCTTCAAGGTGCCGGATCGTGACGTCGTTGCGCTCATAAAGACCGGAGAGACGTTCTCCGTTTTCCCTCAGAACGTCGTAAATCAGCGGGAACAGCATGGGTTTAAACTTCTCCATGCCGATGGAGAGCGTCTGCGTGACGAGAATATCGTGGAAACGATCCACCGTGAGGCCCGGAAACTGATCCGCCTCGCCGAAGATGACCCGGCAGCAATCCGTATCCGTTCCCATGACGGTCTTCCGGTAATCCCATGCGTACTGAATCCTTCTGCGGAAAAAGGCCTCGTCAAAACGGTCGTTGGCGTTTTGAGAAATCAGCCGGATCCGGATTTTGCTCTCCGTGCTGAGAAGGCCGGTGCCGAGGTAGCGGCCCTTTTCCGTCATCGCGTCCACCAGCCCACCGTTCACAAAGCCCTCACTTACGGACAATACTTCCGTGTCATAGATCCACGGATGGCCCTCCGAAACAGCGATTTCCGCCTTCTTTGTCACGACGGCGCAGGGAAACAATCTTTCCGTTTTCATTTATCCAAACCTTCAAATTTATTTAAATTATAATATATATATTAAGCCGATTTTGGTTTCTGTCAAACAAAATTTTACCTCCGCCTGGTTTTCGCACAGATTGCTCAAAAAATCTTAACAATTCCTCCGTATTCTTGAAATGAATCCATGCTATAGTATCTTTGAATTCAAAAAGGAGGCAGTCTATGAAAAAATTTCTTTCTGTTATATTAACTTTTTGCATGGCGGCGGCGCTGTTTGCCGGATGCACCCCCGCCGGAGAAGAAGCCGGCTCCTCGGAGAGCAGCCCCCCGGAGGAAACGGACGCCTATGTCGACGCGGTGCAGATCGTCCTCGGAGACGACGTCATCACGGTGGGTGGGGCTGCGGCTTCCGAAAATTCGGAGGACGCGGTCTATGTGGGCGCGCCGGTCATCTATTACGAAGCCGGCCACGATGAAACGTACGGGGCCGGCGGCGAATCCGACGGGCACACTGCCGAGGAGGCCGCCGAAACCACCGTGCTCACGATCACGCAGCCGGGCAGCTATCATGTGACCGGAGCCCTCTCCAACGGCCAGATCGCCGTGGATCTCGGAGAGGATGCCGGAACGGACGAGAGCGCGGTCGTCAAACTGATCCTTG
>CAZLMO010000009.1:18321-21912 GCA_964560915.1 uncultured Oscillospiraceae bacterium
TTTTCTATAATGTGTATGAGACGGAAAGCACCACGGAAGCCGGCGCGCAGGTGATCCTTGCCGACGGAAGCGAAAATACTGTCACCGGCTCCCATGTTGCAAAGATCTATAAAGAGGGCACTGAAGAGAAACTCCACAAATTTGACGGCGCCTTTTACAGCAAGATGACCATCTCCTTCGACGGCGAAGGAGCCCTCACCATCAACTCCGACAACGAAGGCCTCGACAGCGAGATGCACCTCATCCTCAACAGCGGCATCATCCATATTTCCTCCATGGACGACGGCATCAACACCAACGAGGATGGCGTCTCCGTCTGTACGATCAACGGCGGTTCTCTCACGATCAACGCCGGGCAGGGCTCCGAAGGTGACGGCATCGATTCCAACGGCGACCTCGTCATCAACGGCGGAACCATCGTCACGATGGCCAACCCGCAGACCGGCGACGGCGGCATCGACGCGGACGGCGACATTCTGATCAACGGCGGCGTTGTGATCGCATCCGGCAGCCGCAACGACGCGGTCAGCACGGATTCCGCCCAGCCGTATATGGAGCTTAGCTTTGCCGCCACGCAGAGCACCGGCACCACGATCCGCATTGAAGACGAAAACGGCGGCGTGCTGCTCGAAACGGCGGTGGCAAAGGCTTTCCAGAGCTTCACGTTCAGCTCGGCCGATCTCGCGGAAGATACGATCTATCATGTTTACGCAAATGGGATCCAGCAGCAGTACACCGGGAATCTCACCTCCTGGGCGGCAGGCACCGGCGGTATGCAGCCGGGCAGCCAGATGCCGGAGGGCGGCGTTGACGGCGGTACTCCGCAGGAACCCCCGGAGGGATTTGATGCGCAGATGCCACAGGACGGTAACACACCCAAGTTGGCGGAAGGCAACCTCGACGGGACTTCCGGAAAGCAACCCGGCATGCGGGAAGATACCTCCGGCGAAATGCCTTCGACGCCGGAAAACGGCGTAGCTCCGCAGGGACCGCAGGGCGGCCAGACGCCGGGCGGCAGCACGGCGGAGGCCGGAGAGCCTTCCGTGGATTTCACGATCACCGCCTCTATTCACAGCTTCAGCGGCGTCGGTGATTTTACCGAGGCCTCCGGCAAAACGGCACTCACTTTCCATGTGAATGACGACGACACGGTTCTTTCCGGCGATACGGTCGGCATCGTCTATAATGGTGCGACCGATGCCGACGGCAACACGGTGGAAATCGACGGCAAATACGTCCAGTTCAGCATCGTGGATGTCCCCTCCGAGAATTATTCCGAAACGGTTCTGCTCTCAGAGGGCAGCATCACCGATATTCTCCCGACCGACGCGGGAACCTACTGCCTGACCATCGCGGTTACTTCGGACTGTGCGGATTACACCGGCAGCGGCCAGTGGTTTTTCACCATAAGCGGCACGTCGGATTCGTAAAACAAGAGTAAAGAAAGCGGCCGCGGAACCAATCGCTCCGCGGCCGTCTTTTTATCTATGTTACTGGAAAGAAAAGCTGCTTTCGTAAAAACGAAAACGCCGGGAATTTCAAAAATACATTCAACAAAAGCAAAAGCTTGAATGAAAAAGCCTCTTTTCGGAGATGCGGTCCCCTTCCGAAGCGGCTGTTTTGTGCCGAACCCTGCTTTCTTTTATATGCGGGTGGAATTTTCCGCCTCGTCTTTGAGCGCGGTGATAATCCGCCCTGCAAATTGTTTTGCGCCGGAGACGGCCTCCTCCGTCCGGAAATCTTCGATTCCGTCGACATCCCGGCAGGAGAACATCCCGAAATACCGCAGCCCGGCGTGTTCGCAGAAATGCTTCATCCCGAGTTCAAACGGTCCGGCTCCGTACTCCGTGTCATACCCCTGCGTCACAAGCAGCGCCATCGGTTTCCGGGCCCAGAGGGAGCCCTCTCCCGTCCCGTAATATTTATTCATCCCATAAAAGCGATCCAGAACCGCTTTTAACTGGGACGGGCAGTACCAGATATAAATCGGCGTTGCAAGGACTACACAGTCGGAGGCGCGGATCGCGTCTACAATTTCCCCCATGTCGTCCTTCTGCGGGCAGCCGTAAACCCCGCTGACATTCTGGCAGGCATAACACCCCCGACAGGGCAAAATCCGCTTCTTCGCCACCGGAAGAAACACACATTCCGCGCCAAGGCGCTCCAGCTCCTCCCGGAACGGCTCACAAAGCGCGGCCGTGTTGCCTTCCTGGTGTGGGCTTCCCATCAAAATGCAGACTCTCATGTTATCCTCCTTTAAAGCAGTTCCTCCGCAGAAACCGGGCGGAAACGAATTTCATCGGTCCTTTCTTCGGAGGCTAGCGCCACCGCATAGCCGTCATATTCCGACTCGTTTAAATAATAAAGAACTCCGCTCGCTGCACACGGATTCCCGAGAACGCAGAAAGACGCCGGAGACCGTGCAAATCCCATGCCGGAGGCTTTGAGCACGGCCTCCTTTTTCGTCCAGATGCGGCAAAAACCGTTTTCGTGCGACCGGGCAAAGGATTGCTCCTCCGGAGTAAAACATCGCGCCGCAACCTTTTCGTTATAGGCGGTCGGAGCCTCTATGTCGAGCCCGAGCGGAAAATTCCCCGCCGTCAAAACGGCGTAAAACCCGCTGTGAGAAAGACAAAATTCCGGCCCGTGCTCAAAAAGCGGCTTTCCGTGCTCATTTTGCAGCAGAGTCTCCGCCTGCGCTTCTCCAAACACAAATTTGAGCAGCAGGCCGGCCGCGGCGGAACGCAGCCGCTCCTCCGGATTCCGGATGGAGAGTGCTTTCTCCCTTCTCGCGGCGGGAAGGCTCTCATAAACTGCGGCCCCGTAAGGGGCAAGCTGCCTAATATCCGCGAGATAGACCTCAGTCATGTTCTTCCCCACCTTGTAATGTTCTCAAAACGGCAAGCCCCAGCGGCAGCGAACAGCAAAATGTAATTACGTCGGCAATCGGCTGGCTGATCTGGACACCAATCTCTCCAAAAAGGCGCGGCATAATCAAAATGACAGGGATAAAGAAAAGCCCCTGCCTTGCCAAAGCAAGGAACGTCGCGGGCGCCGCTTTCCCGATATTCTGCAAAAGCATGTTGCAGATCACCACCCAGGCCATCAAGATAAACGTGGAGCACTGAAACCGCAGCGCCCGTGCGCCGAATGCGATCACCTCCGGATCATCCCGGAAAAGACCGATGATCTGCGGGGCAAACACGATGCCTATCAGCGAGAGGACCGCCAGCACGCCTGCGCCGACTTTGATGCAGAACCAAAAGGCCCTCCGAACCCGCCCGTAAAGCCCCGCTCCGTAATTGAAGCCGCAGACCGGCTGGAATCCCTGCCCGAAGCCGAGCACGGAGGCCAGCGCGAAACCCATCATCTTGGTCACGATGGACATGGCCGCAACGGCCGCATCCCCGTAGCCCCCCGCCGCCGTGTTGAGGGTGGCGGTTGCGACGGCGGAAAGCGCCTGCCTGCAAAACGAAGGCAGGCCGCCGCGGACAATTTCGACAAAGAAACGGCCCTTCAGGCAGACATTCCGGGGGCTGATCCGGATATTCCCGCCGCGGGTGCAGCCGACGAGCAAAATAACAAAGCTGA
>CAZLMO010000009.1:21922-29942 GCA_964560915.1 uncultured Oscillospiraceae bacterium
TCCGGTCCCCATCCGGAACGTGAAAATAAACAGCGGATCGAGACCGATATTCAGTACGGCGCCGGAGACCATGCCCGCCATCGCGTAGACGGCGCTGCCCTGAAAGCGAAGCTCGTTGTTGAGCACCAGCGAGGATGCCATGAATGGCACCCCGAACAGGATATACCGCAGGTAATCCTTCGCATACGGGAGGATCGTCTCCGTCGAGCCGAGCAGGATCGCCAGCGGCTCAAGGAACACGATGCCCAGAGCGGCAAGCAGCAGCCCGAATCCGAAGGAGAGAAAAAAGCCGTTGGAGGCCATGCGGGAGGCCTCCTCCCGATCCTGCCCACCGAGCTTCCGGGAAATATAGTTCCCGGCCCCCTGACCGAAAAAGAAACCGATGGCCTGCACGAGCGCCTGAAATGAGTACGCAACGCCAACCGCACCGGTCGCGCTGGTACTGATCTTCCCCACAAAAAACGTATCCGCCATGTTATAGAGACTCGTGATCAGCATGGTGAGTATCGTGGGAACGGCCAATTTTGCGACCAGTTTCTCCACGGGATCGTGGGTCATCCGGTAAAATTTATCGGTTTTTTCTACGGGCAAATCCTTCACATTCCTATTCTTTTTCCCGGCCGATGGGAGTTTTTTGGTATATTGAATTATACCAGCATTTGTGGTATGTTTCAATAAGCCTATTATACGGAGGCAATTCATGAAAACGGTTCCCCGTGGAATCGCGCGTTTTGCGAATATTTTTATCAACCTGTAACACGGAGGCGCTTCGTGAAAACGGTTTCCCGCGGAATCGCGCGTTTTCTGAATATTTTTATCAGCCTGCAACACGGAGGCGCTTCATGAAAGCGGTTTCCCGCGAAATGATATATTTTTTAAATATTTGGATAATAAGCCTGTTTTATGGAGGCATTTTATGGAATTAAAATACCAGACAGCCGTCTGTTCGCTCAACTCAAAATTTGTTCACTCCTCGCTTGCGGCGTGGTATCTCGCCGCGGCGGTAAAAGAGACCTGTGGGGATACGGTATCCTGCCGGGTGATAGAAGGCACGATCAACGAAAGCGACGAGGCCATTCTTTCCCGTCTGTCCCAGGAGGTCCCCGATCTTCTCGGGTTCTCCTGCTATATCTGGAATATCACAAAAATTATGGAGATCGCACCGGAGCTCAAGCGCCGCTTCCCCGCGATGAAGCTCGTGCTCGGCGGGCCCGAAGTCTCCTACCGCGCAGGAGAGCTGCTGAAATCCGCCCCGTGGATCGACTACGTTTTATCCGGGGAGGGCGAGCTCCCGTTTGCAAAGCTGGCACAGGCGCTTTCCTGCGGGGACGATCCGGAGGGAACCCCGGGCCTCTGCTTCCGCAAAGGAAATTCTGTCGTCGAGGCGACCCCCTATCTTTCGGAGACGGAGCCGCCCTGCCCCTATTCCGAGGACTATCTTCGCGCCCTGGGCGGCCGGATCGCCTATCTGGAAACCAGCCGCGGCTGCCCGTTTTCCTGCGCATTCTGCCTCTCCGGCAGATGCGGCGGCGTCCGCTTCTTCTCCATTGCCCGCGCCAAGCGCGAGATTCTCTTCCTTGCCAACAGCGGCACGCAGACCGTCAAGCTCGTGGACCGCACATTTAACGCCAACCGGGAGCGCGCCATGGAGATTTGGCGCTTCGTGATCGAGCAGCACGGCGTCGGGATCCCTGATGGGATCTGTTTCCACTTTGAAATCGCCGGGGACCTTCTGGATGACGACGCGATCGCTCTGCTGGGCACGGCGCCGAAAGGCTCCATCCAGCTTGAGATCGGCCTGCAATCCTTCAACCGCCGGACGCTCTCCGCCGTGACGCGTAAAACCGACCTCGAAGAACTTCAAAAAAACATCCTCGCCCTGCTTGCGCCACACAATATCCATATTCATATCGACCTGATCGCCGGGCTCCCCTATGAGGATATGCCCTCCTTTATCGACAGCTTCAACCGCGCGTTTTCCCTGCGGCCGGATATGCTGCAGCTCGGTTTCCTGAAGCTGCTCCCCGGCGCGCCGATGCGCGAAAGCCCCGTGGATTATCCCTGCCGCTTCGATAAGCACCCGCCCTATGAGGTGACCGAGACGCCGTGGATGTCCGAGCGGGCGCTCCAAAGCCTGCGCCGGACGGAGGATGCGCTGGAACGCCTCTACAACAGCGGGCGTTTCCGCAGGAGCACCGACTATCTGCTTGCGGAAGCGGACGAAATGGATGCCTATACCCTCTTCCGCTGCTTCGGCGAGGAAATGGCCGCACGGGATGTTTCCAATATCTCGCTGGATGATTTCACCGAGCTTGCCTACGCGTATTTTTCCGGCCTGCCCGGCGCGGATCCCGACCGCCTGAAAGACGCCCTGCTGATCGACCGCCTTGCGACGGTTCCGGGCGGAAAACTGCCGGAATTCCTGAAGAAAAAGAATCCGGATATCAAAAAAATCCGGCGGGAAATCGAGCAGCGGCCCGGGCTGGAACAAAAAAACGGCATTCGGCGGGGATTCGCGCTTCTCTTCTCCGAGCCCGGCGCCGCGCTTGTCGATTATATGGAGAAAGACCCCGTTTCCGGTGGGTATCCGGTGAAGCTTGTGCCATGCGGATAAACTCCAAAAGAGCCGTTTTCCTCCCGCTTCTATAAAATGCCGACGAAGGATGTATCCCTGAAGTGGTAAAAGATGGCAGACATGAAAGTGCCTGCCATCTTTTTGTGCCAATATGAGAGAAACCGCCGGCTTTTCTTTTTTACCCGATAAACCACCCGTTCCGCCGCCGGCGTCTTTCTCAGGCTTTGTTTCGCCGTACCCGCAGCGGAAAAATGGTGACAATGGGGCTTTTTCGTCCTTTTTCGCCGCCACTTTTCGACCGAAACAGTATTTTTTCAGAGTAAATGTTATTATTATACTATCATATTAAAAGACTTGCGGATGTTTCGTACTCAAACCTGCATGATTTTCGTCATTTAAATTCATTGTTTGCACCCAATTTGTGCAAATTGTCCGTATTTCCCTGTGTTTTATTGGGTTCTCCTTTCTTTTGAAGGGAGATCCTGCAGCTTGGAATAAAATGAAATGCATAGATTCAGAGTTTGCCCTTTACATTCAAAATGCATGGTGATATAATGTAGAAAATTTGAATCCCCCCCACGGGATTCGCTGAAAAAGGAGGTCATTCGCATGAGAAAATTCTTACGCTTTGTTTCACTCTTCCTGGGGGCACTGATGCTCGTTGCCTGTATTTCGGGGTGCGAACGACAGCCTGAGACGGAAAAATACCTGATCGCCACCGACACCACCTTCGCTCCCTTTGAGTTCACCGACGGCGACGGCAATTTTGTCGGCGTTGATGTCGATATTCTGGCCGCGGTAGCCGAAGATCAGGGTTTTGATTACGAGCTTCAGTCTCTCGGATTCGACGCCTCCCTCACCGCGCTGCAGTCCGGCGAGGTCGACGGCATGATCGCCGGAATGAGCATCAACGACACGCGCAAAGAGACTTACGATTTCTCCACCCCTTATTATGACAGCGGCGTGGTCGTCGCGGTCAAGGCCGATTCCACGATCACATCCTATGAGGATCTTGCAAACCTCTCTGTCGCCGTCAAGAACGGAACCGAGGGCGCCTCTTTCGCGGAATCCATCAAGGAGCAGTACAATCTGACGTTGGTCTATTACGATGATTCCGCCTATATGTATGAAGCCGTCAAGACCGGAGACGCCGACGCCTGCGTCGAGGATTACCCGGTCATGGGCTACGGCATCAGCCAGGGCAACGGCCTCAAGATGGTCGGCGATATGGTTCAGGGTTCCTCCTACGGTTTCGCCGTGCTGAAAGGCCAGAACGCCGAGCTGCTCCAGATGTTTAACGACGGACTTGCCAACATCATTGCAAACGGCAAATATCAGGAGATCCTCGACAAATATATCTCCGAGGGCTGATCGTTCTTCCGTAAAACAAAATTCCATGTTTTTCAGAATGCGGGTAAGTCCTTATCCGCATTCTCTTTATATGGGAAATTAAAAGATATTGGGGTTGTTTGATTATGGACTTTTATGGCGTGTTTCTCGACGTCTGGCCGATGCTGCTCGAAGGCCTCGTCGTGACGTTGAAAGTCTCCGCAATTGCCCTTTTCATCGCCTTCTTTCTGGGGCTGACGTCTTGCCTGATGGGGATGTCGAAAGTTTTTCTTTTGAAATGGATCTCCGGGGCATACGTTTGGGTCATTCGCGGAACGCCATTTATCGTGCAGCTTTTCATTGTGAAATACGGTTTCCCCCAGCTTATGAAAATCTGGAGTCCTGAATTCAACATCGGCATCACCACCGCCGCCATCGCCACGCTCGCGCTGAACGCCGGCGCCTACCTGAGCGAAATCTTCCGCGGGGGCATCCAGGCGGTCGATGCCGGCCAGATGGAGGCCGCACGCAGCCTCGGTCTTCCGAAGGGCCACGCCATGCGGAAGGTGATCCTGCCGCAGGCGATCCGGATCTGCATCCCTTCCCTCGGGAACCAATTCATTATCACGCTGAAAGATTCCTCCCTCGCACAGGTGATCGGCCTCAACGAGCTTTTCTATCAGGGCAAAATCTATGTCGGTTATTCCTTTAAAAGCTTTGAAACCTATATTCTGGTTGGCGGCGTCTATCTATTGGTGATCGCCGCCCTCTCGTATATCATGAACCGGGTCGAAAGGAGGCTCGACTGTGGCGCAAAAAGTTAAAGTCAGGGATCTTCATAAAAGCTTCGGCAGCCTCTCGGTCCTGGAGGGCCTCGATCTTGATGTCGAGGAGGGCGAGGTCGTCTGCATGATCGGCCCTTCCGGCTCCGGAAAATCCACGTTTCTCCGCTGCCTCAACCGCCTTGAAGAACCGACCTCCGGCGAAATCGAAATCAACGGCCAGCGGATCTCCCAAAAAGAGATCAACATCAACAAGGTCCGCGAAAACATCGGCATGGTGTTTCAGCAGTTCAATCTCTTCCCTCACCTCTCCGTGACGGAAAACATCATGATGGCCCCGGTCGATCTTGGCAAGATGACCCGGGCCGAGGCGAAAAAAAAGGCGCTTGAGCTGCTGGATCGCGTCGGTCTCTGTGACAAAGCGGATGCCTTCCCGAGGCAGCTCTCCGGCGGCCAGCAGCAGCGTGTCGCAATCGCCCGCGCGCTCGCTATGAATCCCGCGATTATGCTCTTTGACGAGCCGACTTCCGCCCTCGACCCCGAGATGGTCGGCGAGGTGCTGCAGGTCATGCGGGAGCTTGCGGAGGGCGGCATGACGATGATCGTCGTGACGCACGAGATGGGCTTCGCCCGCGACGTGGCGGATCGGGTCATTTTCATGTCCGACGGGCACATCGTGGAAGAGGGCCCTCCCGGGGAGATCATCCTCCACCCGAAAGAGCAGCGCACAAAAGACTTCCTGAGCTGCGTACTATAATTTTCACAAAAAAAGCCTCCTGCGGGTTCCCCGTCGGAGGCTTTTTTTGTGCGTGACCAAATCATTATGTTTTCTATGAAGCCGCCGCTCTTCCGCGGAAAGCACGGGGTGACTTCCGTTCTCTTATTTGAATGAATGACCGCCGACCCCAACATTCTCTGCGGCATGGAGCAAAAACGGGCCTCCGTTTTTCTTCGGCCGGAAAAATGCACATTCCCCTCCAATGCCGCTTCGACCGCCGCGAGGTGAGGGCGAAGGATTCATTCCCCGTTCCATACCCTTTTTGCGCTTTGAGTTGAATTTCACACGGTCATCATATAGAATGGATACGGAGTATTGTTTTTTGACGGAGGTAGCGTATGAAACGAATTTTACTATGGATTCTTGCGCTGGTTCTTTCGCTGGGCGGGTGCGCGGAGACGGAGGTGACGCCGGAGCCGGAATCGGAATCTTCCGTTTCCGGGGCGGAGGCCTCTTCCGGAGCCGCGGAGGATCTTCCGCCCGAAGTGACCGGGCCGGATGAGAACGGGGTATTCCCTTCCATCTCCTGTGAGGATTTCGATCGCTGGGTTACGGACAACGGCGCGCCGGATACGGAAAAACCGGACGACGGCGAAATCACTCCGTTCCTCGAGACAAAATCCTGCCAAACCTATCTGGCGGGGTATTTCAGCGAAATTATGGGGGAGATCGGCGACATTGGCGACCTCTCGGATTGGCATGTCCTTTTTGAAGACGACCACTACGTTCTTCAGACGGGGATGTACGACCCCTATACCTATTCGTGGCGCAATCAGTGGATGCCTCTGCGCTTCGTCATGCTGGGAAGCGACACCGCCGGCACCTACGACCGGCTTACATTCGTCTGCATCGATCAGTATGCCGTGTATGCCGGCAGCGGCGATTTCTATGTGCCGCAGGAGGAATCCCTGATCTACTGGGGTTTTGGTCGGGAGTCGGAGCTTCAATTCGGCACCGAGGAGGATTACGCCGCGGCACAGACCTATTTCCGCATGGAAAACGATTATTATCCCAGCCTTGTGAATGCCTCGACCGGCCGCACGGTGCTGATCAACTTTTCGAGCATGGATGAGATGTTTGCCGTCCGCGAAATCCCCGAAGGGCTCGGCCACACGGTTTTTTATGCCGAAAAGCTGAAAAGTTATGAAATGAACGGCGACGCTGACGACCGCATCGTCTACCTTTACCGCGACAATGATCTGAACGACGCGGTGGATGTCGCCTACTACGACGACTCCACGCAGGAGCTGCATCCGCTTGCATACGGAGACGGCCCATGTTCCCCGCAGTTTTCCGTCCTGAGCGCGGGCTGTTTCTCGATCACCAGCGGGGAGGCCGATGAAATTTCCCTCTATCACCCTGAAGCGGAGGTTCCGTGGGAACCGGTCGCCGTCCTCGGCGGAAACGGAAAGGGCCTTTCCGACGGCAGCGTTTATATTCCGGCACAGCCGCTGACCGATAAGAAGGATTCGGAACTGAATATTCTTCCTTATATAAGCCGGAAGGAGCAGCTCCTGTATTTCTGCACCTTCCGGGATGACGGAACGATTGTGGAAAACCTCTCCTCCGGCCTCTGTGTCTCGGATGATGATCGGTACTGGTACCTCGATTTACAAAATTTCAGCGATGGGATCGCCTATTTTCTCTATTATCCCGACGGCGGCGCCTATGGCGGCACACACCTTGCGATGAACCTCAGCTCCGGGAAATCCCACGCCCTCCAGATCTGGAAAGAGGAATTCCCTTTCACCTGCACCGCCGAGGGCGGCCTCAATATCCGCTCCGGCCCCGGCACGGACTATGAGAAGCTCGGCATCATTCCCGAAAACGCAAAAGCGATTGTGCTTCAGGAGACGGACGGCTGGTGCTACGTCGTCTATGGGGATACCGTCGGCTGGGCCTCATCGGAATATCTGATTCAGGGCTGAGCAGGGCCGGGACCTTGCTCTAAAATATTCCCGCATCGTTTGGCAAGGCGTTCCGGCGTTCACAAACGAGCTGAAATCTTTTGCATAACTCAAAACCCCCTTTGGGCCGAAGTCCGAAGGGGGTTTTGAGTTGGAGGAAGTTTTGAATCCGGCGTTCCCGTCAGGCGAAAACGCCGGCAACAAACGATTTATTGAAAAGAGCAACCGAGCATCACTCTTCCTGCCGCGTAATTGAATTCGCGCTCCATCCCGGCCGTGGGTTTCTCCGTCAGCAGATTCCTACGAGGGCATTTTCTGCGGGACGGAAATAGAGTCGGATTCCTCCGGATTCAGGCACCACAAAAGAACCCTTCATCCGTCAAAGTTTTTTAGCTTTGATTCACTTTTCCTGCCGCGTAATTGAATTCGCGCTCCATCTCGGCAGAGGGTTTTTCCGTCAGAAGGCTCACCACAATGGTTATAATTAAGCCGAAAATGAAAGCGGGCAGCAGCTCATAGACATCCCATGCGCCGCCCAACGGACGAATCAGGTATTTCCAGATAAACACCATCGCCCCGCCCGAAACCATGCCGACCAGCGCGCCGGTGCGGTTGGCCCGCTTCCAAAACAGGCTGCAGAGCATGACCG
>CAZLMO010000010.1:0-3909 GCA_964560915.1 uncultured Oscillospiraceae bacterium
ATGGTTACGGCCGGCGCATTATCGCACACGACGCTCTCCACGCGATCTCTTATGTCCCGGCCTCAGCTGCATTCCTTTTCATTCGGGACATAACAAGCGTTTATCTTTGGAAAGATAAAGCGCCTTATCCGCGCGTTTATATAGAATGGGATAGGTGGACCCGGGCATCGCCACAGCAAAACCCGCCGATACGCGGGCGGCCGGCTTTTCCCTCCTCATGCTCTCCTCTTCAATCAGGTCGTTGATGGTTTTGATGGTTGCCGTCGCGAAGCTTTTATTGTCGACGCCGTCAAGCCAGATTGAAAATTCATCCCCATGAAGACGCGAAGCAACGTCGCAGGGGCGGATAACCTGCCTGATGGCGTTGCCGATGATCACGAGCACGTCGTCCCCGATCATGTGACCGTAAATATCATTGATTTTTTTGAATCCGTCCACGTCGAGCATGATGAAAATCCCGCGGTCTTTGCCCGACATCTTTTTGAGATGCTGCGTCACTTCCATCTCGAATGCCGATTCGTTTTTCATCCCGGTTTTGGCGTCCGTCTCCGACATCCGCTTCAGCTGCAGCTCCCGCTCATGTTCTTCGTTGACGTCGATCGCCGAGATGATGACGGATTTCACGATCCCGCTTTCCGCAAAGATCGGTTTAAACGAGACGCTGTGCCACCGGTAGGTTTCGTCGAATTTAATCCGCAGAAGCAGCGCGTTGTCGTAGTCGTTTTCCGTGAGTTTGGACAAAATGTCCAAAATGGGATCCATATCTTCCGGATGCAGATATTTGCCGATATCCTCCGCAGGATATACCTTAAACAAGTCGATCCGCATCTCGCTGGATTTCAGAATCGTAATCGCATTCTTCTCAGGAACATATTCCAGAATCAGGGATTCCTTGCTGACTTGCAGGCAGCGCCGGTAGCGGAACAGGCTGATTGCATTCATGACGCGGTTATAGGATAATCGGACGGAATCACTCTTGCTGACCACATCAACCACGCCATACTCAAAGCTCTTTTTCAGGATATCATTCGTCACTTCGTCCGTGCACAGAACAACCGGGATTTTATGCATCAGGCCGTTGCGCTTTATATAATCCATCACCGCAAATCCGTCCTGTTTTGGCAAAAAGAGGTCAAGAATTACAGCGATCAGACTCTCGTGATGGCGCTTCAGAATCTCGATCGCCTCTTCACCGTCCGTCGCTTCCAACAGATCGAATTGCCCTTGAAAGGAGTTCTTTATCATTTCGCGGGTAACTTCGGTGTTATCTGCGATCAGAATTTTCATCTTGTCATTCTGCATACAAGGATTCTTCTTTCATAAAGCTCATCCCGGGTATTTTTCGATTACTTCTTCAAAATGTTTATGCTCGCAAATTAACTTTTCCAGCGCCTCCGGCACGCCGTCGAAGCCGCCATGCCGGGTAGTTTCAACAATGGGCGTGTTGAGGTCGAAAAGCGGCTTCAAGCCAAGATTGGCATACACACCTTTCAGTGCATGGGAACGTTCAAAGCAGGCCTTGACATCCTCGGCTTTGCAGGCGTCGATCAGCGGGCAAAGGGAATCGGGTGCGACCGCTTTTCTCACCATCTTTATGTAAAAATCCTCCATATCCATGCAGTTATATAAACCGTCCTTGACATTGCACCCTAATTCTTCCAGTTCTATCAGCAACGGACGCTCCATAAAATTCCTCCCGAACTCCAACCTGAAATCACTCCGACCATCTTTTTAAAGCGAATTCGCTTTGCTCCGCCTTTTGCATGAGCATTCATGCGGGCCGCATAGGATTTCCCCCTCATCTTCCCGCAGCCGCCGGGGGCTCTCCAACACAAACCCCGTACGATATCCGGTCATAAAAATAATCTTTATCCGGCTGGGATCGGTCACAATCCGTACGAAAACAAATAAAAATGAAGCCCGGAGATGTGCCGATATACGGAACGCCGAAAGCAGCTCGCATTTTCATGCCCTTGCCGGGGACTGCCCTTTTCGCCGGGGTTTTTCATGAGATCATATTTTTTTAAAATCTCATATTTAATCTCGTGCTCATTGTATCACTTCAAAAATAAATTTACAAGAATAAGCTTAATAAAATTTTCGTTTTTGTGACAATTGAGGAATTTCTTCCTTCCTTTTCTTCAAATTGCAAAAAAACGTTTGTTATTTTTTGTCTTCCTCTGCGGGTCGAATGTAAGCCTGACACCAATAAAATTCCGCGCGAATGCGTTTTCTTCTGCAAAGACAGCCCTGTTTTGCGCGGTTTTTCCTCTGCCCGGTGATCTGGGAGCTCTCCCTGCTCCGAAGAGGGTTCTCCGGTCGCTGCATGCTCATTTTATGTCTGGCGCTGGCTCCCCGAAAAGCCTTCGGGCACGGAAGCGGTGTGCGGAAACGGCTCCGCTTTTGAGCATGCTCATGCCGGTGAAGAAGCTTCTTTTCTTCCGGCTTCGGCTCGGACAAAAGCGGCGTCAAAAAAGTGGAAATATAGGATAAAAACCGAAATCCTGTACTTTTGGTCAGTTGCAATTTTATTTTAATGCCGCTATAATAAAATAAGATAATTGGAAGTACCTTCCTGAAAAGGCAGGTTTTCGGCCCCGTAAAGGCTTTTGGATCGGGACGTGTCGGCCGGGAAAGATCCTGACCGCTCAATTCTTCTTGGGAGGAAGAAATTGGAACCTTTTGACAAGTATTTTGACCGAAAAAAAGCAGGAACCCCCTTTCTCAGTTTCGGGGAGCAGCTGCATGACTGCCTGTGCCTTGTGGATCTCCACCTTGCTCTTGCCGCTTTGACCGAAACCGGAGACGACGGGGAAGCATCTTTTTTTCACCTGCCCGGAACCGCCGTGCGCCCGGAACAGATCGCTGCTTCACTGGAATCTTCCAGCCGCGAAAATATTGATCTGCGCCTGAAGCCGGAATTCCGCAGGCAAATCTCGGACGCATGGGCTTATCTTGAGAGCCGGATCGGGGATTCCTGCGAGAGCCGGCCGAATCCGCTCGCATGGATATTCGGAAATCTTTTTCACGACCATTTCCGCCGCCTCTGCGTGCTTTTGGGGATGGCTCCGCTTGCGGACCGGAAATATGAGCAGATTTTCGGCCGGATACAGGCAAATCCCGCCGAGACACTGCCGACACTTTCCCTCGCCTACGGGCTTTCTTCCCTTGAGGAGATGCTTTCCCTTCGGGACTGCCTGATCTTCCCGCGTTCCGGCTACCGCTGGGATCTCTTTTTCATCGGCGGCGGCAGCGGTCTTTCCGCTTCTTTTCTGCTTCGGGAAAGTGTCTTTCATGCGTTTCTGGGCAACCGGATACCCGACGCCTTCCTTTCCAGGTTCACCGAGCTTTTTGACGGCCGCCGGGATGGAAGCGCTCTCGAGTCCATCCTGATCCGGAACGAACTGCTGGAGCGGATCTGCTTTGTCTGTTCCGCCGCCGCGGAGCGGGAATATCCCGTCATCGCCGTCCTGAGCGGCGAAAAAGGGTCCGGGCGGCATTTTCTGATCCGCCACGCCGCGCGCCGGCTGGATCTCGATCTGCTTTTTATCGATCTTGGCGCAATGGATGCGCTTTCTCCCGAAGATTACCGGGCTGCCTGTGCCTCTGCGGCGGCCGCCTGTTCCATCAACGGGTTCGTCCCCGTCCTCTGCTGTGAGGATCCCCTTCCGACAAGAAAGCCGGAGGAGTTTCTCTCCGTTCTTGCGGAATTCGGATTTCTTTTTGTATTCATGATTGCGGGCGGCGCATCTCTCCCGGAAGGCGAGGCGTTCTCCCCGGTCTTCTTCCCGGTCGGGCGGCTTACGCCGCCGGAAGCGGAAATGCTGTGGAACGCGTATGCCGGCGGCCTGCTTCAGGAGGAGGATGCCTACATCCTTTCCGCCCGCTATCGCATGACGCCCGGGCAGA
>CAZLMO010000010.1:4009-26115 GCA_964560915.1 uncultured Oscillospiraceae bacterium
CAGGAGGAGGATGCCTACATCCTTTCCGCCCGCTATCGCATGACGCCCGGGCAGATCCGCGACACGGTCCGCACCGCCCGTTTCGAACACGCGGACGGTTCGCTCACGGTGAGGGATATCGCCTCCGTCATCCGGTCGGGCGATAAAAAGGCCGATACGCAGCACTGCCGTAAGGTGAAGCCGTTTTATACCCTCGACGATATCATCCTTCCCGACCCCGTCCGCCTGCAGATTCTGCATATCATCGACCGGGTCAACAAACAATACGTCATCAACAGCCGGTGGGGGTTCGGCAAAAAATATGCCTACGGAAAGGGCGTCAGCATCCTGTTTTACGGGAGCCCCGGCACCGGAAAAACGATGTGCGCCCACGTCATCGCCCAAGCGCTGGGGCTCGACCTGCTGAAAGTGGATCTCTCTTCGATTTTCAGTAAGTATGTCGGTGAAACGGAGAAGAATCTGACCGAGGTGTTTCGGGAGGCGGAGAGCACAAACGCGATCCTCTTTTTCGACGAGGCGGATTCCCTGTTTTCACAGCGTTCCACGGAGATGAGCGGCGCCAACGACAAGTACGCCAATCTGGAGACCAATCACCTGCTTCAGAAAATGGAGGAATTCAGCGGCATCTGCATCCTCACCACCAACATGATGATGAATTTCGACAAGGCGTTTTACCGCCGGATCGAATATATGGTCAACATCCCGTTCCCGGAGCCGGCCACGAGGCTTTTGCTATGGAAAAACGCATTCCCGCCGGAGTGCCCGCTCGCGGAAGGGATCCCCTTCGAGTATCTGGCGGAAGACCTTGAATACAGCCCCAGTCAGATCAAAACGGTGGCACGCAACGCGGCTTATCTCGCCGCCTACGACAACGCGGAGAAAATCACTGCTTTTTATCTCGCGGAGGCGATCCGGCTGGATTTTGCCAAGAACGGCAAAGTCATGCCCCGCCTGCGCCTGATGTAAAAAAAACGGATCCGGGCCGGGTCCGTGCGGCGCGGCAATCCATACCTATCTGCGCGCGGCCCCATATAAAACATTCTCACTATGACAATTTTTGAGAGACGGAGGGATCACCTATGGTTTCGGCGGATTTGGAATCCGAAAGAAAAAAGCGGGAAAGCGAATCGCCCCGGCCTGTAAAACAACCTCTGGAAACCGGGAAAGGCCTGCTCGGAACCGGCGGGAACGCGCTTTCCGCCATGAAAAAACTGAGCATGCCCGTTTCGCTGCGCAGCCGTATGGAGGGCTCCTTTAATGCCGATCTCTCCGGGATCCGCCTCTATGAAAGCCCGTCGGTCGAACGGCACGGTTTTGAGGCGGTCGCGCAGGGCTCCACCATCGGTTTTGCTCCGGGCCGTTTCCGCCCGGAGACCGCCTCCGGCCGCAGCGTGATCGGCCATGAGCTCTCCCATGTGGTCTCCCAGGCCAGAGGGGAATCCTCCGGCTCGGACGGGCGCCTTCTCCACAGCAGCATGCTTGAGCACCGGGCGGATGCGCAGGGGGCCCGGGCGGCATCCGGCCTCTCCGTCGGCGGCGGCAGGGTCCGTGTCGGCTCCGGGAATTCCCTCGGCTTCCCGGCTCAGGGCATCCTCACAAAATCCGATAAGATGAAAATCGTCAACAAGGCCCCTTTCGTCCGCGAGGGCGTATGGAAACGCGGCTTGGACGATATGTTTGTGCTGCGCGCAAAACTGGTGGACGAGGCGGAAAAGGCCCCGACCGGCTCCGCCCCCGCCCAGACGCGCAAAAGTAAGAAAACCAGCGGCAGAGACCGCCTCGATACGGCGATGGATGCTCTCGATCCGGTCAGTTCCGGCGCCAGCTCCGTCTCCAACACAATGGACGCTATCAGCAAAGGGGCCTCGGCTGCGTCGTATGTAAAGGGCGTCGGCGAGGGCCTCGGCGTCCTCACCAGCGGCGTCGGCATTGTCACCGACGCATATGATCTTTATCAGGATCCGAGCTGGCAGGGCGTCGTCAGCCTCTGCAGCAACTCGGGCAAATTTCTTACCGGCATTCACAACGTCGTAAAAGATGTGAAAGACTGCGTCTCCGGGGCCGGAATCAGTGATGTCGTCGGCATAGGCAAACTGGTCCCCGGCATTCAGGCGGTCATCGGCCTTGCTGATATCGCCTGCGCGATCGGCGATATGGTCGAAAAGGGAAAAGAACGAGAGAATGCCAAAAAATTCATGACAACGATGCGGACGAAGGCGACCGCATCCGGCATCGACCTCGAAAATCCGAAAGCCGCCATCAACAAAAACCTGCTGGATCTCCGCTACGACGCCGACGAGACCGCCGCAGTCGCCGGGAGAATGAAGACTGCACTTTTCCACGTCGGAAAAAAATTCCGCATCGACGCCACCGACAATACGGCCATCGAGGGAAAATATCACGAGCTGAAAGATGCGCTCGCCGCCGCCGGCGGCAACGTTTCGACGGCGCAGACGGATTATTCTGCAAAAAATAAGGCATTTTTAGAGGCTTCCACGGCCACCCATACTTCTAATAAGCAGCGTTCGGCCTATCAGGCGGAGCGTGACAAGCTCCGCAACATGGAGCAGATCCGTGGAGAACGCAGAAAAGCGGTCGATCAGGCACAGGTCAACGTCAATAAGAGCAGAAGCGCCCGCGACGCCTCCAAAAAACGAAAAGACAAAGTTTCCGCCGCGTTCCGCACGGAGGGGATCGACCTCGACGCCGTAGCGAAAGATAAGAGGCAGGATTTCCACCCCATGGCGAAGCTCCTGAGCATCTACGAGCACAGAAAAACCGCAGCAGAAAGTAAAATCGGCGGCACTTCCTCTTTATCGGGAGGAGTAGGCACCGCTCTTGGCGGCACAGGGCCCGGAGATTCGGAAGATACCTCGTTTGCGGCTCTGATGCCGGCGTTCAGCGGGATCCTGGAATTCTATGTCACCACCGATTCCAAAGATGAGGACGTCTGGGGATTCTATGATGCTTTCGATGCGAGGGAGTCGAGGCTTGCCCAGGCGGAGGCCCAGCTGAGCAATGCTCAGAAGTCCCTCGCCGCTCAGGAGGAAATCATCGCCTCCCATACTACCACCACGGAGGCCATGCCGCGTAAGACCGATTCCGAGCATCAGGACCTTGAAGATGAGGAGAAGACCAGGGGCGGCATCAGCCAGACTTCACAGAAAAAACTTTTAGCCGCACTGGAGGCCTATAAACAGCCGAAGGCCGATTTTGAGTTCTTTAAATCCTCGTTCGAGCAGGGCTATCCCGGCGGAATCAACGATTCCAACGCCGACAAGATGGTCGATATAAAAAATGTGGCTGAAAGCGCCGCAAAAACCAAGAGGGCCTCATACGAAAGCGCGATGAAGGCCGCGCCGCTCGCCTTTGAGAAATTCGCGAGCTCCGTCCGCATGGGCGACCTGATGAAGAAAAAAGCCGGGCAGGAGATGTTTAACTCCGGTATCGACATTCTGAAAGGTATTTTGGATGTTGCCGCCGGTGCCTGCGATGTCTCCGGCGTGGCTTCCTGGGTCGGCGCCTGCATCAGCGCCTTCAGCGCCGCTCTCTCCATCTCAAAGATGATTGCGGAGCGCGTCCAGAAGCGCCTCCGTATCAGCATGAACCTGAAGCAGACGCTTCAGGCACGTCAGAAATACCTCTCCGCCGCGCTCTCCTCCTCCGCGGAGTCTGTGGATGCCACCGCAATGACCGACCAGCAAAAAGACGACGAGAAAGTCAAACTGCAGGCAAACGCAGGTTTTTCCCATCTCGGCAGGTTCAGCGGCCAATCCGACGAGCTGATGAAGATCGACGAGATCGTCCAGGATATTATTGACGAGGCCTACACCGCCTCCTACGCGCAGGAGATTGAAAAAGCAAAGAGCGAGGGAAAATCCGACCAGGAGATCGCAAGGATCGCTCACGTCACGAGGGAAGGAAAGAAATCCCACGGCAGGGATACCACCCGCCTTTTCAAGCGCCTGATCTGCTTCGAGATGGGCTCTCCGAAAGGCCAGCGGGCCGAGCTTTCCGATATCGCCATCTACCGCAACGCGGCAAATATGCTGATCGACGCTTCCAAAGAGGCGCATACGCCCGGCCCGGTGAAAAACTGGCGCGACGCAATGAAGACAAATCCGAAGCAGACCGCCGTGGCGCGCCCGGATCCGGCGGCGATGGCCGGCATCCAGACGTTGATCGATCTCGGCGTGATTAAAAATCCCTGGGATGCGCTGCCGTCCCTGAAAGACGTGGCCCAGAAGATGAGCGCGGAACGTAGGGATTACCGGAATCTGATCAAGGATCCGGCAATCCGGGTGTTCCCGGAGCTGGTCAAGTGGCGCGCCGACGTGGGCGCGCAGTTTGGGCATTTTGATGAGTCGGATGAGGAAGTTGCCGCTCACAAGGAGCAGTTCCTCTCCGGCTACGGCAGGGATATCGGCGGCACGGGCCGGGGTGCTTATGCGCAGCAGCACATGCGCGGTATGGGCGCCCGCCGTCTTGCGGGCGATATGTTCGGCGACCGGAACGCCGTCGTGTGACGGACGGACGATTTTTCTGAAAACAAGGAACGGAGGATAACGAAACATGAGCGAAAACGAGAGGATCCATGCGGCGGAGGAGGCCTCCGGAGAGACGGCGGAGACGGCCGCCCGTTTCGATGAGGAGGAATTTCTGAACGGATTGGCGAACGGGCTCCGCAGCTACGGTTTTGAGCCGACGGTCGAGCATATGGAGGGGTTCCCGGTCTCCCTGCACGCCGCGTTCGGCGACGCGGAAGGAAACGACGTGATCGCGCTGACCTGCGTCTTTGCGCCGCTGGAGGTTCTGACCGGCGACGACGTACAGACCCTGCAGATTCATTTTGCGCTGATCGACCCCATCGACACAAAAAATTTGGCGGAGGTCGATCATTTTTGCCGCCATTGCAACTGGAAAACGGCAACCGGCGCGTTCCTTATCCAGACGGATCTGGGCGTCGTCTCCTACCGCGACGGCCTTTTGCTCCGCGGCGAGACAAATGTTCTGGATGCGGAACAGCAGGCGCTGGATCACTTTGCCCTGATGCTTCATTATATTGATTTTTATTATGATTCTTTGAAAGCGGTCTGCGCGGGAAAAAGCACCCTTGCCGAGGAGATTGAAAAAGGCAAAATTAAATAATTCCCCCTTCATTCCGCGAAATTCGTTACAAGAAGCGTCACCTAACACTGTGACGCTTTTTTTAACGGCGGTTTTCCCTCCCTCAAAAGACTCCGGGGTAAGACATTGAACAAAGCAGGCCTGTGAATCCTCCTTCCCGCTTTGCTCCCCTCCAGGCGAAACGGCCGCCCAAAAAATCATGGGAAAAGGTTGCGGCGAAAAGATTTCCCCATATTTTTTGAAGAAGTCCGTCGGTATGGTTCTTTCCGAGGGGTATAGGCATTCCCCGTATCCGGCATGATTCCAATTTTTTAGAAACTTTTGCGGATCGGGCATGCTTCCGCTTGACAAAATAAGCATCGGGTGTTACCATAGGTTAAACAAAGTATATCGATCTTTAAACCAATACAGAGAGATTGGCAAGATTCGGATTAGGATGGAATTCTAAGACCTTGCCATGACTGTGGCAAGGTCTTTTTTGTTAGGCGGGAGCGGTATATTTTGGAATTTAAAGGGAACAGGAGAAAAAAACATGAATCTGATCTATGACGTCGGCGATAAGCCGAAGCTCAGCAAAACCCTGATCTTTGCGTTTCAACAGATGATTGCCATCATGGCCGCCACTTTGCTTGTACCGATCCTCATCACGGGATTCGGCCTCCCGGCCGACCCGGCCGCCGCCCTTTTCGGCGCCGGTATAGGCACCTTGGTCTACATCTTCTTCTCCAAAAAGAAAAGCCCGGTCTTCCTCGGCAGCTCCTTCACCTTCCTCGGCGCCTACGCCGCCTCCATCAGCCAGCTTTATGGCTACTGGGGCATCATCATCGGCGTCTTCTTCGCCGGGCTTGTCTACGTCGTCATTGCGCTGATCATTAAAAAGGTCGGCTCCGAATGGGTCAACCGGCTTATGCCTCCGGCCATCATCGGGCCGATCGTCACCCTGATCGGGCTGAGCCTCTCCAGCACCGCCACCGGCTGGATGTCCACCAACGGCGGCAGCACCTACGGCCTTGTCTCCATCCTCTGCGGCCTGGTCACTTTCTTCACCATCGTCCTGGTCTCCGTCAAAGGTTCCAAAACCCTGAAGCTCATTCCGTTCATTGTCGGCGTCGGCGCCGGATATGGGCTGGCCTTGATTCTCACCCTGATCGGCAATGCCGCGGGCATCGAATCCCTCAAGCTTCTCAGCTTCCAGCCCTTCATCGACGCCTTCGGCAAGCTCAGTCTCACGAGCTTTATCGACTACCCGAAATTCTTCTTCCTCAAGGGCATCGAAACAAACGGGCAGTACCCGCTTGATGCCGCCGCCATCGGCAACATTGCGATGATCTACATCCCGATCGGCATCGTCGAGCTCGCCCAGCATATCGCCGACCATAAGAACCTTGGCACCATCATCAATAAGGATCTGATCACCGATCCGGGTCTTGACAATACCCTCTTGGGCGACGGCGTCGGCTCCATGGTGGGTGCCTTCTTCGGCGGCTGCGCAAACACCACCTACGGCGAATCCATCGGCTGCGTCGCCATCACCAGAAACGCCTCCATCGTCTCCATCATCGACGCCTCCCTCGGCTGTATGATCCTCAGCTTCTTCACCCCGTTTGTCACGGTCATCAACTCCATCCCGAAGTGCGTCATGGGCGGCGCCTGCGTGGCCCTCTACGGCTTCATCGCGGTCTCCGGTCTCCAGATGCTGCACAAAGTCAATCTGGGCGATAATCGCAACCTGTTTGTCGTCAGCGCCATCCTCGTCACCGGCATCGGCGGCCTGACCCTGGAATTCGGCCAGAACTCCGTGACCGGAGGCTCCCTCTTCTCCATCACCTCCCTGGCCGTCGCCCTGATCTGCGGTCTGCTGACCAGCCTGGTCGTCAACAACGGCAAGATCGGAACCGGCGCCGATGAGGAAGACGGTCTCTCCGCCGCCGCGGAGGAGATGGGCAAGGTCGACTTCTCCAAAATCGGCGAAGGAAAAAATTAATCCGACCGAATATGCGCACAAACGGGGCCGCGAATCTGCGGCCCCGTTTTTTATTCCCGCATTCCGCCGAAAGTGCCGGAAAAATTCGTTTTGGTGCTTTACAAAAGCCGAAAGAAACGGTAAAATAGGGGTGTAAGAAAAGTACCTCCCGTTTCGGGAAGGATTAAAGGAGCGAATACAATGGCCGTTGATCAGGAGCCCAAAAAGGACCAGCTCAAGAAATATGAAGTCGTCCGCGAAGGCCGCGTTTACGAGAGATGCTTTAACGTTCTCGACGCAAAGGATCGCGCCCGTTCTCTGTCCATGCAGAACGCTGGGTATCCGTATTCCGTCCGCTATGACGGCGCCGATCTTTCCAAGTTCATGAACGGCAAAGAAGCCTGATCCATTTTTCTTTCAAATAATGCAAGAGGCGCGATCCTTAGTGGATTGCGCCTCTTTTTTGTTCTTTTTTGGGGGACGGAGCGGCCGCAGGAACGAATTTTCATACTTTCCCCCGAAATTGCACGCTTTTCGCCGGTTCCATAGTTCCCCTTGGGGAACTCACCGCTCCATGGATTCTTTTTGCAAAGACTTCCGGCCTCCCGGTTTTTGCCCTCTTCCTTAAGGCAGACTCTTCTATGCCATTTTCTTTTATAAACAGGGGCCTGCCGATTTGAATTCCCTTCCGTTTTGATTTCAGGGAATTTTCTTCCTGCAGGCCCTTTTTAGAAACGATCTAAACCTTTCTTTAAAGCAGACTCTTCTGTGCCATTTTCTTTTAAAAGCAAGGGACCTGCCGATCCGGATTTCCTCTATTTTTTAATCAGCGCACCGGTCGGGCAGGCATCCACGCAGAGCATGCAGTCCCGGCAAATATCCTCCCCCCGCTCCACCATCGGCAGATAGGGCTCCGCCACGGCTTTGCTGCCGCGACATTTGAAGCCGAAGATGTGCGCGCCCTTCACTTCCGCGCAGATGCGCACGCACCGACCGCAGAGGATGCATTTATTCGGGTCGCGGTAAAAATATGGATGTCCCTCGTCCCTCGGCGTCTGCTTCTTTTCACCGGCGAATGCGAACTGATCCGCGCCGTACTGCGCCGAATATTTCCGAAGGAAACAGTCATTCTGTGCATCACATCCACATCTGAGGCAGCGGGCCGCCTCCTTGCGCGCCTCCTCTTCGGTGAAGGAAAGCTCCGCCTCATCGAATGTATGCTTCCTCTCCTCCGCCGGAATTTCCGCCGGATGCTGCTTGGGCAACTTTTCCATTGTTTCGTATTCCGCCGGATCCACCTCGCGGAGCTTTTTGCCTTTCACATGAAAATACACATCCGGCGCCCGGTATTCCTCCCCGCGAAGGAAGGCATCGACCGCGAGCGCGGCACGTTTTCCGGCAGCGATGGCCCCGATGGCCGTCGACGGCCCCGTTACAGCGTCGCCGCCCGCGTAGACGCCCGGCAGCGCGGTTTTACCGGTGGCTTCGTCTGCAACCAGATGCCCCTTTACGGTATCGAGCGGGAATTTTTCCGTCAGGAACGAAAGATCCTGCGTTTGGCCGATGGCGGAAATAACCACATTCGCCGTGAGGTCGTATTCGGAGCCCTCCACTTCGACCGGGCGGCGTCTGCCGGAAGCATCCGGCTCGCCGAGCTCCATCCGGATCAGCGTGAGCACGATGCCGTGCTCATCCCGGCGAATGGTCTTCGGGTTCGTGAGCACGTTCAGGAGAACGCCCTCCGCCTCGGCGGAGGCAACCTCCTCGGGATGGGCGGGCATTTCCGCCTTGCCGCGGCGGTAGACGATCTCAACCTCCGAAGCGCCGAGGCGGAGCGAAGTCCGCGCGGCATCAATGGCGGTGTTGCCGCCGCCGACCACGACGACCTTCTTCCCTGTGAAGTCGATATCATGAAACTGCTCCACCCGGCCGAGAAACTCCACGCCGGTGAAGACGCAGTCCGTGCAGGTCTCTTCGCCCGGGCAGCCGAGCGCCCAACCCTTTTGGGAGCCGACGCCGATGAAAACGGCGGAATATCCCTCCGCCCTGAGGCTCTCCGGTGTGACGTCCTTTCCAAATTCGACCCCGCAGCGGATCTCTGCGCCGAGGGATTCGATCAGGCCCACTTCCCGGTCAAGGATGTCTCTGGGCAGGCGGTAGGCCGGGATGCCATAGCGGAGCATGCCGCCGGCCTTCGGATGACGTTCAAAGAGCGTGACCTCGTGGCCTTTGAGCAGCAGATAATACGCGCAGGAGAGGCCGGCCGGGCCCGCGCCGATGATGGCGATTTTCTTTCCGGTCGCGGGTGCCTTTTCCGGCAGAACGATCCCGTGCGCGGCCTCATAATCCGAAGCGAAGCGCTTGAGGCCGTCGATGCCGACCCGTTCATCCACAAGGTTTCTGCGGCACTCGTCCTCACAGGGGCGTGTGCAGATCCTCCCGCAGACCGCGGGCAGCGGGTTCTGTTCCCGCACCAGACGGACGGCGCCGGAATAGTCGCCCTCCGCGATTTTCTCTATATAATGGCGGGCATCCACATGCGCCGGGCAAGTCATGGTGCAGGGCGCGACGCAGTCCCCGTTATGCTCGGAAAGCAGCAGCTCAAGGCAGGTCTTTCTGGAAAGGCGAATCGCGTCGCTCTCGGTGCGGATGACCATCCCCTCGGCAATCCGCTGCCCGCAGGCCAGCGGATTGCCTCGCGCACCGTCGATCTCCACTCTGCAGAGCATGCAGGAGCCAAATGGCTTGAGACGCTCGTCGTTGCACAGGGCGGGAATTTCCACGCCGCTACGGGTGGCCGCCTCGAGCACGGTGGAACCGGCAGGCGCGGTGCAGGATTTACCGTTCAGCGTAAAATGCAGTTCTTCCATAGCGAAATCATCCTTTCAGGAAAAATCCGGTGGTTCCCGGCGGCGCGGATTCTCCGCGCGGCACCCGAAAGCCGGAAGTTTCCGATCATGGGTATTTTGTTTCTCTGTAAGCGCCATTCCTTCCGGACGGCGGCAAACGAGGGTTTCGGGCATGCGCCGGAACACATCCGCTCTCCGACTCCGGACGCTCTGTTTGCCGGAACGGCGTCATCTTCCCGGATCGCTCCGGGCCGGCAGTCGCCAAAAAACTTGTCCTCAGATACGGCGCCATTCCTTCCGGACGGCGGCAAACGATTCTCCTCTTCGGGATTATTCCTTCCCAATCGCGCCGAACGGGCAGGTCTCGAGGCATGTGCCGCATTTGATGCACTTCTGTTGGTCGATGACATACGGCTTCTTCCGTTCGCCGGAGATCGCGCCGACCGGGCACTTTTTGCTGCAGAGCGAGCAACTCCGGCAGAGCTCCGGATCGATCCGATATTGAATCAGCGCACGGCATTGACCGGCCGGGCACCGTTTCTCCCGGATATGCGCCTCGTATTCCTCACGGAAGTAGTGCAGCGTGGTAAGCACCGGGTTCGGCGCGGTCTGGCCGAGGCCGCAGAGGGCGTTCCTCCGAATCTGATCGGCCAGCAGTTCCAGCGTTTCGATGTCGCTTTCCTGCCCCTCGCCTTTGGTAATCCTCGTCAGGATCTCGAGCATCCGTTTCGTGCCGATCCGGCAGAAGGTGCATTTTCCGCAGCTCTCCTCCTGCGTGAAATTGAGGAAGAAGCGGGCGATGTCGACCATGCAGGTGTCGGAATCCATAACGATCATGCCGCCGCTGCCCATGATGGCGCCGGTCGCCGCTATGGTCTCGTAATCGACGGGCGTGCTAAAAAGGCTCGCCGGTATGCATCCGCCCGAGGGGCCCCCGAGCTGCACGGCCTTGACCGGTTTTCCGGTGCGGGAGCCTCCGCCGATGCCGTTGACGATCTCATCGAGCGTCATGCCGATCGGCACCTCCACAAGGCCGCCATGTTTAATCTTTCCGGCCAGCGCGAACACCTTGGTTCCCTTGCTCTTTTCGGTGCCGAGCTTGGCAAACTCCGCGGCGCCGTTGCGCAGGATCCAGCCGACATTCGCCCAGGTCTCCACATTATTGATATTGGAGGGTTTGCCGAAAAGCCCGCTCTCGGCCGGGAAAGGTGGGCGCATCGACGGCATCCCGCGCTTGCCCTCGACGGAAGCCATCAGGGCCGTCTCCTCCCCGCAGACAAACGCGCCGGCCCCCTGCTTGATCTGCAGATGAAAATCAAAGCCGGAGCCGAGGATGTTTTTCCCGAGAAAGCCGGCCGCTTCCGCGTCCTCAATCGCTTTCTGCATGCGCCTGACGGCGATCGGATATTCGGCGCGGGCGTAAACGATGCCCTCCGAGGCGCTGATCGCATAGGCGCCGATCACCATTCCCTCAAGAACCGAATGCGGGTCTCCTTCAAGCACGGAACGATCCATGAATGCGCCCGGGTCGCCCTCGTCGGCATTGCAGATAACATATTTCTGATCGGAGGCGTTTTTGCGGGCAAAGCTCCATTTGAGGCCGGTCGGGAAACCCGCGCCGCCTCTGCCGCGAAGCCCGCTCGCCATCATTTCTTTAATAATCTCCTCCGGGCTCATGGTCAGCGCTTTCCGCAGGCCCCGATAGGCATCCAGCGCCAGCGCCTCCTCCAGAGACTCCGGGTCAATGACGCCGCAGCGCGCGAGGACGATCCGATGTTGCTTTTCAAAAAATCCTTCCTCGGCACAGGCATGATCGGTGGAGCGTACCGCATATTTATAGATAGGCGTCTCATGAAGGACATGCCATTCAAAAATCTCCCGGACGGATTCCTCCGTCACATAGCCGTAGAGGGTGGTTCGCCCCTCCTCACGGATCTCGACCAGCGGCTCCGCATAGCACATGCCGCAGCAGCCGGTGCCGCCGAGTTCCGCCTTTGCCTCCGGGTGTTCGGCCAGCAGAGATTCGAGCACCGCATAGATCTTCTTCCCGCCGGCGGCGATCCCGCAGCTGCCGAGCCCAACGACGATCTTCATTTCACAGCCGCCTCCTCTCCGTGGGCATCCCGGAATTCCCGGACAATTTTCCGGGCCTTATCCGGGGTCAGCCTCCCGTAAACCTCCTCGTCGATCATCATGACCGGCGCAAGGGAACAGCATCCGAGGCAGGCAACCGTCGAGAGCGTATAAAATCCATCCTCTGTGGTGCCGCCGAGCTCAATGCCCAGCTCGTCCCGGAGCGCATCGCCCACCGTCTCCGAACCGTTGACATGGCAGGCGGTGCCGAAACAGAGCCGGATGCCGTGCTTTCCCATCGGCTTGAGCCGAAACTGGGCATAAAACGTCGCAACCCCCAGGATCTCCGGAACCGGGATGCCGGTCCTCGCCGAAAGGGCCAGCAAAATATCCGGCGGCAGCCAGCCGTAGGCCTCCTGCAGTTTTTGCAGAAGCGGAATCAGCAGGCTTTTATCACCCGGATATCCCGCAAGAATCTGCTCGAAAGCCGCATAATACTCTTTTTCATTCCGGCAGCTCAAACGAAGCCCCCCTTTTATTATTCACACCTTATCTATTTTAAGAGGCTTTATTTTCGATGTCAAGCGGCGCGGGCCTTTTTGAGGCCTAAAGTCCATTCATAATTTCAGAACAATTCCGAAAGTTTTTGCATGATTTGAGAAAAAGCGGATCGGTTTTGCAAGAAAACACAAAGATTGAACCGCCTTGTGCGTTTCAAAATATAAAATATTTGGAGGTAAAAACGATGTCTATGCCTGATGTCCATCTTCAGGAAAAGTACGGTCTGTTTATCAACGGTGAGTGGCGGGATGCCTCCGACGGCGCAACCTTCACCACCAGATGCCCCGCAAGCGGCGAACCGCTTGCGACCTGCGCACAGGCCACCCGCGAAGATGTGGACGCCGCGGAGAAGGCCGCCTGGGCCGCATTTGCAACCTGGAAGAAGACCACTCCGAAGCAGCGCGCAGCCATTCTCAACAAGATCGCCGACAAGATCGACGAGAACACGGAGCATCTTGCCATGGTCGAAACGCTCGACAACGGCAAGCCCATCCGCGAGACCATGGCGATTGACGTCCCGCTGAGCGCGGCCCATTTTCGTTATTTTGCCGCCTGCATCCAAGCGGAGGAAGGCAGCGCCACCGTTCTGGATGAATCTTTCCTCTCCATCATTTTGCGCGAGCCGATCGGCGTCGTCGGTCAGATCGTGCCGTGGAACTTCCCGTTCCTGATGGCCGCCTGGAAGCTCGCCCCCGTGCTCGCCGCCGGCTGCTGCACCGTCTTTAAGCCGTCGTCCGATACGCCGCTCTCCGTGCTCGAATTTGCGAAGCTGGTGCAGGATGTCATCCCGGCGGGCGTCTTCAACGTCGTGACCGGCTCCGGCAGCAAGTGCGGCCAGTATATTCTGGAGCATAAGGGCTTCCGCAAGCTCGCGTTCACCGGTTCCACCGAAGTCGGACACGCTGTGGCCGAAGCCGCCGCCGACCGCCTGATCCCCTCCACGCTGGAGCTCGGCGGAAAATCCGCCAACATCTTCTTCGACGACTGCAACTGGGAACAGGCCATGGACGGCCTGCAGCTCGGCATCCTCTTCAACCAGGGGCAAGTCTGCTGCGCCGGCTCACGCGTCTTTGTTCAGGATACAATCTACGACAAATTCATCGAGGAGGCCGTCAAACGCTTCAACGCGGTCAAGGTCGGCCTCTCCTGGGAACCGGATACCCAGATGGGCTCCCAGATCAACGAAAAACAGCTTGAAAAGATCCTCAATTACATCGAGATCGGCCAAAAGGAGGGTGCCTCTGTTGCCTGCGGCGGCTTCCGCATCACCGACGGTGAGCTTGCAAAAGGCGCCTTCATGCGTCCGACGCTGCTCGTCGACGTCACCAACAAGATGAGAGTCGCCCAGGAGGAGATCTTCGGGCCGGTCGCCGTCGTCATCAAATTCCATGACGAGGACGAAGTGGTCGGGATGGCCAACGACAGCGTCTATGGCCTCGGCGGCGCCGTCTGGACCAGGGATCTCAATCGCGCCATCCGCGTTGCCCGCGCCGTGGAGACCGGACGTATGTGGGTCAATACTTATAACCAGATCCCGGAGGGCTCTCCGTTCGGCGGCTACAAGGATTCCGGCATCGGCCGTGAGACGCACAAGATCATCCTCGAGCACTATACGCAGATGAAGAACATTATGATTAACCTCAGCGAAGCCCCCACCGGTTTCTATCCGGCGCCCTGAGCCATGCACGAGGAGGGACGCATCTGTTTTTGCTATTCCTGCAAGCTTTTCCCGGCCTGCGTTCGCGCAAGGGGCAAGGGCTGCTGCTGCGCGGAGCTGGAGTGGTACGATGAGGATACTCTTGCCCGTGCCGTAAAGCCGGAGGAGTGCGGCGGGGAGAATTACCCTCTGTTCCTTCCGAAAGAAGAATAGCCGTCCGGCCCGCCCGTTTTTCGGACGGGCTTTTTTATGAAACGGCGTCCGGCATTTTGAGCAAAGCAGCAAAAATCCTGCGGCAAAGCGGGCCTCCCGGTTCCCCCCGCCGTTTTCCCCAAAACAAAAAATACCGCCGAACCATGAGCGGGGTAATTTTTATCGAAGTGTAAACTTTCTTTGAATCCCCCGCTTTTTCTTGACTTCCCCGATACCGAACACTAGAATGAGCACAAAGGAGTTATGAAAATTTACACGGAAGATTGAGCTCCCCTTTCAGGTAATTCCGGGGAAAAAGCGGCAATACTCTATAGGATAGAACTGCTCCCCTTTATGTCGGAATTGAAAAGCGGCAGGCTTTTCCCCCTTTGAGATACGGGGTTTTCCGTACCTCTTTCCCACGGGGCTTGGCTTGCCGGAGAAGATTTTATCTTTATTGCCGGGTATCCGGCAGCAAGGATAAACAGGAAGAAAAAAGGAGGTGCCCTTCTGGAAAACAAACGTATCTGCCTGCTCAACGACTCGTTCCCGCCGCAGCTTGACGGTGTCGCGAACGCAGTCGTAAACTACGCGGCAATTTTGCAGAAAACCGGCATGGAAATCGTGGTCGGCATCCCGGAATATCCCGGCGTGGAGGACCGTTATCCGTTCCCCGTTGTTCGTTATCCCAGTGTCAATACCACCGAATGGCTCGGCTACCGGGCGGGGTATCCGTTTACCATGGAGCCGGTGCAGACACTCCGGGATTTTCGTCCGGATCTGATCCACTGCCACTGCCCCGTCATGTCGATGGTGATGGCGCGGACCCTTCGGGAATTGACCGGAAAACCGATCGTGCTTACCTACCACACAAAATTTGATATCGACGTCGGCCGCGCCGTCCGCTCGGAATTTCTCCAGAAGGAGGCGCTCCGGATGCTCTGCAACAACATTGAGGCCGCGGATGAGGTCTGGACCGTCAGCCGCGGCGCCGGTGAAAACATGCGGAAGCTAGGGTATCAGGGCGACTATCTCATCATGGAGAACGGCGTAGATTTCCCAAAAGGGCGCGTGCCGGATTCCGAGCTGAGGAAGCTGGACACCGAATACGGTCTTGATCCCAAAAAGCCGCTGTTTCTGTTCGTCGGCCGGATGATGTGGTACAAAGGGATTCGCATCATTCTGGATGCGCTGAAAATTCAAAAAGAAAAAGGGCTTGCTTTCGCTGCCGTCTTTGTCGGCTCCGGCCTCAATCTGGAAGAAATCGTGAAATACAGGGATTCCCTCGGCCTTCAGGCGGAATGCCTGTTTCCCGGCGCGATCCAGGATCGGGAGCTGCTCCGCGCCTGGTACTGCCGGGCGGATCTGTTCCTGTTTCCTTCCACTTTCGATACGAACGGCATCGTCGTCCGGGAGGCGGCGGCCTGCGGGCTTCCGACTGTCGTTGTGCGGGGGAGCTGCGCCGCAGAAGATATCACAGATGGGAAAAACGGCCTGCTGATCGACGAGAACGCCGACTCCCTCTCCGCCGTGATCGGCGAAGCCTGCCGGAACCCGGAGGCTGTCCGCCAAATCGGAGAAAATGCGGCAACACAGCTCTATCTTTCTTGGGAAGACGCCGTTGCAAGGGCCGCCGACCGGTACGGTTTTTTGATTGAAAAATACTGCGGCGGCATTCCGGAGCGTCCGTCGCTGAAATTCGACGGCATGTTTACGGCCTTGGGCGGATTGATCGAAGGCATGAGTAAGGTGCGGGAGGAGAGCGTCCGCCTCCGGATGAGATACCGGAAGCATTATTTTTCTTTCCGCAGCCGGTATCTTTAAGCAAACGCGGTGAAAAAGCCATTCCGCTTCAAAAAACGGGAAGGCGGTTCTTATGACAAGACTTACTCAAAAAATCGGCGGCAGCTATGCGGCAGAGGATTCCGGAGCCGCTGTGCAGAAACTCGGCAGGGTCGAGGACCTGTATGAGTCCCTACTCGAAGAACGGGACGGACTCTGCAAAAAGATCGAGCGACTCCGCTCGGAGGGCAAAACGAAGACCGCCTCTTTCAGCCAGTTTCTCGGCGATAAACTGATGTTGGAAAATTTGATCGCACGGTTCCGTATCCGGGATGCGGACTGACGCTTCGGAAAGGCGATGGCATGAAAAATCCCAAACTGTGGCTGGATTCTTCGGGTAAAATCGAAGAATTCCTCGATGTGCAGCCGGGCATCAAAAAAAGCGGTGCGCACGAATGGCACTTGGGCGGCAGCATGGTTCGCATCTTCCCGATGAAACACATGGAAGCGAACGGAAGCGCCCCCCCGCGGGCATTGATTGTCCTGTATGGAGAAACGGGGGCCTGCAACATGCAGCCAAACTTTATGGACTGGCTTCTGAGGTTTTTAGGCAGAATGAAATAAGAACGGGCAGGCGGGGAAAAATACCCGCCGTTTTTAATAGCATCGTTTTTTACTCAAAAAAAGGCTTTTCCCATCCCGTTGCAGATTTCGCAAAAATCGTGTATAATAACCCGCAGAAGTCGGAAGGAGGCTGTTTCATGACGGAAGAAGAAAAATCGACGCTGATCCCCATCGACCAGCCGCTTTATACGGTGGAAGAGCGGGTGCAGGAACTCCAGGTGGAGGATTTTCTTGCGAACTATTTTAATTTCAGCCGGTATTTTGCCTGCTGCCAGGGCTGCCCGAATTTCGGAAAGTACTGGACCTGCCCGCCCTTTGATTTCGATGTGGCGGATTACTGGCGCCAGTACCGGACGCTCCATGCCGTCGCACGAAAATATGTAATAGACCCTGGAATCGTGCAGAAGACGCTCACGCCGGAAGAACTGAATTTTCTGATGGAGTCCGTCACCATTCCGGAACGCCACAGGCTGACTGATTATCTGGCAAAAATGGAATGGGAAATACCCGGTTCCCGTTACCTTTCTGCCGGCACCTGCGATTTCTGTGGCTATGGCAAATGCCTTCGGCTCTGTGGAAAGGACTGCGTCCGCGGCTGTGATATGCGCTATTCCATCGAGTCCATCGGCGGCAGCGTCACCGAGCTGACGAGGGATCTGTTCGGCTACGACATTCTCTGGATCAAAGACGGCCATCTGCCGGAATACTTTTCCCTCGTCGGCGGCCTGCTGATGCCATGAGTGCCAAAAAATCGGAAGAACAGGCTTTTTCGACGCAAAACACCTTGACAGAAACGAATGGGATCGTTAAAATAAGAACATCATTTTAATCATGCCTTATCAAGAGTGGCTGAGGGGACAGGCCCTTTGAAGCCCGACAACCTACGGTGACGTGTGGTGCCAATTCCTGCGGAATCCGAAAGATGAGGATAAACGGCAGTTCTCTTTTTTTCGGGAACTGCTTTTTTATTTTAGATCGAAGGGAAAAACTTTATGGAAAAACCTATTCTCGTCTTTCAGACGGATTTTACTTATAAAGAGGGCGCCGTTTCCGCCATGCACGGCGTTGCCAAGTGCGTGGATCCGGAATTGGAGATTTTTGACGCGAGCCACGAGATCCCGCATTTCGACGCCTGGAGCGCCAGTTACCGCCTCTGGCAGACGGTGCGTTTTTGGCCGAAAGGGACCCTCTTTGTCTCTGTGGTCGACCCCGGTGTCGGCACCGACCGAAAGGCCGCGGCCGTGCGCACCAAGGACGGCTATTACATCATTACGCCGGACAACGGCACTCTGACGCACATCGCCGCTTATCATGGCATCTCGTCGCTCCGTCAAATTGACGAGGTATATCACCGCCGGCCCGCAAGCGAAGGCTCCAGTGTGTTTGACGGCCGCGATCTCTTTGCCTATGTCGCCGCAAGGCTTGCCGCCGGGCAGATCGTCTTTGAGGAGACCGGCCCGGAATATCCGGAAACCGAACTTGTACGCTTTCCTCTGCCGGAGGCCTCCGTGGAAGCCGACGGTACGGTACGCGGATATTTCGAGATCGCCGACCCCAACTTCGGCAATCTCTGGAGCAACATCACCCCCGCCGATTTTGAGCACGCCGGGATCCGGGAAGGCGACCAGTTGATGCTCGAAATCGCGCATGAGGAGGCCCCGGTGCTCACGGCGGAAGTCCCGTTCGTAAGGTCCTACGGCTCGGTGGAGAAGGGCGCCCCCCTGCTCTATATTAATGAGCTGCTCCGAATTTCCATGGCTCTGCGCGAAGATAATCTGATGCAGAGCATGGCGCTCGGCTTCGGGCCGTCATGGACGCTTGCCGTCAGAAAAATTGATTAAAAATCGGGCCCGGTCTTCCCGATAAGGAGTGGCGGATCATGAAAGCTTTCGTTGTATTTCAGAGCGACTTCGGCCTGACCGACGGTGCCGTCTCGGCCATGTACGGCGTGACCTTCACCGTCGATCCCGAGCTGAGGATCTTTGACCTCACACACGACATCGCCCCCTACAATGTTTGGGAGGCCTCTTACCGCCTGTTTCAGACGATCGAATACTGGCCGGAGGGGACGGTTTTCGTCTCCGTGGTTGATCCCGGCGTCGGCAGTTCCCGGAAGAGCGTCGTCGCAAAGACCAGGGATGGCCGCTACCTTGTGACGCCGGATAACGGCACCCTGACGCATGTGTACAAATACATCGGCATCGAGGCGGTCCGGGAGATCGACGAAAGCCGTCACCGCCGTGAAAACACCCAGTACAGCTATACCTTTCACGGGCGCGACGTCTATGCCAACACCGGCGCAAAACTGGCCTCCGGACAGATTTCTTTTGAAGACGTGGGCCCGGAGCTGCCTGTGGAAGAGATCATGGAGCTGCCCTGCGGCGAAGTGATCCACGATGAGGGCTCTGTCTCCGGCTGTATCGACATTCTGGATATCCGTTTTGGGAGCATCTGGACCAATATCACCCGCGAGGAGTTCGAGGCCGCCGGCTTCCGGTACGGCGACCGGGTGGGGACCACCATTTTTAACAACTCCACGCTCGTCTACCAGAACAACATCTCCTATGGCCGTTCCTTTGCGGATGTGCGCATCGGGGAGCCGATCGTCTATATCAATTCCCTCTATCGCATGGCTGCGGCCATCAATCAGGGCTCGTTCGCAGGAGCTTACCGCATCGGGACCGGCACCAACTGGCGTATCGCCTTCAGCCGGCCGTAATGTTTGTTTTTCCGCATGCGGAGGCATGCCCTATATATCGCCAACTGACATAATCATCGACTGGGGGTATTTACAAAATGAAAAAGAAATCCATCGGTAAGCTTATCCTCGGTGAGTGGAATACCCGCACCATCGTCGCCGTCGCGATCGGAGCCGCGCTGTTCGGCGTTCTGATGGTCTGGGGCTCTATTCCAGGTTTATATTTAACGGCCGCTATGGTTATTCCGGTCATCGTAGGGGCTCTATTCGGCGCGCTTCCGGCCTGCATCGCTCTGCTTATTGGCAATTTTCTTGCCGATTTGATTAACGGCTCTTTTTACTTTGATTGGTCCGTTGGCAACGGCGTTCTCGGCTTTTGCATCGGCCTGCTCCCGCTCTACGGCGCGCGAATTAAAGAGGGGATCTTTACCACAAAACAGGCAATCATCTATGCCGTGGTGGCCGTTCTTTCTAATTTTATCGCATTTGGTCTTATCACTCCGATTATGACCTCTATATTTTATCGTACTGATTTGGAAATTGCCTCTCTTCAGGGCCTTGCGGTTTGTGTCTCCAACTCTATTGTTCTGATTGCCATTGGTATTCCTTTACTCTTTCTTCTTGCCAGACGTAGCGCTAAACGCAATAACCTTACGGAAGAAGAATAAAAACCCGGATTGCAGCCAGCCCTCCGGCGGAATTCCGGGGGGCTGGTTTTGTGAAAGCACATAAAACAGGGCAAAAACGGTTTCTCCTTTCCAAAAATTTTGCCTCGTTTTATATGTTTTCGGCAGTCCGACCGAAGGGAGTTTTGTCATGGAACGAAAACCCGTTATCGAATTCCGGAATTTCAGTTTTAAATATAAAATTCAAAAACAGCTGACGCTCCAAAACATCAACCTCACGATCTTCGAGGGCGAAAAGGTGCTGCTGCTCGGGCCTTCCGGCTGCGGCAAATCCACCCTTGCCAGCTGCATCAACGGCCTGATCCCGTTCTCCAATGAAGGGGAGGTCACCGGCACCTGTCTGGTCAACGGGCGCGATACGCGGAAACTTTCTGTCTTCGAGCTGTCGAAAGAGGTCGGAACGGTGCTGCAGGACAGCGATGCCCAGTTTGTCGGGCTCTCCGTCGGCGAGGATATCGCCTTCGCCATGGAGAATGAGATGACGCCGCGCCCGAAGATGCTCGAAGAGGTGGATCACCTTGCCGGCATTGTGCAGATGCGGGATTTTCTGGCGGAATTGCCGTTCAACCTCTCCGGCGGGCAGAAGCAGAAGGTCACGCTGGCGGGCGTCCTCGGGGATAATGTCAACATCCTGATTTTCGATGAGCCGCTGGCCGCCCTTGATCCGCAGATGGGCGTCACCACCATTGACCTGATCGACCGGATGTCCCGTGAGACCGGGAAGACCGTGCTCGTCGTCGAGAACCGTCTAGAGGATGTGCTCTGCCGCCCGGTCGACCGCATCATTTTGATGGGCGAGGGCTGTATCCTCGCGGATTTAAAACCGAACGAGCTACTGACTTCTTCCTTATTGGAGGAAAACGGCATCCGGGAGCCACTCTATCTCACCGCGATGAAATATGCCGGCTGCGACATTTTTCATAATCCCACCCTCTGCGATATCGAGCATCTGGAACTCTCCGACAGCGACCGGGGGAAACTCCAGGCCTTCTTTCTCAGGGAGACCGGGAAGCGGCTGAAACAGCCGGGCCGGGAATCCATCCGGCTCGAGGGCGTAACCTATGCCTACGAGCCCGGGAGAGATGTTTTCAAAGGGCTCTCCCTGACCATCCGGCAGGGAGAACGCATTGCCGTCATCGGCAAGAACGGCGCCGGGAAATCCACCCTTGCCCGCCTCATCACCGGAATCAACCGCCCGCAGCGCGGAACCATCTACATCGACGGCACGGACTACCGGAAAATGACCATTCGGGAGATCGGCGAGCGCGTTGGCTATGTTATGCAGATCCCAAACCAGATGCTTGTCAACGACATCATCAAAAACGAGGTCGAGATGGCGCTGCGGCTGCGGAAGCTCCCGGAGGAAGAGATCCTCCGGCGCTCGGAAGACGCCATGAAAGCCTGCGGCATCTTCAAGATGCGCAACTGGCCGGTCGACGCGGTCAGCTACGGCCAAAAAAAGCGCATCACCGTCGCCTCCATCATTGCGCTCGGCCCGGATACCATCATTCTTGACGAGCCGACCGCCGGTCAGGATTACCGCCATTACACCGATTTTATCGAATTTATCAACCGGCTGAATACCACATACGGCAAGACCATCGTCTTCATCACCCACGATATGCACCTTGCCATCGAGAATACGGATCGGGCGGTCGTCTTTGCGGATGGGGAGATCATCGCGGATGACTCGGTCTATTCCGTCCTCTCCAACGACGACATTATCCGGCGCGCCAACCTCAAACAGACTTCCCTCTATATTTTAGCGAAAAAGCTCGGCCTGCCGCCGGAGCAGTTTATCGAGCACTTTATCGATTATGAAAAGGGCATGAAGGCTGACGCCTTCCCGCAGGAAGTTCCGGAAAGCGACCCTGCCGGAACTTCAGCAAAACCT
>CAZLMO010000010.1:26215-29831 GCA_964560915.1 uncultured Oscillospiraceae bacterium
GGAAAGCGACCCTGCCGGAACTTCAGCAAAACCTTCCGCCTTCCCGCAGGAAGTTTTGAAAAATACCTTTGTCGGAACTTCAGCGAAACCTTCCGCCTTCCCGCAGGAAGTTTTGGAAAATACCTTTGTCGGAACTTCGAGCAAACCCTCCGCCTTCACGCAGAAAGTTCCTGCCGACATCTCTACCGAGGAGGTGGGCTCCCATGAATAACCGGTTTGTCATCAATTACACGCCGGGCACCACCACGCTTCATAAGCTGAACGGCAAAACCAAGGTGCTGGCGCTCATCGTCCTGATGGTTGCCATTATCTCCACCTTCGACGTGAGACTTATGCTCCCAATTTTTTTGCTCTGCACCGCCTGCACCGCCTTGATGAAACCAAACTGGAAGCCGATCCTGATTATGCTGGGGATCCTGTTCGTCATGAACGGCGTCCTCATCTCGCTGCTGATCTGGCTCATCAAGCCGGCTTCGGGGCTCGCCTATGTCGCCCCGACGGAGCAGATCCTCTGGCAGGTAAACAACCATTTTTACCTCAGTAAGGAATTGCTCTGGTATGTGGGCATCATGTTCTTTAAGCGCGCAGCTTCCTTCTCCGTCGCGATCACTTTTATCCTGTCGATCACGCCCTCCGAGCTCGCCGCCGGGCTCAACGGCATCGGCCTGCCTTATAAGGCCGCGATCATCTTCTCCCTCGCCTTTCGCACCATTCCGGATATTGTCCGCGACTTTGCGGATATCCGGAATTCGATGCAGATGCGGGGCCTCGAGTTGGACCGCAAGAAAATCTCTCTCCATAAAAGATTGCGCCAGTATGTCCTGATGCTGATCCCGCTGATCATTTCCAGTTTCAACAAGGTGGAGACCATTGCGAATTCCATGGATCTTCGGGGCTTCGGCAAACACAAAGGCCGTACCTGGTACTGTGAACATGCGCCTTCAAAGGCCGACTATGCCGTCCGTATTTTCACCGCCGTCCTCATGGTGCTTACCATTTTATATATCGTTTTCTGTCGGAATCTTTACGCGCCGGTCTACGACTACTGGTGCCCCTGGGTGCCGAATGCGGTCTCCGGCTATCTGTTTTAAACAAAGAAAGGATCCTTTTCATGTCGTTTGAACACGTTGTCGTCCATATCCCTCACAGCTCCGTCTATATCCCGGAAAACTACCGGAACACCATCGCCCTCGACGACGAATCACTTTCCCGGCAGCTCATCGCCATGACCGACGCATTCTGCGATGAACTTTTTGGTCGGAATGAGGAATTCCCGGTTCGTATTCTCTTCCCCGTGAGCCGCCTTGTCTGCGACGTGGAGCGCTTCCGCAGCGATGAGGACGAGGCCTATGCCCCGAAGGGCCAGGGGGTGATGTATCTGCGCGGCGTGAATTACGAAAAGATCCGCGATTATGACGAAACCCTTCGCAACCGGATCCTCTCGGAGTTTTACGATCCGCACCACGCGCGCCTCACAGCCGCCGTGGATCACGCGCTGGAAACCTGCGGCCGATGTACCATCCTGGACGGTCACTCGTTTTCTTCCTCTCTGCCCGTTCTGCCGATCAGCCTTTTCGACTTGCCGGATTTTTGCATCGGCACCGACCGCTTCCACACGCCGGCCGCCCTGCGTTCCGCAATGGCCAATGCCTGCCGGGAGCACGGTTATTCCGTAAAGATCAATTTCCCCTATTCCGGAACCATCACGCCAATGAAATATTACGGAAAGGACAGCCGCGTGCTCAGCGTCATGGTGGAGGTCAACCGAAAACTCTATATGGATGAGCAGACCATGGCCAAATCAGCCGGTTTTGAAAAGACAAAAGAGATGTGCCGCGTGCTGATGGAGACCGCCGCCCGCTTCGGCGAGGGCGAAACCATGGAGGAAATATGGAAGTCGTAGCTCTCGACGCACAGAATTTCCCGACGATCTATGCGGATATGAAGCTTCAGTTTCCGAAAAACGAACTCAAACCTCTGCCCTATATGCAGCAACTGTTTGAGCGCGGCGTCAATTCCGGCTTTCTTGTGCCGGACGGCGGCGGCTTTCAGGCTTACGCCTTGTTTATTCACGCCGGGGACCCGGATTTTCAGCTGCTGGATTACTACGCCATCCGGAAGGATCTTCAGGGAAAAGGAATCGGCAGTGCGCTTCTGCGGCAGATCCGGGAGGAGATGCCCTGCAGATGGCTCCTGCTGGAGGTCGAGGATCCGGACTATGCGGAAGATGAGGCCGACCTCGCGCTTCGGAAGCGCCGCCTCGCGTTTTATACCCGCAGCGGGCTTGCCGATACCGGTGTCCGCGTCTTTCTGTTCGGTGTGCACTATGTGATCCTGCTTCTGTCAAAAGACGGTGTTTCCTGCACCCGGCAGCAGGCGTGGGATGGGCTCGCAGAGCTGTACCGAAACTGCATCCCACCCGAGATGATGCCGGATTTTGATCCGCATAATATAATATTTTGACATTGCCGTTTTTTTAAAACGGCCGCTTTTTTCCTCCTGCTGTTCCTGCCTGGCAAAAAAGCTGTCCGGGTGCGCTGGAAACCATCCCGACAGCCTGATACCCTTTTATAATCGATTTTGCTGCCCCGCGGTATGAGGCCCTCCCGCGAAGGGTCTCCCATTCATCCACGCGTCATTTCCCACCTGCTTACGGTGGATTCAAATTTACGCAAAAAAAGCCCGGCTTTCCGGGCTTTCTTTTTTTATTTTCGATATTGTTTTCGCCGATGCGGGATACGCGGCAGGGTCTTGCCATCGCGCGGAGTGTGAAGCTATATAAACCGTGCACTCGGTGCCGCCATAGGCGATCCGGAGCGGAACATCCTCCAAAGAACTGCCATGGAGACAAAGGTCCGGCTGCGCTGTGCCGCAGCCGGGAGCCGCATCTCCGAAATGAAAAGGAAGCTTCCTCCGGATTCGCAGGAGGAAACTCCCATGCTCATGAGCTTTTTTCGGAAGCTTTTATCTTCTGCGGGGCAGCTTTTTTCTTGTGGTAAACGATCAGCCAAAGCGGAATCGCGAGCGCGATGCCGCCGTACACATCCAGAATGGAGTGCTGTTTGAGGAAGACCGTGGAGGCGCAGATCAAAATGCACAGCACCACGGCCGGCAGCCCGTAGCGCCGCAGGACCTTATTGTGAAAAACGGCCCCGGTCGCGGCAATGGCCCCGACGACATGCATGCTGGGGAAGACGTTGGTGCAGGTATCCACGGAATAGGTCAACCGCACCATCTCCGTGAAAAAATTCTCCCGTGGGAAAACCTCAGGCCGGAGATTCTGCCCGTTCGGAAACAGAAGGCAGATGAGCAGCGAAATGCCCATTCCGCCAAACAGAAAAATCATGAATTTTTTAAAGCCGTCCCCATCTTTGAGCAGCAGATATAATCCGATAAGAACCAAATAGAGCGCCCAAAAATAATAGATCGGAGCGAACCATTCCAGAAACGGGATCTTATCGTCCAACGGCAGATAGGAGACCCAGTAATCCGTGTTCTCCCCCACCAGAGCTTCCGTTATAAAATAGCTCATCATATAGATCGGAAACAGCAGCGCATACCATGCGTGCGGATTCCTGCGCAGCCATTCCTTCATTTCCCGTGAGTTATGTTCCAT
>CAZLMO010000011.1:0-2165 GCA_964560915.1 uncultured Oscillospiraceae bacterium
TATGCCCTTGCCGAGCATGCCCATGCCGGACAGACGCGCGCTTCCGGCGAACCTTATATCATTCATCCGGTCGAAACCGCGATCATCACCGTGAAACTCGGCATGGATACGGATACCGTCGTGACGGCGCTGCTGCACGATGTCGCGGAGGACACGGATATCGCGATTGAGGAGATCCGGAAGAAATTCGGGCCCGAAGTCGCCCTGATGGTGGACGGCGTGACCAAGTTGGGCCGGATCTCCTATATCTCACGGGAGGAGCAGCAGGCGGAGAACGTCCGCAAGATGCTGCTCGCGATGGTACAGGATGTGCGCGTCATCATCGTCAAACTGGCGGACCGCCTGCATAATATGCGTACCATCGACTACATGCCGCCGGAGAAGCAGCGCAGCAAGGCGCACGAGACCATGGAGATCTATGCGCCGCTTGCGCACCGCCTCGGCATCCGTCCGCTGATGGAGGAGCTGGAGGACTGCTGCATCCGCGTGCTGGACCCGGTGGGCTACAACGATATCGAGCACCGCATGGAGCTCGAAAAGGAGGACCGCATCCGCTTCCTTGACAGCCTCAAGGAGCGCATCGGCGAGCGCCTGAAAAAAGAAAACCAGCCGGCCTATATTGAGGGCCGCATCAAATCCATCTACGGCATCTACCGCAAAGTCTACATTCAGGGCCGCTCAATGGAGGAAATTTTCGATATTTACGCGGTTCGCGTCATCGTGGAATCCGTCTACGAGTGCTACAACGTTCTTGGTATCGTCCACGACATGTTCAATCCGATCCCGGACCGCTTTAAGGATTATATCTCCACCCCGAAACAAAATATGTACCAATCCCTGCACACCACCTGCATCGACAAGGAAGGCATCCCTTTCGAAATTCAGATCCGTACCTGGGATATGCACCACACGGCGGAATACGGCATCGCGGCGCACTGGAAGTATAAAGCCGGCATCACCAGTAAGGACAATATGGAGGAGCGCCTCGCCTGGGTGCGCCAGCTTCTGGAGCAGCAGCAGGAATCCGACGACGCTTCGGAACTTGTGGAATCCATCAAAAGCGATATTGCGCCGGACGAGGTCTTCGTCTTCACACCGGGCGGCGACGTTATTCAGCTCCCGGCCGGCTCGACGGTCGTGGATTTTGCCTATGCCATCCACACGGCCGTAGGCAACCGAATGACCGGCGCAAAGATCAACGGCCGCATCGTTTCGCTCGATTCCGAAGTCAGAACCGGCATGATCGTAGAGATCATCACGACCAATGCGCCCAGTCACGGCCCGAGCCGCGACTGGATCAACATGGCAAAAACCGCCAGCGCGAGGAGCAAGATCCGCACCTGGTTTAAAAAAGAGCGGCGCGACGAAAACGTCGTTGAGGGGAAAGAGGCGGTCTGGAAAGAATTCCGCCGCAACCTCATCATTCTGGATGAGCCGCAGTACAGCGAATTCATCGAGGATGTCGCAAGGCGCCAGCACTGCAATTCGGCGGAGGATTTTTACGCCTCCGTCGGTTACGGCGGCATCAACCTGTCTAAACTCCTGTCGTGGGCGAAGGATGAATTTATCCGCCGCTACCGCACGGCCCCGGAGGTCGTGCCGACGCTTCCCGAGCCGCCGAAACGGAAGACGAAGAGCAGCAGCGGCGTCATCATTGAGGGGCTGGAGGGCTGCCTCGTCAAATTCGCCCGCTGCTGCAACCCCCTGCCGGGCGACGACATCATCGGGTATGTCACCCGGGGCACCGGCGTTTCGATCCACAAGGCCAGCTGCCGCATCGCAATGAACGGCATGGAATCCGGGGATCAGAAGGGCCGCTGGGTGCACGCCTCCTGGTCCAATGACGTCAGGGAGACCTATCAGTCCGATATCGTCATGAGCTGCCAGAATCGGCTCGGCCTGGTCGCGGATGTGAGCATCGCGCTGACGAATCTTCATGTGCCGGTCCACGCGCTCAGCGCGAAAGAGACGCCCGGCGGCATGGCGGAAGTAAGGATGACGACCGAGACCGGCGGCGTCGACCAACTGAAGGTCATTCTGGATACCCTGCGCCGCATCCGCGGGGTGGAGATGGTTCAAAGAGTATAACTTATATATAACCAATCGTAAAGCCGGAATATCCCGATGCCGTATGGGAAACGGCGCCCGGATAAGCCTTGCCGATA
>CAZLMO010000011.1:2265-15786 GCA_964560915.1 uncultured Oscillospiraceae bacterium
CGGTATGGATCATCCGCATAGAACCGGGGCCTTGGCCGGGTAGAGATTGGGCATGGCCGGAAACGACCCGAAAGGAGAAACGACCTGTGATTGCGCTTTTGCAGAGATGTAAAGAGGCCTCCGTGGAATGCGAAGGCAAACTTGTTTCGCAAATCGGAGAAGGTTATCTCATTTTGCTCGGCGTCGTAAAAGGCGACACGGAAAAAGAGGCCGATCTCCTGGCAAAAAAGACCGCGGAACTCCGTGTCTTCGAGGACGAAAACGGAAAGATGAACCGCTCCATTCTCGAAACCGGGGGCGCTTCGCTGGTGGTATCAAATTTTACCCTCTGCGCCGACTGCTCCCACGGGAGAAGGCCCTCGTTCTTTAACGCCATGCTTCCGCGGGAGGCGAAAGAACTCTATGAACATTTCATCAAGAAACTGCAATATTATGGGATCGGCGAGGTTCGGAGCGGCGTCTTCGGCGGCGACATGCAGGTCCGCATCCAAAACGACGGCCCGGTCACGATTTCCCTCGACACGGCCGATCTGCAGTGATATAATCTGGTTTCAGGAGGCGATTCCTTTATGACTATTACGGAAATCACCGTCGGCATCATGCGCACCAACTGCTATGTTGTGGAGACGGAGCGGAAGGACGCGGTTGTCATCGACCCGGGCGACGAAGGCGACCGCCTGACCGACCGGTTCACCAACCTGGGCGTCAAAGTGAGTTATATTTTTCTGACCCACGGCCATTTCGATCACACCGGCGCCGTAAAAGACGTGCTGAAGCGCTTTCCGGAGGCGAAGGTTGTTGTGATGAAGGAGGATGAGGATATCCTGCTTGACCCCTCCCTCGTCGTCAACCGCGTACAGGGAAAATTCGGTGAGAAATTTCATATCAAGCCGGATATCCTCGTCTCCGACGGCGAAGTGCTGAAGCTTGACGAGCTCTCCTTCGTTTTCATCGCGACGCCCGGCCACACCAAGGGCTCCTGCACGATCCTGCTGGGCAGGAATCTCTTTACCGGCGATACGCTGTTTGCCGGAATGTGCGGCAGAACGGATCTTTACGGAGGCTCCAAGTCCGATATGAAGCGCTCCCTTGCGCGTCTGGGCAATCTGGAGGGCGACTATGAGGTTTTGCCGGGGCACGGCCCGGGCAGCACGCTCGATATCGAACGCTTTCAGAACGCCTACCTGAAATCCGCCATGGGGAAAGAGGTATTATGAATCTCATCATCGACCATCATCCCTATCATTACGAAATGGAAGCCCTCTGCCGGATGTTCCTGCGGGGCGAGGAACTGAAGATCCTCGAAACCGCGGCGGCTCCTGCGGGGGATTTTCTTTATACGGGCCTTGCAGGAGGCAAGGTCGCCATCCGGGCGAATTACAAAGGGAAAACCATGGAAAAGACCGCCGAAGCCGACGCCGACGCCGAGCGCTCCATGGCGCGGGAGGTCTATTCCGTGATGAGTGCGCTCACCGGCATCCGGCCAAAGTGGGGCGTGCTCACGGGCATCCGGCCGGTCAAGCTCGCGATGGAGCTGGCCGACGAGGGCAAAACGCCGGAGGAGATCCGCCGCATTTTGAGTACCGACCGTCTGATTTCCGACGAGAAGATCAGCCTGATGCTCGAAACAATGCTCCGTGAGCGGGCGATCCGCCAAAGCTCCCGACCTGAGTCGGTGAGCCTTTATATTTCGATCCCGTTTTGCCCGACGCGGTGCGCCTACTGCTCCTTTATCAGCCACAGCATCGAAAAGGCCGCGAAGCTGATCCCGCCCTATGTGGAGCTGCTCTGCGAGGAGCTTCGGGGCATTGCGGAGCTGATTGAGGAACTGGGCCTCCGGCTCGAAACGGTCTACATGGGCGGCGGCACGCCGACCGTCCTCTCGGCGGAACAGCTTGACGCCGTGCTCGGCACGGTGAGATCCTCTTTCAACATGAGCACCGTACGGGAGCTGACCGTCGAGGCGGGCCGCCCGGATACGATCACGCCGGAGAAACTCGAGACCATGAAAAAGTACGGCGTCGGCCGCATCAGTGTCAATCCGCAGACACTCGACGACGAAGTGATGGAGGCCATCGGCCGGAAACATACCGTGGCGCAGTTTCTGGAGGCGTTTCGGCTTGCCCGGAGCCTCGGCTTCGACAACATCAATACGGATCTGATCGCCGGCCTGCCGAAAGATAATATGGAGAAGTTTTCCCACACAATCGAGGGGATTATGGAGCTTCACCCGGAGAACGTCACGCTGCACACGCTGACCGTCAAGCGGGCGGCGGGTTTCGGCACGGATCCGGAGGGCATCCTTGCGGGCACGGCGGATGAGATGGTGGAGCTTGCGCAGAGCCGCTTCAGCGGGGAAGGTTATTTTCCGTATTATCTCTACCGCCAGAAGGGCACCGTCGACAACCTCGAAAATACCGGCTACTGCCTCGCGGGCAGGGAATGCCTTTATAACATTTTTATTATGGATGAGACGCACAGCATCCTTGCCGCCGGCGCGGGCGGCGTTACGAAGCTGAAAGCGCCGGGCGGAACGCGGATTGAGCGTATATTCAACTACAAATACCCATACGAATATATCGGCCGTTTCGATCAGATTCATTCCCGGAAGGATTCAATCAGGAAGTTTTACGAAACGTGGCCGACCCATCCGGGAACCTGACGCCGCGAGGCTGAAAGCATGCTCCGGCCGCGGGACGGGAAAGCCCGCCCCCCTATCCGGGAGCCGTTTCCGGCAGTGAGGAAAACGTGATCCGAGCGGCAGGCCGTTTTACCGCGGAAAGACCGCGGCGGCCCGTGGGAGCGCCCGCTTCCGGCCCGAAAGCGGATCTCGCCGGGCACGCTGCCCGAGGACGGAACGACAAAAGCGGAAGAGAAGCGCACCCGTTTTATCCCCTACCGGGAAAAGCGGTTCCCGAAAACTTCCTGTTGAGGGAATTTATCGGATAAAAAAGCGGTTTTTCTGTTGAAAAGCTGAGGCGGCGGGTATATAATATTCAGATGTAGAAATCTTGTGTGAAAGGGGCAGAGCCATGGCAAACATCGACAGTATCCTGGGGGATTTGCGGATCGTCGCGGAAGAAGTCGAGAAAAAGGCGAAGGAAGCACTCGAACTTTCCCGCCTCCGTATGGAAAAAATCCAGGTCAGGAGCGATATCAAAAAGAATTATGAGAGCATCGGCGAACTGGTCTATGCGGAATACCGCTTTCATGAGGATAACGCCGACGTGACCGACATTTTCCAAAAAGAGATCGACCGCGAATACGACCGTCTGAACGAAATCACCGGCCGGATCCGCAAGCTCCTCAAACGTGCCCGGTGCCCCGCGTGCGGCGCGCAAAACGAGGTTGACGCCGCTTATTGCAGCCACTGCGGCACCGAGATGAAGCCGGATGAGGAACCCGTGGCCGCCGCGGTCGACAAGACCGCCGCGGATATCAAAGAGGCCGCCCTCGGCGTAAAAGAGGTCCTCTCCGAGAAGATGGAGTCCGCAGGCCAGTATGTTGAAAAAGAAAAGGCAAAAATCGAAAGAGAAGCCGTGAAACTTTCTGAAAAAGCCGCGAAGCTGACCGCCTGCGCCGAAAAGAGCGCAAAGGCGGAAGCGGAGGAAGAGGCCGTCGTTGAGGAAGCGGCGGATCAGGCGGAGGCTCCGGAAGAAGCCGCGCCGGAGACGGTGGCTGCGGAAAAGATCCCGGAAGCAGCCGCATCTGAAAAGATCCCTGATCCGGGTGAAAAAGCCGCCCTCAAAAAGAAGAAATAACACGTCGGCCGGCGGAATAGGGGCTCCGCGTCCGGAAGGGATTTCCGAGAGAAATCTTTCCGGCTAAGGCCCCAAAAACCGAAGAAAAACCATGTAAAAAATAACACGCCGGACGGCGGAATAGGAAAGCCTCCTATTCGGAACAGATTCCGGAGACGGCTTTCGTTTCCGGAGGATACCCGGGGCTTCCTTACAGAAAGGATGAACGAAATTGACGTACAACCAGATCAAGGGTTCCGCCACATATCTTCTCAATCAGACCGGCCTTCGCCCCAAAATCGGTCTGATCCTCGGCTCGGGGCTGAATCCGGTCACCGCGGATCTCGAGAACGTGACGAAGATCCCGTACAAATCCATCCCGCGCTGGAACGCCGCTTCCGCCCCCGGCCATGAGGGCATGCTTTATATCGGCACGATGGAGGGCATCCCGGTTGCGGTGATGTCCGGGCGGCTCCATTATTACGAAGGCAACAGCATCGCCGACTGTGCCTACCCGGTCGCCGTGCTCAAGGCGATGGGAATCGAAAAACTCATTGTCACCAACGCGGCCGGCGGCGTCAATACCGAATACCATCCCGGCGAGTTCGTCCTGATCCGCGACCAGATCAAGTTCTTTGACGAGAGCCCCCTGCGCGGAGAAAAGGCGGAGGAATTCGGCGGTGAGCATTTCTTTGATATGACCGATACATACACCGCGAAGCTCCGTGATGCGGTAAAAACCGTCTGGCAGAAGACCGCCGGCGAGATTTTGGCGGAGGGCGTCTACGCCTTCATGCCGGGCCCGCAGTTTGAGACCCCGGCCGAGATCCGCGCCCTGCGCGTGCTCGGAGCGGACCTCGTCGGCATGAGCACCGCGCCGGAGGCCATCATGGCTGCCGCCTGCGGGCTGAAGCTGCTGGGCGTCTCCGTCGTCACCAATATGGCGGCGGGCGTCGTCGCGGGGAAAGCGCTCTCCGGCGGGGAAGTCAACGAAACCGGCGCGGCCATTGCCGACGGTTTCCGCAAATTCCTGCACATCGCGGTGCAGACGCTCTCCGAGATCGGATAACTTTGCGTCGGGCCGGATGCCCGTCCGCATGAAGACAGGGGTTCTTCGCGAAGTCGGGGTTCCGCATGAAAAAAATGCGGTTTCTCATGAAAACGAGGTTCTTCTCGAAAGCCCGGGCTGCGTCGGGCCGGATTTGTTAAGTGAGTTTTATTTTTGAACGGTGCTTTCATAATTAGCATTTGCCGGAGGCGCCGTGTTTTATTATTTTAAAAAATGAATCACCCCTGACCGGAAAGGACGGAAGAAACATGCTGTTCAAGAACATCTCTTATGTGGACGAAAACTTCAATGTGGTGGATAACGCCTGGATCGGCGTCAAAAACGGCGTGATTGATTGTATTTCCCAAAACAGGCCCGCAAACTGGAGCTGCGGCGAGGTTTACGACGGCAGCGGCAAAATCCTGATCCCGGGGCTTGTGAATAACCATACCCACGCCGCGATGACGCTGATGCGCGGTTACGGCGAGGGGCTTCCGCTGCAGAGATGGCTCTCCGAGAAGATCTTCCCCTTTGAGGCGCACTGGAATGAGGACGCGATCTACTGGGCCAATCTTCTGGCCATGGCCGAGATGCTCGCCTGCGGCACCACTTCGTTCACCGATATGTATTTCTTCGGCTCGGTGGAGGCAAAGGCGGTGCAGGATGTCGGCATGAAATGCAACTTCAGCAACCCGCCGGTCAGCACGGACGGCACGCATCTCAAGGACCTTTCCTATTTTCCGGCTGTCTGGTCGGAGATCCAGCAGTGGGGACACAGCAAGGGCCGTTTCCTGATGGAATTCGGCATCCATGCCGAGTACACCGCAACGGAGGCGCTGATCCGCGAGACCGCCGCTTTCGCAAAGGAGAACGGTCTGCGAATTCATGCGCATATGTCTGAGACACAGAAGGAGCATGAGGAATGCAAGCAGCGCAACGGCGGCAGAACCCCGGCAAAGCTCTTCCTCGACTGCGGTTTGTTTGAGAACCCGACCAATGTGGCGCACTGCGTCTGGGCGGAGGACGACGATATCCGCATCCTTGCGGAGAACCATGTGACCGCGACGCACAACCCCTCGAGCAATATGAAGCTCGGCAGCGGCTTCGCGCCGGTGCGCAAGATGCTGGACGCCGGCGTCAACGTCGCGCTCGGCACCGACGGCGCCGCGAGCAACAACAACCTCAACATGTTCGAGGAGATGCACATGGCGGCCATGATCGCCCGCGGCCATTCCGGCCACGCGGATGAGATCAGCGCCGCGGAGATCCTCAGAATGGCAACCGTCGACGGCGCAAAAAGCCAGGGACGCACGGATACCGGCCTCATCAAAATCGGATACAAGGCGGATCTCGCCGTCGTCGATCTCGACCGGCCGCATCTGGTTCCTTCCTACAATAAGCTTGACGCGCTTGTTTTTTCCGCGCAGGGCTCCGACGTGGTGCTGACGATGGTGGACGGCGACGTCCTCTACCGCGACGGGAAATACAAGACGATCGACTTTCCGAAGGTTTGCGATAAAATCAGTCTCTGCCTGCCGAAGATCCTTTCCCAGGTCTGACGCCTCCATTTTGGCATTGCAGAGGGCGGATGCGGAATTCCGCCCTTTACGCATATTAAAGGGGGACAGCGTTTGAGCTTAAAGAAACAGAATTTCCTCCAAGGTGCCCTGATTCTGAGCTTCGCGACTATTTTCGTCAAAGCCGTCGGTGCGCTCTTCAAGATCCCGCTGATGAACATCATCGGCGGCGAAGGCATGGGCTATTACAACACGGCCTATCAGATCTTCAACCCGCTTTACACGCTCGCGACCGCCGGCATTCCGGTGGCCGTATCCAAGATGGTTTCCGAATGCGTGACGCTGGGGCGTTTCCGGGATGTAAAAAAGATTTTTCAGGTGTCGATGACCTGCTTTCTCATCACAGGAACGGCGGGCAGCCTGATTATGCTTCTCGGCGCAAAATTTCTCACTTCTTCGGTGGTGGGCAATCCGGGCGCCGTCTGGGCGGTGGCGGTTCTGTCTCCGGCGGTGTTTTTTATCTGCATGATGAGCGCCTACCGCGGCTATTATCAGGGGCTGCGCAACATGTACCCGACCGCCGTATCCCAGATGGTGGAGGCCGTTTTCAAGCTGCTCCTTGGCCTCGGGCTGACGCTGGTCGTCACAAAGCTCGGCACCGCCGAATATGAGAAGGCCGGAACGATTTTCGGCATCCGGATCGGGCTCACCGAGAATGCGGCCACGGCGGCTTCGGCGATTGCACCCTATGCGGCGGCTGCCGCGATCGGAGGCGTCATGCTCTCCACGATCGCCGGCACGATTTACCTGATGATCCGCTATAACCGGAGGGGCGACGGCATCAGCGAGGAAGAACTTTTCGCTTCCGTAGAACCACAGAGAAGCAAAACGATCTTCCGGTGCCTGATTGCGATTGCGCTGCCGGTGTGTTTTGCCTCCCTCGCGACCAACCTTACCAATCTGATCGACCTGATTTCGCTGATGAACCGATTGGAATACGCGATTCGTCTCGATTCGGACACGATCCTTACCATGTATAAGGGCCTGCTTCCGGAGAAGCTGACGCTCGACGGCATCCCGAATTATCTTTATGGCGTCTATACCGGCATGCCGGTGGAGCTTTTTAATTTGGTTCCGGCCATCGCCACGACTTTCGGCATCTCCGCGCTGCCGACCGTGACGGAGACATGGACGACGCACAACCGCCACCGGATCAAACGCTCCATCGACAGCGTGCTGCGCATTACCGCGCTGATGGCGTTCCCGGCGGGGCTCGGGCTCTCCTTCCTCTCGAAGCAGATCCTCGACCTGCTCTATCCGAAGGTTCCGCTGGAGGTGGAGATCGCCGCCCCGATGCTGGCCGTCATGGGCATCTCGGTGATGTTTGTCTCGATTGTCGTCACCTGCAACAGCGTGCTGCAGGCAATCGGCAAGGAACGCATTCCGCTGGTTCTGCTTTTGATCGGTGCCGCCGTCAAGCTGGGTATTAATTTTACGTTCATTGCCATTCCGTCCATCAACATCAAGGCGGCGCCTTACGGCTCCCTGTGCTGTTACGGCCTGCTGCTGATCCTGAGCATCATCCTGATCGACAAGCATACCGGCATCCGGGTGGACCTCTGGTCCGTCTTTTTGAAGCCGCTGTTTGCGGGGCTTGCCTGTGCGCTCAGCGCAAAAAGTATCTGGCTGCTGACCCAGGAGGGGCTCGGATCCCGTGCGGCAACCGTGCTCGCCATCTGTGTTGCCGTGCTGATTTACGCCGCCGTGGTCCTTGTGATTCGCGGCGTACCGAAAAATGATATAAAAATGCTTCCGAAAGGCGAAAAAATCGCAGAACTACTTGCAAAACACCATCTCTTAGGGTAAGATAATGGAGGCTTTTGTGGATTTTGAATGTAAGGAAACGTATGATGTCGGCGATCTGCTCCGGATCATGGAGATCCTTCGAAGCGGTGAGGGCTGCCCATGGGACCGGCAGCAGACGCATGCTTCGATCCGTCAGAATTTTATTGAAGAAACGTACGAGGTGGCCGAAGCCATCGACAACGCCGACACCGAAGCGCTCTGTGAAGAGCTGGGCGATGTGCTGATGCAGATCGTGTTCCATTGCCAGATCGAAAAAGAAAAGGGCAGCTTCGGTTTTTCCGAAATCTGCGACGGCCTATGCAAAAAATTGATCGTCCGCCATCCCCATGTGTTCGGAGACAGAGCCGCGTTTTCCGCGGACTATGCTTTCCGGCGCTGGGATGAAATAAAGGCCGAGACCAAAGGCCAGAAGACCGGCACGGATACGCTCATGGCCGTTCCGAAGACCCTGCCCGCGCTGATGCGGAGTGCAAAGCTGCAAAAACGCGCGGCGAAGGCTTCGGGATTGTCCCATGATGTCGACCGGGCTTTCCGCAATCTCGACGGGGGAGTTGCGGAGCTGAAAGAGGCCGCGGCCGGAGACGATTTTTCCCGGCAACGGGAGGAATTGGGGAATGTGCTTTTTGCCGCCGTGCAGGTGGCGGGAGCATTGGGCGCAGAGCCGGAGGAATGTCTTTCCGGTTCCTGCGAACGGTTCACACAGCGTTTTTCTTTTGCGGAAGAGAAAGCTGCCGGGGAGGGGAAGAGCCTCCGGGACCTTTCGCCGGAGGAGCTCGAAAAGCTCTGGGATGCGGCAAAAAAGGAAGAGGAACAAAAAAAGCCGCAGAAAAGCGGCAAAATTGTAACGGAGGGAAATGTAAAATGACAAAAGCCGACCTGATCACCGCCGTAGCGGAAAAGACCGAATTCACCAAGAAAGACAGCGAAAAAGCCGTCCTTGCCGTTCTGGATTCCATCACCGAGGCACTGGTTGCCGGAGAAAAAGTCCAGCTTGTCGGATTTGGCTGCTTTGAAGTTAAAGAGAGAGCCGCCAGAAAGGGCGTCAATCCGAGGACCAAGGAGGATATCGATATTTCTTCCTCCATGCTTCCGGTGTTTAAGGCCGGCAAGGGCCTGAAAGCCGCCGTCACGAAGGAATAAGGAAGAAACCCAAACCTCCGTTCCACCGAGCGGAGGCTTTTTTTAAGGAGGAATTCCATGCGGCTCGACAAGTATCTGAAAATTACCCGCCTGATCAAGCGCCGCACCATCGCCAATGAGGCCTGCGACGCCGGGCGCGTCCTCGTCAACGAAAAGATCGCCCGCGCATCCTACGAAGTGAAAGAGGGAGACGTCGTCGAGATTCGGCTGGGGCAGAAACCCCTTCGGGTCGAGGTGCTTTCCCTTGAGGAATCGCCCAAAAAAGAGGACGCCGCCCGGAATTACCGCGTCATCGAATGAACCCTTTTCGGCGGGCCCGCCGCCGGAAGCAAACAGTTTTGATTCTACCGGCTTAAAATGAATAATCGGACGGTCTCCGGCTACCATATGAAGGAAAGAAAAAGGAATGTCATCGGGGTTCGGCCGGGGCGGTTTCCCTTGAGGGATCACCCGAAAATAGGACGCCGCCCGAAACCGGCCGCGTCATAAATGAGCTTCTTTTGACAAAATCCGGTGCTTTTGCTTGTAAATTTTTTCGGATGCTGCTATAGTAAAAGGAGAAAAATGATCGGATTGTCTCCGATAATCAAAGGAGGGTATTTTATGAAAAAAATACTGGCTTTTGCGCTTTGCGTGCTGCTTATGTTTTCCGTGCTGCCGGTTGCCTCGTTTGCATCAAGCGATGATGACGATGACGACGACGAATATTATGAGGAGGATGGAATCGAAGCATCCGGCACCAATATCAGCGTCGGACGCCTGAGCTGGCTCAGCTGGCAATACAAGGATCTTGAGAGTTTTGCGAAGGAACTCGGCGCAACCTTGAAGGAGATGCTCTTTTCCTGCGAGATCACGGATACGGACTCCGGGGATAAGGAGATCATGTTCAGCCTCGGCGATGAATACGAAAAAGATGAGCTGACCATTCTATATATGCACAAGGACGGAACCATTGACGTGATCGCTGCCATGTGCGACGATACCGGGGATATTGAGCTCGAGGATGTCACCGCCGACGCGGCGTATATGATTCTTAACGGCCCGGAATATGCCGCCGCCTATGATTCCACGCTGGTGGCAAAGAAGCCGGGCACCTATGTCACTTCCGCAAAGAGCGGGAAGGCATCCTCTTCGCCGATTACGGTGGAGCCCACTTCCGGTACCACGCAGCAGACCGAAACCTCCGGTACTTCAAGCACTTCCGGAACCTCCGGGACTTCCGGAAGCCAGAAGGAAGAAAACCCGAATACCGGAATCGGTTCGCTTCCGCGATTCTTCCTGTGGGTGCGCTGACCGGTTTTTACGGAGATAAGGGAACAAAAGGGGCGCTTTTTCAAAAAGCGGTTTTACGGCGGCGAAAAGGCCGACGCATAAAATGGATTCTGATTTAACGGGAAACCCGGCCATGCAAGTGAAGCATGGCCGGGTTTTTTGGCGCTTTTTTTGAAAGACGGGGAAATCCGCCGCGGCCTGAGCCATCTCGGGCGGACCTGGGCTTGAAAAGCCGCGCCGGTGAAAGATGGCTCGGGCGGGGGAAACCCTCCACGATCCTCTGCGGGCGGAGTTTTCCCCGCCCCGGAGATTTTCGAAAGGGATCACGGCAAAACCCGGATCTCCCCCGCGGACAATGCCGCCTCGTTCCCATCGTCATACCGGATAAACAGACGGCGATTTTCTTCAATTCCCAGGACGGCGCCGGGATTCTTCGCCGGCCCGGTTGGGGCAGCGGCGTGCCCCGCGGCATATCACGGCAAAACCCGGATCTCCCCCGCGGACAATGCCGCCTCGTTCCCATCGTCATACCGGACGATCAGACGGCACTCGTCGTCAATATCCAGAACGGTGGCTAAACTTTCTGCTTCTCCCAACCGGATGGCGACCCGTTTTCCCACAACAAGGCTGCGTTCGGAGTACCCCTCCATCGTATTCTCTTTTTCGAGCGCATGGCAGCGCCGCATAAAACGGTTCAGAACCTCGGCAGCCAGGCGGTTCTTCGCACCGGGCCGCACGCGGTCGAAAATGCTCCCCGCGATCTCCCGAATCTCCTCGGGGAACCCCTCCCTCGGGGGATATACGTTGATTCCGATGCCCACGATCACATAATCAGGCCCTTTCCCGGCCTCCTTTACCGAGGCCTCGGTCAGGATCCCGCAGACCTTTTTGTCTCCGATCAGGATATCGTTCACCCATTTGATCCAAGGCTTATCCCCGGAAACGCTTTCAATCGCCTCACATACCGCCACGGCCGCCTCCGTTCCCAACAGGGACGCCCGCCCGACGGAAAGCCCCGGATAGAGCAGCACGCTCAGATAAATACCTGTATCCGGCGGCGAGTAGAAACTTTTTCCCGGTTTTCCCCGCCCGGCGGTCTGGGCCGCGGCGATCACCGCCCGAGCCCGCTTTTCTCCGGTTTCTGCCTGCTCCCGCAGCAGGGAGTTGGTGGAGGCTGCCGATTCCAATACCGTAAGCTCCAGATGCGCCGCCGGAGGCTCCAGATAGTTTTGAATCCCGTCGATGGACAGGGGGTCGTACGCCCACGGAATCCCGCACCCGCCGATTTTGTCGGCGGCAGGGATTTTTTTCTTTTTTGAATTCTCGGGCATGGTTCCTTCCTTCCTCCCGGACCGCAGGCCCGGCGCAAATGCATATGACGGAGTCTGCATCGTATTTTTATATATCATTTAAAATACTATACAATCCCCCGGGAATCAAGTGAAAAAATCCGGACGGTTTCAAAGGAAAAAAGGGGATTGACAAATTCGGCATCCGACTATATGATTAGTTAGACTAATTAATTATTTGAGGGGGCGCCATCCATGACGGAGTTTGAGCAAAACCTGAATGATCTGCTGGTGGATACGTTTGGTATAATTTTAAAATACGAGGAAACATCGCTGAAATCCATTTCCAATGCCTCCATCACGGTAACGGAGGCGCATATTGTCGAGGTGATCGCCAAAAAAGGCGAATACACCACGGTCAGCGAGATCGCATCTTCTCTGGGCGTGGCGGCACCGACTGTCACCGTCGCGGTGAAAAAGCTCGAGAAGAAAGGGTTCGTATCCAAGGCTCCCTGCCCCGAGGATGGGAGGAGCTTTATGATCAGCCTGACCGACTTGGGCAAAAAGGTCAATCGGGCCCACCGTATCTTTCACAAAAGGATGGCCATGGATATCGGCAAAAATTTTTCCGAGGGGGAAAAAGAGATTCTTTTATCCGCGATCAAAAAGTTGAATCTATTCTTTAAAGAAAAGGCAGAGGCATAAAAATGAGTTTAAAAATCATCGGCACCGGCAGGGCGCTGCCGCAAAAGGCCATATCGAACGACGACCTGTCGGGGTTTCTGGATACGAGCGACGAATGGATCACCTCCCATACAGGGGTAAAGAACAGGTACCTGTGCGTCGGGGAGTCCCTGACCGATCTGTGTGAAAACGCGGCGCGGGAGGCTCTCCGGAAATCCGGCCTCCGCGCGTCGGAGATCGACATGGTGCTCTGCTCCACCATCGGAGGAGATTTTCTCACGCCGTCCCTTTCCTGCGCGGTGGAGGAGAGGCTGGGGATCTCCTGCCCCGCGTTCGATCTGAATGCCGCCTGCTCCGGCTTTCTCTATGCGCTGGATGTGGCGGCGGCGTATCTCACGACCGGCAAGGCGGGGAAGATCCTGATTCTTTCCGCCGAGATGATGTCGAAGCATGTGGACTGGAGCGACCGGGCCACCTGCGTGCTCTTTGGGGGACGGTGCAGGCGCCTGTGTGGTTACAAAGGGAACGGCGCTCAACTATAGTTGTCTCACCGCCGAGGGGAATACTAGGATCCTCGCCCGTGAAGACGGAAACGGGAACTGCCCGTTCCGGGAGGGGAAAGAGCGGGGCTTCCTCCGCATGCAGGGCCAGGATGTCTTCCGGTTTGCGGTGCGCATGATCGAGACCCAGACGAAGGCGGCGCTGGAAAGCCTTTCCCTCTGTGCCGACGATATTGATTATTATCTTCTGCATCAGGCGAATCAGCGGATCCTCGACTTCGCCCGGGAAAAACTCGGGCAGCCGAAGGAGAAATTCCCTTCGAACATTCACCTGTACGGCAATATTTCGTCGGCTTCCATTCCGATTCTGCTGGATGAGCTTCTGGAGGCGCAAAAAATTCAGAAAGGCACAAGGCTGCTGATGTCGGCGTTCGGAGCGGGGCTCACGGCGGGCACCTGCGTGAT
>CAZLMO010000011.1:15886-29271 GCA_964560915.1 uncultured Oscillospiraceae bacterium
CAAGGCTGCTGATGTCGGCGTTCGGAGCGGGGCTCACGGCGGGCACCTGCGTGATGACCTGGGAGTGATCCCGACCATAGAATAAAATTTATTTTTGGAGGAAAAAGAAATGTTGGAAAGAATTGCGAAAGTGATAAACGACTACATGGAAACCGAATCCGCCATTACGGAAACGACCACCTTTGCGGAGCTGGAACTGGACTCTTTGGATATGGTGGAGCTTGTTATGAACCTTGAAGAAGAATTCGGGGTGAACATTGAGATGGATGGATCGCTGAAGACCATCGGGGATTTGATGGCGGTTCTCCCAAACGCATAATTCATAAACGAGGGATCAATATGATAAAAACTTCTCTGTGTGATCTTCTGGGGATCGAATACCCCATCTTTCAGGGGGGAATGGCATGGATCGCCGACGCCTCCCTTGCGGCGGCGGTTTCCGAAGCCGGGGGCTTAGGCATCATCGCCGCGGGCAACGCCCCGGCTGATTTTGTTCGGAAAGAGATTGTTCGGGCGAGAGAGCTCACCTCCCGGCCGTTTGGCGTCAACGTCATGCTCATGAGCCCGTTTGCGGAGGAGGTCGCTCAAACCGTGGCCGAGGAGAAGGTTGCGGTCGTCACCACCGGCGCGGGGAATCCTTCAAAATACATGGACGCATGGCTGAGGGCGGGCATAAAAGTCATTCCGGTCGTCCCGTCTTCGGGGCTGGCGAAACGGGTGGAGCGCTATGGAGCCTTCGCGGTTGTCGCGGAGGGCGAGGAGAGCGGCGGCCACATCGGCGAACTCACCACCATGGCGCTGGTCCCGCAGGTTGCGGACGCCGTGGGGATTCCGGTTCTTGCCGCCGGCGGGATCGGCGACGGGCGGGCCGTTGCGGCGGCGCTCATGCTCGGAGCCGCGGGCGTGCAGGTGGGCACCCGCTTCCTCGTCGCCAAAGAATGCGGCGTTCATCAGATTTACAAAGATAAAATTCTGAAAGCCAAGGATATTGATACGATTGCCACCGGCAGGCGGCTGGGGCATCCCGTCCGCTCGCTCAAGACCCCCTTCTCGCGGGAATTCTATTCGCGGGAATACGATGCTTCCTTCTCCAACGCGGAACTCGAGGCTTTCGGCGCGGGCGCGCTGAAGCTCGCGGCGGTGGACGGTGATGAGTGGAAGGGCTGCTTTATGGCCGGTCAGATCGCCGGCCTTGTCAAAACCGAGCAGGCCGCCAAAGAGATTATTGAAGAGATGTTCTCCGAGGCGGAATCCCTGCTGAAGGGAGCGCCGGAATGGATCAAATAGCTTTTGTATTTGCGGGGCAGGGCGCCCAGACCGTGGGGATGGGCAAAGATCTCTATGAGCGCTTCGACAGCGCAAAAGAGGTCTTTGATCTTGCGGGGGAGCGGGTAAAGGCCCTTTGTTTTGAAGGCCCTGCGGAGGAGCTGAACCTCACGGTTCACACGCAGCCGTGCCTGTTCGCGATGGATCTCGCGTGCGCGAGGGTACTGGAAGAAAACGGAGTCCATGCCGGCGGCGCGGCGGGATTCTCCTTCGGGGAGATCCCGGCTCTCGCCTATGCGGGCCTGATGAGCGACCGCGAGGCCTGTGATTTTGTGTACCTGCGGGCAAAAGCCATGCAGACCTGCGCCGAAGCACATCCGGGCACCATGCTGGCCGTGCTGAAGCTTTCCGCCGCACAGGTTGAAGATATCTGCAAAGGGATTCCTGAAACGTACCCCGTCAATTATAACTGTGAGGGGCAGACGGTAGTGGCCTGCGCCTTAGAGAGCGCGGAGCCCTTACAGGAGGCCGTCGCGTCAAGGGGAGGAAAGTGCATCCGTCTGGCGGTCGGCGGCGCGTTTCACAGCCCCTTTATGGAGGAGGCCGCCCGGGAGATCGCCGGATACCTGCGGGATCAAGCCTTCGGAGAGGCGCGCATGCCCCTCTATTCGAACGTCACCGCCGAGAGGTACGGCGACCCGAAGGAGCTGCTCTCCATGCAGGCAAAAAGCCCCGTTCTCTGGCAGAAAACCGTGGAAACGATGATCTCGAACGGCTTCGGCACCTTTATTGAGGTTGGCCCCGGGAAAACCCTCTCCGGGCTGATCCGGAAGATCAGCAGCTCCGTGCGGGTGCTGCATGTCTCGGATATCACCTCGCTGGAGGAGACGCTTACGGAGGTAGCTCATGCTTATGCTTGATGGAAAAACGGCGGTTGTCACCGGCGCCTCGCGCGGGATCGGCCGGGCGATCGCCTTGGAAATGGCGCGTCAGGGCGCGAATGTTGCGGTCATCTACTCCGGGAACGAGACGCTTGCGGAGGGCGTCTGCGAGGAGGCCCGGAGCTTCGGCGTAAATGCGCAAAGCTACTCCTGCGACGTCTCTGACCCCGATAGGTCCGCAGAGGTCTGCGGGCGCATCGTCGCGGAGTTTGGCAAAGTGGATATTCTGGTCAACAACGCCGGCATCACGAAGGATGCGCTGCTGCTCCGGATGAGCGAGGACGACTTCGACGCAGTGCTCGGTGTCAACCTCAAAGGGGCTTTTCATTTTATCAAGTATCTTTCGCGGGCGCTGATGAAATCCGGAGCCGGCCGGATCATCAATATCTCCTCGGTCAGCGGGCTCATGGGCAACCCCGGGCAGGCAAATTACTCGTCGGCCAAGGCGGGCCTGATCGGGCTCACCAAGACCGCCGCAAAGGAGTTTGCCTCCCGGAACGTGACCTGCAATGCGGTTGCGCCCGGATTCATCGAGACCGACATGACCGCAAACCTGCCCCAGACGGTAAAAGACGGCATCGACGCCGCCATCCCTTTAAAACGGATGGGCAAGGCACAGGAAGTGGCGGATCTGGCAGTATTTCTGGCATCCGACCGGGCCTCCTATATCACCGGAGAGGTGATCCGGGTGGACGGCGGGATGTGCATGTAGGAGGTCTTTATGAGAAGAGTGGTTGTCACGGGGCTCGGCTGCATCACGCCCGTAGGGAACGATGTCGCTTCCTTTTGGAGCAGCGTCACCGGCGGCATACACGGGATTGCGCCGATCACCCGGTTCGATGCAAGTTCAATGAAAGTCAAAATTGCCGCGGAGGTCAAAGACTTTCACCCCGAGCTTTATATGGAAAAAAGCGAGATTCGGCACACGGATCTTTATGCTCAGTACGCGCTGGCCGCAGCGGCCCAGGCGGTGGGGGAGAGCGGCATATCCGGGAATATCGCCCCCGAACGCTTCGGCGTCTACATCGGCTCCGGCATCGGCGGGATCTCGACCACCATCGCCGAGACCCAAAAAATGCTGGAGAAGGGGCCGGACAGAATATCTCCGTTTTTTGTGCCGATGATGATCGGCAACATGGCCTCGGCGATGGTCGCCATCCGGTACGGCGCCAAGGGCCCGAATCTGCCGGTTGTGACGGCCTGCGCCACCTCGACCCACGCGATCGGGGAGGCCTTTCGGGCCATCAGGTACGGCTATGCCGACGCGATCCTCGCCGGGGGCGCCGAGGCAGCCGTCACCCCGCTGGCCATCGGCGGATTTACTAACAGTATGGCTCTCTCCACGACGAACGACCCGGATAACGCCTCGATTCCCTTCGACCGCCGCCGGGACGGCTTTGTGATGGGCGAGGGCGCGGGGATCGTCGTGCTCGAGGAATACGAGCACGCGAAGAGCCGCGGCGCAAGGATTTACTGCGAGCTTTCCGGCTACGGAAACACCTGCGACGCGTATCACATCACGGCGCCGCAGCCCGAGGCGGAGGGCTCCTCGAGAGTGATTTCCCTCGCCTTTGAAGAGGCCGGGTTCGAGCCGGACGAAAAGCTCTATATCAATCCTCACGGCACCTCCACGCCGCTCAACGACAAGACCGAGACGCTTGCCATCAAGCGGGCCCTCGGCGGGCTTGCCTACCGGGTACCGGTCAGCTCCACCAAATCCGTCACGGGGCATATGTTGGGCGCCGCAGGCGGGGTTGAGGCCATCGCCGCGGTTCTGACGCTGGAAACCGGCGTCGTTCCTCCCACCGTCGGGTATAAAGAACACGACCCGGAGTGCGATTTGGATTATGTGCCCAACCGAAAAAGAGCGTATGACGCCGACAAGGCGCTCTCCCTTTCGCTGGGCTTCGGCGGGCACAACGCGGCCATCCTTTTCAACAAACTATAAGAGGGGTTCGGAATGGATATTAAGAACATAAAAGCGCTCGTGGATCTTATGAATCAGGGAAAACTCACATCCCTGGAGGTCTGCGAGGGAGAGACAAAAATCAGGCTTGAGAAGAGGGATTCCCGGCCGGATGCCCCGCTCCCGCCCACAGCGCCCGCCTCCGGGGAAGAGGCCGCGGCCTCCGTGCAGGATGCCGGAGCGCTCGATTTCAACAACCTGACTGAGGTGCGCTCTCCCATCGTCGGGGTGTATTACAGCGCGCCAACGCCTGAAGCGGACCCCTTTGTGAGCATCGGCAGCAAGGTGAAGAAGGGCGACGTGCTGTGCATCATCGAGACCATGAAGCTCATGAACGAGATCACTTCCGAGCACGACGGCGAGATCGCGGATATCTGTGTGAAGAACGGGGATATCGTGGAATTCGGGCAGGTGCTCTTTAAAATTTTTTAGGAGGGGCTTTTATGAACCAGGAAGAAATCAAGAAGATCCTCCCACACCGGGAGCCCATGCTCCTGGTCGACGAAGTCACACTGGAAGACGGGACGGCCGTGGGCCGATATACGGTGCGGGGAGACGAATATTTTTTGCAGGGGCATTTCCCCGGGAACCCGGTGGTTCCGGGCGTGATCCTCTGCGAGATGATGGCCCAGTCGGCCTGCCTGCTTGCGGACCGGCAGAAGACCGGGGAGGGATATACGCCCTATCTCACCGGCCTCAACAAGGTGAAATTCAAAAACAAAGTGAGGCCCGGCGATACGGTCGAATTCAGAAGCGAGATCACGAAGGTAAAAGGGCCTTTTTATTTTATAAAAAGCGAGGGATACGTCGGCGGAAAGCTGAGCGTTTGCGGCGATTTATCCTTTGCCGTCGTCAGGGGAGAATAACAGATGTTTTCCAAAATTTTAGTTGCCAACCGGGGGGAGATCGCAATCCGGATCATCCGGGCCTGCAAGGAGATGGGTATCACCACGGTGGCGGTTTTTTCCGAGGCGGACAAGGATGCGCTGCACGTCCATCTGGCGGATGAGAGCTACTGCATCGGGGGCCCGCGCTCGAAGGACAGTTATCTCAATATGACCGCCGTCCTCTCGGTCGCTCTTGCGACCAAATCGCAGGCGATCCATCCCGGCTACGGGTTTCTGTCCGAAAACCCGGAGTTTGCCGCGCTCTGTGAAAAAAACGGCATCGCCTTCATCGGCCCCTCCGGCGAAGTCATCTCAAAAATGGGGGATAAGGCCATGGCCAAAAAGACGATGGAGGAGGCCGGCGTGCCCGTGATTCCGGGCTGCGGCCTTTTGGAGAGCCTGGAGCACGCAAAAAAATCGGCGGAAAAAATCGGCTTTCCGCTGTTAATTAAGGCGCGGGCCGGCGGCGGCGGGCGGGGGATCCGCCTGATCCATACGAGGGAGGAGCTGGAGAGCGGCTATCAGGCCGCCTCTGCCGAGGCGCAGTCCGCTTTCGGGGACGGCGCGCTCTATATGGAAAAATACTTAAACCCGGTCAAGCATATCGAGATGCAGATCCTCGCCGACAACTACGGAAACGTGGTCTGCCTGGGGGAGCGGGATTGCTCGATCCAGCGGAAAAACCAGAAGCTGATAGAGGAGAGCCCCTCGGAGATTCTTCCGCAGGAGACCCGCCGGAAGATGATCGAGGCCTCCGTCCGGGCGGGCGCCGCGGCCGGTTACCGGGGCGCGGGCACGGTCGAATATCTATACGACCCTGCCTCCGGGGATTTTTATTTCATGGAGATGAACACCCGGCTCCAGGTCGAGCATCCGGTCACGGAGATGGTGACCTGGATCGACCTTGTGAAGTGGCAGATCCGCATCGCCGCGGGGGTGAAGCTGGATTTTGCCCAGAAGGATATCGAGGTCCGCGGCCACGCCATCGAATGCCGGATCACCGCGGAGAATCCCTACCGGAATTTCAGGCCCTCCTGCGGGAAGATCGAGATGCTTTTCATCCCCGGCGGCCCGTGGGTGCGCTTCGACACGGCCATCTACCAGGGATATACCATCCCTCCTTTTTATGATTCCATGATCGGCAAGCTCATCGTCTATGCCAAGACGCGGGACGAGGCCATCCGGAAGATGAAGGCCGCGCTCTGCGAGCTTATCATTGAGGGCATCGAGCACAACGCCGATTTTGAGGAGGAGATTCTCTCCGCCGAAGAGTTTGAAAATTCCACCTACACGACGGATTTTGTCGCCAAATTTCTGGGGTAAAGGAGGATTCCCATGCTGTTTAAAAAGCCGTCCAACCCCCTGGAGGGGTACAGCAAACTGGAAAAAGGCACTCGGAACGAGGGCGTGGAGGATTTGTTTCTGGTTTGCCCGAAATGCCAAAAAAACCTCTCCTCCGGAGAGATTTCTGAGAACCTCCACCTCTGCCCTTACTGCGGATACCATTTCCGGATGAACGCGAGGCAGCGCCTGAATCTGATCTGCGACGGCGGCACCTTCGAGGAGACCGACGCGGAGCTCACCTCCAAAAACATCCTGAATTTCCCGGATTACGAGAAAAAACTGGTCCACGCCCAGCTCGAGAGCGCCGAAAAAGACGGCGTTGTCTGCGGCTTCTGCGAGATCGGAAAAAATAAGGCCGCGATTTTCGTCATGGAGCCCTATTTTATGATGGGAAGCATGGGCAGCGTTGTGGGGGAAAAGATCACCCGCCTGTTTGAGCAGGCGACGGAAAACCATCTTCCTGTCGTGGGCTTTACGGTCTCGGGCGGCGCCCGGATGCAGGAGGGCGTGATCTCTCTGATGCAGATGGCCAAAACCAGCGGCGCCGTTCGGCGGCACAGCGATGCCGGAAATCTGTTTTTATGCGTGCTCACCGACCCCACCACCGGCGGCGTAACCGCGAGCTTTGCCATGGAGGGGGATATCATCATCGCCGAGCCGGGGGCGCTCGTCGGATTCGCGGGCCCGCGAGTGATCGAGCAGACGATCCGCAAAAAGCTCCCGGAGGGTTTTCAGCGCGCAGAGTTTCTGCTTGAGCACGGTTTTGTGGACGACGTCGTCAACCGCCGGAAGCAAAAAAGCTATATTTCTCAAATCCTGAAACTGCATGCCGGGGAGGTGAGGGCATGACGGCCTATGAAAAAGTCATGGCAGCCAGGGCCAAAAACAGATTGACCTCCGCGGATTTCATCCGGGGGATTTTTACGAACTTTATCGAGATGCACGGCGACCGCCGCTTTGCGGACGACCGGGCGATCCTCAGCGGCATCGCCTGGCTGGGTAACATCCCCGTCACCGTCGTCGGGATCGAAAAGGGCAAGGACGTCAAAGAGAAGGCCGCGCGCAATTTCGGCTCGGCCAATCCCGAGGGCTACCGCAAAGCGCTGCGGCAGATGAAGCTCGCCGAGAAATTCGGGCGGCCCGTCGTCTGCTTCGTGGATACCTCCGGCGCTTATTGCGGCATGGGCGCGGAGGAACGGGGCCAGGGCCAGGCGATTGCGGAAAACCTCACGGAGATGATGGCCCTCAAAACACCGATCATTTCCATCATCATCGGGGAGGGCGGCAGCGGCGGCGCGCTGGCGCTCGCGGTTGCCGACGAGGTTTGGATGCTTGAAAACGCCGTCTACTCCGTCATCTCCCCGGAGGGCTGCGCCAGCATTCTGTGGAAGGACAGCTCGAAGGTAAAAGAGGCCTGCGAGTGCCTGAAGCTGACGGCAGAGGATCTTTTCTCCCTCGGCATCATCGAGAAAATCATCCCCGAGACGCCGATGATTTTTGAGAGAATAAAAGACGACCTGATCGACATGTTTCGTGAGAAGCTCTCTTTCTCCGGGGATGCGCTCGCGGAAAACCGCTACCAAAGATTCCGAAGGATGGGGGATCTGCATGATTAAAATCATCACCGACTCCACCGCGTATCTCAGAAAAGAGGAAGCCGACTTTCTGGGTGTGCAGGTGGTTCCCATTCCTTATTCCGTCGGGAATCTCGGATATCAGGAAACCTATTCGGATCGAAACGGCGGCTTTGAGGCCCTGCTTCGGTCGAACGAGACCTTTACGACTTCCCAGCCCAATGTGGAGGCGTTTTTGAGCGCCTTTGAGGAGGAGCTTTCCCAAGGAAACGAGGTGCTGTGCATCACCATCTCCTCCCGCCTCAGCGGAACCTACAGCGCCGCCTACGTGGCCGCGAGACAGACCGGAAGCGAAAGGGTGGCCGTGTTTGACAGCCGCCTGACCGCAGGCGGGATCTACCTTTTGGTCTGCGAGGCCAAAAAGCTCGCGGATGCGGGGGAGCCGCTCAAGAAGATCGAGGAGCAGCTGATCCGGATCCGGGAGAAGATCACGATCGCGTTTTCCGTCGACGACATGGCGCCGCTGCAGAAAAGCGGAAGGCTCGGCTTCGTCCGGATGAGCGTCCGGACCGTCCTCAACAAAAAGCCTATCCTGTTCTTCCGGGACGGAGCGGTGGTCTCCGACGGCATGGCCCGCGGAAATACGGAAATCCTCAAAAAACTTGCGGATAAAGTTCCTCCGGAGGCCAAGAGCGCCGTGGTAAATTATATAGAAAACGGCCGCACGGCCAGCAACCTTTATCATGTGATCCAGGAGAGATACCCAGGCCTTCCCATCAAGATGCAGAAAATGGGCCCGGTTCTGGGGATTCATCTGGGGCTGCGGGTCGTGGCGGTCTCCTTCCTCACAGACTGACGGGGAGTTTCAAATATGAACACAAATACGGAAAAAATCATCCTTGCGGGGCTGTTCGCGGCTTTTATCTGCGTAGGCGCCTTTATCAAAGTGCCGCTTCTGCTTGTGCCCATGACGCTGCAGTTCTTCTTCGTCAACCTTGCGATTCTTTTTCAGGAGCGGCGTTACGGGCTGCTTTCCGTGCTGGCCTATCTGCTGCTCGGTCTCGGCGGACTGCCCGTCTTTGCGGGCGGCGGCGGAATCTCCTATATTCTCAACCCAACCTTCGGATATCTGGCTGGATTTTTGCTGGCGGCGGCGGTTTCGGGGCATTTGAAAACCCGTCTGGCGCGCACGGTGCCCGCTTTTCTTCTTTTGAGCGTGCTCAATATTTTTATGGTGCATCTGTGCGGCCTCTTTTATTTTTATGGGCTGTCGAACTTTTATCTGGGCAACCCGGTTTCCCTGCCGAAAGTATTTCTGGCGGGATCGCTGGTCTTTCTTCCCAACGATCTTCTCAGCGGAGCGCTGTCCTCCTATCTGGCAATTAAAGTACAGAAGATACGGAGCCTGCGCCGGATGGTTTAGCCCAATCTCCTTTCTTCTTTTCGGCCCGGAAACGGAAAAGCAAAATTATCCTATATGTTATTGCCTCCGCCGCAATTTGCGGCGGAGGCAATTTCTTTTCATGGGAAAATCCATGAGGCGGAGACGGCATTTGAGAAAAAATGCTCCGCCTCCTTGCGGGGCGGAAAACCGCCGGCCCGCTTTGCCGGACAATGCCTTTCAATCGAATGAAAAAACTCCCGCTTATTTTCTTAAAAATAAATCTCGCGAAGCGGTTTTTCTTAAAAGAGTTTTTTGTTCTACCATAAAGGGAACAACAGCACGATTTTTATTGGAATAAACAAAAAAGTGGAAAACTTAGCTTGAAATTCTTCACTTTTATGGGTATGATATGAGACGGGGATTTAGGCGGCATCGCGAAAGGGACTTCGCTTTGACGCCCGTTGGGGAAAAATCGTCGAACAAAAAGAAAACGGAGGAGAAGAAAAAATGAAAAAAATAGTCGGAATTTTGCTGACATTTTTACTTATGCTTGGCCTGATGCCGGTCGCGGCATTCGCGGAGCCATCGAGCGCCATCTCGGTCAGCAACGAAACAGAGCTGGCAGCTGCGATTACCAATATTGCAAACGGGGGTACAATCACGCTGGAAGCGGATATTACCGCGTGTATTGAAATTCTCGCGGATAAAACCGTTACCCTTGATCTGAATGGCCATAATTTGATCAATGAGAGCGAAAAAGCGCCCACGATAACCAACAACGGTACGCTCACCGTGACGGGAAGAGGGACGGTGGATAACCAAGCGGCCACGGAGGCCGGACACCTGATCATGCCCGCCCTGCTGAATGACGGGGAGGCGAGCCTGAACGGGGGTATCTTTACCCGTTCCAACGACAGCGGCACGCAGACTTCTTCGTCGAACGACTGGTATGTCATTCAGAACCATGGAACGATGACCATTGACGGCGCGACAGTTACATGTACCGCCACGGATGTCTCCAATATTCTGAACGGCTGGGGGCATGAGTCTCAGGACCCATATTCTTCCGGTGAGGCGACGCTGACAATTGAGAGCGGAACATTCTCCGGCGGAATTCACACGGTCAAACAGGCCGCGGAGGATCGCGGCGGAGGTATGCTCGATATTCAGGGCGGCACGTTTACCCGCGCAACGAATGAAGACGCCGACGATGCCGATGTGCTTACCGCGGACGCTGCGGTCACAATTACCGGCGGCACTTTTGCGGGAAAACTGATCGCTCGTACAGGCGGGAGCATCACCATATCCGATGCGACGATCGTCTCTTCGACGGCCGACGAACTTGCGAACGCGGTGATCTACGCGGACGGCAACGTCATCAAACTTGGCACCGACATCACCGCCAACGTGACGATCCCTGCAGATGTGGACACAACGCTGAATTTGAACGGTTATACGCTGACTTCAAACCCGGCAAGTACGGTTGACTATAAGACGGATCTTGACAAGGCTACGATTGTCAACCATGGCACGCTGACCGTGACGGACAGCAAAACCGCCGGCAAGGTCACCAATACGGCCACCGAATGCGATGCCCTCTTTAACGACGGCACCGCGACGCTCGACGGCGGCACTTTCACCCATGAGGGCAGCCGTTGGTACGCCATCCACAACCACGGCACCATGACCATCAACGCCGGTGTCACCGCGACGATGGGCGACTACTATGATGCCAGCCCGGTCATGAACGGCTGGAGCAGCCATGACCCGGAATATACGTCCGGAGAGGCCAATCTGGTCATCAACGGCGGTACTTTCCTTAACGGTTCCCACACCGTAAAGAACGGGGACAGCCACGCCACCCTGAGAATCAAGGGCGGCACGTTTCGCAACGCCAGCACGAATCAGGCCGCGGACGGCATCAACCTGATAGATAACCGCAGCGGCTGCGAAACCTATATCACCGGCGGAAATTTTGAGGGCATTCTGACTTCGGAGGAGGTTGACGAACTTTCCGTGACCGGCGGCTATTTCACGGAGAACCCGGAAGCATTCGTTCCAAACGGATATCGAGTGAAGTACCTTCTCGGGGATTATTCTTACAGAGTGGTTTCCAGGAACACCGATAATGACGACGACGATGACGACGATGAAGAGCCGTCCGTCGCGGGATCCGGCGTCGAATCCCAAAGGCTGAACGGAGGGACGGCGGAATACAGAACCCTGAAAGATTTTGCCGTTGCCGCCGGATTCAGAAGCAGCGATATCATCGAAGGATGGGATATCGACCTTGACGGAAGAGGCCCATGGAAGCTCACGTTTGAACTTGGCAAGGAATATGCGGGCGAGACCGTCACCATTTACCACATGAAGAAGAACGGAAAGATCGAGACCTTTGAGGTCACCGCCAACAAGGACGGCGACGCGAAGATCACCGTCACCAGCGCCTCTCCGTTTATGGCTGTAAACGGAAAAGCGGAAACCTCCGGGGAAACTGCGAAAGAGGAGAACCCGAACACCGGCGCTGCCGATGCCGCGGCCATCTTCTCCGCACTCGCAGTGATCTCCCTGATCGGCGCTGCGGCGGCCGCTTTCAAAAAATAGTTTCGTATTCCGCGCATAAAAAAAGGCCTCCATCCGGAGGCCCTTTTTTGTTTAATCTCAAAACCATATAGAAACATGCGACGGGGAAACGGGGGCTGTGCCCATATCCGAATAACCGCCCGGCGGGCGGTTTATTTATATCCGGTTACTTTACCAAGTGACATAAAATTTTGGTTCCGGGGGAATCCGTCTTTTCGGTTGGAGCGCCGCGACGTTCCCTTTTCGGAAAAAAACGGTCAGGGCAAAATTGCGCCCCGTGCATAGCGGATTCAGTCGAACTTCGGCACCCGGAACGGCAGGGAGGCCGGGCGGATGGAGATATCCAGCTCGGTGCCGTGATAGACCTCGCCATCCATACAGATGGAGAGATCCTCGTCGCTCTCAATGCGCACGCTTTTAATCTTCTTATAGAGCAAAAACGGCTTAACCTCTTCGCTTTGAAGATGTTTTCCGGATTTGTAGATGCCGATCAGCCGGCCCACCTGAGACAGGCCGACCTTTTTGATGCCGCAAAAATCGATCAGGCCGTCGTCGAGCTTTGCCTCGGGCGTGGGGTAATACCCGCCGCCGTAGCAAATGCCGTTTCCGAAAGCGGAGAGGGTGAGCGATCCCTCGTAGACCTCGCCGTCGTCGAAGGTGAGCTTCATCGGGTAACCGAGCTTGCCCAGCACGGAGACCCCAGTGGAGATATTGTAAGCCATCGGGCCGGAAACAAGCGGAATTTTCTTAAAACGGTTCATGCGGTCGCAGATGATGGAATCGAGGCCGATGTTGCACATGTTGGTGCAGATATGGCCGCTGCAGTCGAGCACGTCGATCATCCGGGTGCTTCCGTCCAGAAGTTTCTGAAGGTCGCGGTAATCGGCCGCTTTTCCGCCGGTGGATTTAATGAAATCGTTGCCGGAGCCGCACGGGTAGCAGGCGAAGCTGACGCCGGGGCGCTCAAAGCCGCCGTTGACGACTTCAAAAAAGGTGCCGTCGCCGCCGCATGCCACGAAGCAGGCCTCTTCCTCTTCCGGGACCGGGCAGTCCCTGCTGAAGCGGATGGCATCCCCCGGGCATTCCGATAAATAGATATTATATCCTATATTTATGCCGCTAAAAAAAGAACGGATCTTCCGGGCAATCTCATCGGCGGATTTGCCCTTTCCGGCTTTTGGGTTGATAATAAAGACATATTTCATGGTATCCTCCGGAGGTGATGGGATAATAAGAGTATAACACAGTTTTTGCTTCTGTCAAAGGTTGATCGATGTTTTCTCTTGCCATATCCGGCAAAAACTAATATAATAATACAAGTATTTTATCAAGAAGGGGGAGCTGCGCATGTACGGAGATTTTATCGACAGCGCCGAGTATCTTAAGAAGGAGGATCCGGAGCTCGCCGAAATGATGGATCGGGAGCTTCACCGCCAGCGC
>CAZLMO010000012.1:0-13771 GCA_964560915.1 uncultured Oscillospiraceae bacterium
TATGCGGCAGTGCTGGAACTGGCAGACAGGCACGTTTGAGGGGCGTGTGTCAACCGACGTACGGGTTCAAGTCCCGTTTGCCGCACCAAGCAAAACCCGGGAACCGTTTTATAACACGGTTCCCGGGTTTTTGTGTGGGCTGAAAAAGTACCGGCTGAGCCGGTACTTTTTTCGTTTACACAATTCAGGTTTCCTGCCTGGCACGTTCGGCGCAGACATCCTTCCAGTGTGGAAACGTCTGCATCCGTTCGTCAAGCTTTTTCAGAATTTCCCGCACGGGGATTCCCTGCGGGCAGACGTGTTCGCAGGCTCCGCAGCCGATGCAGGCGGATGGCTTCCGATCTTCCGGCAGCGCCTCCACCGCCATCGCCGGCGTATAAGAAACGCCAAACTTGCAGTCGTTGTAAATCGAAAGCAGCAGCGGGATGTCGAGCCCGGCGGGGCAGCCCTTGCAGCAGTAGCGGCAGCCGGTGCAGGGCAGAAGATCCAGCATACCGGCCGCGATTTGCTCGAGCAGCGCCCGCTCCTCCCGCGAAAGCGGCTCTCCTTCGGAAAAAGTACGCACGTTTTCCTCCAGCTGTTCCATCGTGCTCATGCCGCTCAGCGTCGTGAGCACGCCCGGCAGGGACTGCACATATCGGAACGCCCACGAAGCGGCGGATGCCTCCGGGCGGGCGGAGCGGAGCAGGGATTCGGCTTTCTCTCCCGGCTTTGCGAGCCGGCCCCCGCGGCACGGTTCCATCACGATAACCGGGAGATCCCGCTCCCGAAGCAGCACGTATTTGCTTCCGGCATCCTGCAAGGTCCAGTCGATGTAGTTGAGCTGGATCTGGCCGAATTCAAAGCAGCCCGGATACCGGTCGAAAAAGTCCCGTAGGGTATCCGGCCGCGCATGGGAGGAGAATCCCAGATGCCGGATACGGCCTTTTTCCCTCTGCTCCAGCAAGTAATCAACAATGCGGAGATCCTTGTCAAGATAGGTTTGCAGCGAATTCTCGCAGACGTTGTGCAGGAGATAAAAGTCAAAATACTCCACGCCGCATTTCTGAAGCTGTTTTTCAAAGGTCGCCGCCGGGCGGAAATCCGGGTTTGTCTCATGGCCGGGCAGTTTCGACGCCAGATTCCAGCTCTCCCGCGGATATCTCGCGAGCGCCCAGCCGGTCACAAGTTCTGATTCCCCGCCGTGATAGGACCACGCCGTGTCGAAGTAGTTGACGCCGTTTTCATAGGCGTAGTCGATCATCCCGAAAGTTTCCACCTCGTCGATCCGGCCGTCCTTTGTGGGCAGACGCATCGTGCCCATGCCGAGGGCCGAGATCTGTTCGCCGTGAAAGTCGTTATATCTCATATTTTTTCCTCCTGATCCCGCAAAATCTCCGGAATGCCGCCGGCCGCGGGGATTCCTCCTCGAACACCGTTCCGCCCGGGCGATCCCGGATCCCGCTGCCTTGCATTTGGGATAAAGGCAACGGTAAAACCGGTTTCGGCTAAAGCCGTCATCCCCTGTGTCTTTCCCCCTTGAATCCGCAGGGCTTCCGAAGCGTGGAGCCGGTCATCCCCCGCTCTTCTCTTGCTGAAAATCACAGAATTTCCGGAACGCCGTCGGCAGGGAAAATTTCTCTTTCAGCTCTGCCGCATCCGCCCAGACAAAGCAGGCCGGTTTTGCTTCACAGGTGATAAAATACCCGGTCATATTCCATATGATATGGGTGAAAATATGGGTCCTTTCCACGCTCTTTCGCACCATCTGCGGCCGGCACTCCCATGCCTCCGCCTGGGCGAGCGCCTCCTCCAGCGTCCGCTTCCCTCCAATGTTCGGGAATTCCCAGAGACCGGCGAGCAGCCCCTCCGCGGACCGTTTCCGGATCGCGTATTCGCCGCCGCATTCAAGGAGAAAGACCGTCCGCTCCTCTTCCCGGCGCGGGCGCCTCTCCGACCTGACCGGAAGCTCCGGCCAAAGTCCCTCCGCGGCGGCGCGGCAGATGGGCCGCAGCGGGCAGGCGGCGCAGTCCGGCTGGCCGTTTGGTCGGCAAACCGAAGCGCCGAGCTCCATCAGCGCCTGTGTGAAGTCGCCGCACCGCCCCTCGGGATAGACCTCCGCGAGGGCCTCCGCGGCGGCGCGCTTTGTCTCCGGCTTCAGAATATCCGCGCGGGAGGCGCAGAGCCTCGACCAAACGCGCAATACGTTCCCGTCGACGGCCGGCGTCTTTTGCTCAAAGCAGATGGAGCAGATCGCCCCGGCGGTATAATCCCCGATCCCGGGGAGCGCGCGGGCGGAAGCATAGTCCTCCGGGAAACGCCCGCCGTATTCTCCGGCAACAATCTGCGCCGCCTTTTTCATGTTCCGTGCCCGGGAGTAGTAGCCAAGCCCTTCCCAAAGTTTATTCAGCTCGTCGTCCGGGCAGACCGCCAGATCGGCGGCGGTCGGGAGCTTCTCCAGAAAGCGGAGATAGTAGCCCCTCACCGTCTCGGCGCGGGTCTGCTGCAGCATGATCTCCGAAAGCCAGACATGATACGGCTCCCGGTCCCGCCGCCACGGCAGCTCCCGTTTATTCTGTTCGTACCACGGGAGCAGCAGCCCCGGCAGCAGAGTGAGATCCGTTTTGACCGCCCCCTTCCTTCGATGGCTCCATTTTATCACAGAACCGGGCACCTGTCTGCCCTCCGCGCGCCGGCGGGAAAAGCGGGCCGGGAATTTTTTTCGCGGCAGATGTTTTGCAGGGCGGTCTCAGGGAAAGAATTTTTCCGGGAAAATCTCGCCTGAAAAAGAGCTCAGGGATTCTTTTGGGAATAAAGGTTTTTTTTAAAAAAAGCCGGGGATGGCAAAACTCCCCTCCGTCATGGATTCCCGCGGAGACAGGCAGCGTAAAAAAGCTCCCTCTTCTTTTTCGCCTCCGGGAACGGAGACGAAAAAATAACATAACCTGTCCGTTTGCGGCATAGGCTTTTACGAAAAAAACGGACGGGGGCGGCGGCTTTGAAAATACTTACTCTTCCGGAAAAAGAGGGGCTTTCCACGGCGGAGGCGGCCGGGCGGCTTCTGAAATACGGGGAAAACGTGCTCGAGGGAAAGCGCGGCACGAGCGCCGCAAAGATGCTGGCCTCACAGTTTAAGGATGCGCTGACGCTGATCCTGATCGCCTCCACGGCGGTCTCCGTGTTGATGGGCGAGTATGTGGAGGCCGTCACGATCCTCGCCATCGTGCTGATGAACGCGCTGCTGGGCTTTCTTCAGGAGTACCGCACGGAGCGAACCCTTGAGGCGCTGCAGGCGCTCTCCGCTCCGACCGCGAAGGTGCTCCGGGATGGAAAGCCTTCCGAAATACCGGCTTCTCAAGTGGTCCCCGGCGATGTGATTCTGCTCTCCGCCGGGTGCAGAGTCCCCGCAGATGGGAGGTTGTTGGAGGCCTTTGCGCTCTCCGCGGATGAATCCCTGCTGACCGGGGAATCCATTCCGATCGGAAAAGAGGTTTTGCCCGGTGAACCCGGTTTTATTTATATGGGCACGACCGTCGCCTCCGGCCACGGGAGAGCGATTGTCAGCGGGACGGGCATGCACACCAAAATGGGCGGTATCGCCGGCCTGCTCAGGGAGACCGGCCAGGAACAGACTCCTTTGCAGCGGCGGCTCTCGCGGCTTTCGATCTGGATCGGGGCCGGGTGCCTCGCGGTCTGCGGGATCGTGACCCTGACCGGCGTGCTGCGCGGCGAGGCCCCTTTCAACATGTTTTTGACCGGGCTTTCTCTCGCGGTCGCCGCGGTGCCGGAGGGGCTGACCGCCGTCATCACGATTTCGCTGGGGCTCGCGGTCTCCCGGATGCTGAAAAAGAACGCGCTGATCCGCAAGCTGCATGCGGTCGAGGCCCTGGGCTGCGCGGATATCATCTGTTCCGATAAAACCGGCACGCTGACACAAAACAGAATGACCGTGCGGAAAGCGGTTTCCCTTTCCGGCCCGGCCGATTCCTGCGCGGCAATCTGGGAAAAGATGAAGCTTGCCGCCGTCCTGTGCAACAACGCATCGGATGACTTTTCTTCCAGCCCGACGGAGCTTGCCGTTTTGGAGATGGCAAGGGATTCCGGCGCGGAGATCGGGGCGATCCTCTCCTGCTACACGCGCGAGGCGGAGATCCCGTTCGACTCCTCCCGGAAGCGGATGTCCGTCTCTGTGCGGAGCCGCGGCGGGGAGCGCTTTATTTTTATGAAAGGCGCGCCGGATGTGCTCATGGGCTGCTGCACCTCCTGTATGATGGGGGCCCGCATCATTTCTTTCGGCCCGGCGGAACGGGAAAAAACGGAGAAACTGCTCTCGGGGATGGCCTCCGAGGCGCTCCGGATGATCGCGTTCGCCTATAAGCCGTTTCCCGGGGGCCCGATCTCCGAAGGCGGCCTCACGTTTATCGGTATGGCGGGGCTTGCCGACCCGCCGCGGCCGGAGGCGAGGCCCGCCGTGCTCAAATGCGGGAGCGCCGGCATCCGCACCGTCATGATCACCGGGGACCATAAGGATACGGCCGTTGCGGTGGCGAGGGAGATCGGCATCCCGGCGGACGGTGATTCCGTGATGACCGGCGCGGAGATCGACGCCCTCTCCGAAAAACGGTTTGCAAAAAAAGCGGAGACCATCCGCGTTTTTGCCCGGGTGACGCCGGCACACAAGATGCGGATTGTGCGGGCGCTCAAGGCCTCCGGGCACACGGTCGCCATGACCGGGGACGGCGTCAACGACGCGCCGGCGGTGCGGGCGGCGGATATCGGAGTCTCAATGGGCAGAGGCGGCACCGACGTGACGAGGGAGGCCTCCGGCATTGTGCTGCTTGACGACAACTTCGCCACCCTCGTCGGCGCCGTGGAGGAAGGGCGCATCATTTATGAGAATATCCGCAAATTCATCCGCTATCTGCTCTCCTGCAACATCGGCGAGGTATTCACGATGTTTGCCGGGATGCTGATCGGGCTGCCGGTTGTGCTGCTGCCCATCCAAATTCTGATGGTCAACCTCGTCACGGACGGCCTGCCCGCCATCGCTCTCGGCTTCGACCCGCCGCAGAGCGACCCCATGGCTCTTCCGCCCCGGCCGAAGAACGAATCCGTTTTCTCGCGCGGGCTTGGCTTCACCATCGTCACGCGCGGCCTCCTGATCGGCCTCTCCGTCCTGCTGGCATTCACCTCGGTTCTGCGCAGCGGCGAAGGCCTTGCCGCCGCCCGGACCTGCGCCTTCGCGGCACTCGTGCTGACGCAGCTCGTTCACTCCTTCGAGTGTAAAAGCGAAAGCCGCTCCCTGTTCGCCATCCGGCTGCTCAACAACTGGAAGCTCGTCGGAGCGTCATTTATCTCGCTCTCCATCGTCCTCGCCTGTATCTATATCCCGGCGCTCGCGGAGATTTTCGGCACTGTGCCGCTGGGATGGACCAATGTCGGCAAAGTGCTGCTCTATTCCGGGGCGGTACCTCTCGTCTCCGCCGTCCTCATGCTGATGCGGCGCGGAAGATAAAGAAAGCCTCCCCCCGATTTTTATGGCACGGAGTTGATCGTTTTTTTTGAAGTTCCCTGCCCGCATTGTGGGTGTTCCAAAATGCTCAAGACAACAAAAAAAGCCCTTCCGGTTCTCCCGGAAAGGCTTTTCCTTTTTTTCTGTTTATTTGAGCATAACAATGGCGATAAAGACGCATCCGCCGTGCTCGCCGGCAAAATTCTGGCCGGTCAGCTTGCCAAGCTCGGTGCAGTTGACGCAATAGGCGCTCAGCGATGGGCAGGCGATATCCGGATGGCGGCAGGGTTCGCCGGTGATGCAGGCGCACTCCGGGCACAGATGGCAGCCGCCGACGGTCAGGACCCGGGCGTTTTTCTTGGAATACCCGAGTTTCTGCATCGACATCCAGAGCAGCTGGCTGCGGCGCTCATGGGCGACGTGCATCTTTTCGACCTGCGCCGCGTCCTTGAGATCCGTGCAGGGATACTCGTTGGTGAAAACAAGGGCATCTTTATAATTATGTAACTGGGCGATCAGCGTCTCCGCGGCGCCCACGGCCGGCGGACACTGCCAGCACCGTTTATACTGCCCGCACATATTCTGGACGCAAAATCTCCTCAGAGCTGCGTCGCAGGGAACCAGCCTCGCGGGGAGCTCTCCGATCTTGGAATCGAAACCGAGGTCCTCGGCAAGTTTTTTTATCTCTTCATTCATGCTGCCGCTTCCTTTCCGGGTTCAGTATACTTCCATTTTTGCTTTCTGTCAATCATTGGTACAGGCATTTTTTACGAATCTTTTCTATGTTTTTAGCAATTTTCCGTCCAATACGGCGGAAACCAGCTCTTCTCCCCGATATTCGAGCTTCAGCGAAAAAAAAGGATGCTTTTCCGCCAGCAGCCGCAGGAAAATCCGGTCCCCTTCCCAAATCGGAAGCTGTAAAATTTTCTTCTTCGGCACCCATTCGAGGTCTCCCTCGTCACAGCGGGGCATGTCTTCGCCGGAGGGCGGAAGGCTCTCTTCCGGCGCCTGCGCCGTAAACAGGTGCATGTACTCGGTCTCCCATTCGTCGGAGACAAAAGTGACGATCCCCCGATAGCGGTACTCGCCGAGCACAATACCGGTCTCCTCGCGCACCTCCCGGAGCACACAGTCCTCCGGGCTCTCCTTATCCTCGAATTTGCCGCCGATGCCGATCCATTTGTCCCTGTTGGCGTCGTGCTCCTTTTTGGTCCGGTGAAGCATCAGGTAGTTTTCCTCATGCTCGATATAGCAGAGCGTCGATTGAATCATTCCGTTTTACTTCCTTCCGGTTCATAATCGATGCAGGCTTTTCCCGCCTGCGGGATCTGATCCTTCCGCGGGATCAGATAGCGCCTGCCTCCCTTAACAAAGTTGGCGCCGGTCTGTTTAAAATGAAAGCGAACCCCGTTATCCACGCACTGCCGCCGCAGATCCAGTACCCATGCGTAATCGCAGGTGCGCGCGCCCGGCCCGCTCTCTCCGCCGGCGATCACGCTGCTCAGCGTTCCTTTTGGGATCACCCCGAGGTCGATCTTTTCCAAAAGCGGTTCGCAGACGAGAAAGCGGTTTTTGATCGGCAGCGAAAGGAAGAGCGAAAGCCGCTCCGCACAGCGCCGCTGATTCTCGGCCGTGCAGCCGATGGAGACATTTTCCCATCCGCCGCCCCAGTCCTCCGGGATGCAGTCCAAAAAACGGACGATCCGCTTCGTGATGATGCGAAAAAAAAGATCCGGCCTCTGCCGCACCATCTCCCAGATTTCATCCCGCCACGGGTCGGCCTCTTCAAGAAAGAAATCCGAGGAAAGGCAAAGCCAGATCTCACTGCCGGAGGGCCATTTCCAATTTCCGTGGCGATCCTTTTTTACCGCGTCGGAAAACGAGGCCGTCCTTGCCACTGCGGAGGTGTCCCTCCCGACGGATTCGTCCCGGCGGTAGACGTAGCAGTGCAGACAGCCCTCCGAAAATTTATGGCAGCCGTGCCACGGGTTCCAAACGAACGACTCCATGGCGCCGCCCCTATTTTGCGGACAGGAGCTTCAGGATATTCCTGTCCGCGGGGCAGAATTCCAGCCCGTCAAAGTCCTCCGGCCCGACCCAGCCCATGGTCTCGTGCACAAGGAGCTTCGGCTCCCCGGAGACGATCTTCGTGCGAAAAAATTTGATGTCGACGTCGTATTCCGGATAGCGATGGGAGGTTTCGAGTAGCAGCTCCCCGACGGCGACCCCGACATCCAGCTCCTCGCGGCACTCGCGGATCAGGCACTCCTCGTCGCTCTCGCCTTCCTCCCGTTTGCCGCCGGCAAATTCCCAGAGATGGGCGCAGCTCCCGCCCCCGCGCCGTTTGCAGATCAGGATCCGGCCCTGCCCGTCCTCGATGACGGCGGCGGACACATATTTCACCATCAAACATCCCCCCGGATCTTCTATACGGACTATTGTAATCCCATCCGGACGGCAAGTCAAACAAGAAAGCCCCAGGAAAAATCGCTGCCGGCGGCGGCAAAATCAGCCTGCGCCGGGCGGAGCCGATTGACAAACGGGGCCGTGAAGATTAAAATAAACAAGGCATTTTTAAAAAGCCGTCTGTCCCCGTAGCTCAGCTGGATAGAGCGTCCGCCTCCTAAGCGGAAGGCCGAGGGTTCGAATCCCTCCGGGGACGCCACCAGGCAGGATCTGCCCACAACTCGTGCTCCCCACCACATGGGGAGCCGTTTTGTTTATACCCGTTCCGGAATCCGTCTTGGATCGGGCCACAGGCATATGAGGGACCCGTCTTCCATGAACAGGAGGGCGTGTCCCTTTTTTTCCTGCCCAAATTGCCGGCGGGAAATTTCTCTAAAAAGAAGCACTTACCGATAAAAACCGGCGAAAAGCCCGCCGGCCCCGGAGAAACCCCGCCCATTTCCCCTCACTGCTTTTCAGAACCGGGCATTTTCTTCTTTCTCATATTTCATATATATAAGAGCGTTAATTCCGCTCTGCTTGCTGTATTTGTGGGGTACGCGCAGGAATTCCCGGAAATCGAGCTTTTTATAAAGCCGGACCGCCGGCGTGTTGGTGTCCGCGACCTCCAACACATAGGCGCGGTACGGAGTATCCGAAAAAATCTGCCGGAGGATGGCCGAGGCGACACCCTGTCCAAGGTGTTTCGTATCGGTTGCGACGAATTCGATGGAACCGGTGCCGGGTTCGATCGGGAAGGGATATGGGTGGTTCTCCAGCTCTCTTTTGAGCTGGAGCCCCGCGAAGCTTCCCATAATAAATCCCAGATGGCGGCGCAGCTCGCCTGTGCGGATCCGCACGGAGGAGGTTTTCCCATCCGTGCAGGCGGCGATCCCCAGAATCTCGCCGCCGTCGACCGCAGCATAAAAGGCCTCCAAACGAAACATATGGGCAAGGGCTCGGGACAGTTTTTCCTGATCTTTCGAAAAATATCGCAGCCACTGAAAGAAACCGCCCACAAAAACATCGCTGATTTTTTTTCGGACGCTCTCTCCAAGTTCACTCGCCCGTTTGATTTCCATACGGATCTACTCCCTTCCGTTTTGTTTTCATAAAGGTATTCTTATTATACGGGATAACTCAAAAAATTTCAAAGTCCGCGCTGCTCTTTATGGGAAGAAAGCCGCCCGCCGTAAAAAATCTAGGGCGATCCGACTGCCCCCGTATTTCCTTTACTCATATCTTTTGCGTTCCGCTTTGTTTTTGGGCAATGAATTTTTTATAGCCGGTTTATCACACAAATAACATAATTTTCCACGGAATCCGTCCGAAATATAGAGCAGAAAGAGTTATTAAAAATCAGGAGGCGTAAAAAATGTCAGCTATATCATCGATATCTTCCACAGCGGTCAATTCATCGGATTATGAGGATGCTGTAGAAAATCTGCAAAAGCAGATTAAAAAATTGCAAGCCCAAATCACGAAAATCAATCAGGGCGACGGCGGTGAGGAAACCAAACAGAAGCAAGTCGAACTCATCCAGGCCCAGATCCAGCAGCTGCAGGCACGGATTCAAGAAATTAAAACCGAGCAAAGCAAGACCGATAAGGAGCAGCAAAATCTGGCGGAGGAAAGCATTTCCCAGTTTGCCTCTTCCAACGAACTGGACAGCCTTGCCTAAACGGTGCGCTTCAAATCCGATAATTTTGAACCGGCAGAAAAAGAAAGCATCTATCTGAATCAAGCACTAGATGCCATCCGGACCCGAACACGATTTTGTGCTCGGTTTTTTTTGTTATACTGCCAATCGGGCGGATGGCCGGCATGCTGTCCCGTTTTTTGAACGGGAAATCTTAAAAATGCCGGCTGCGGGCCTGTTGTATTCCCGGCGATTTTATGGTATGATTCTTACATTATATGGAAAGATTCATGCATGGGAGGTATGTCCGTTTGAGCGAAATCATTGAGGTCTCCGGCCTCCAAAAATCCTACGGAAATGTCCGCGCGGTAAAGGGGCTGGATTTTTATATTGAAAGCGGGAAAATCTTTGCCTTCCTCGGGCCAAACGGCGCCGGAAAATCCACGACGATCGACATCATCTGCACCTTTCTGAAGCCGGACGCCGGCAAGGTTGTCGTGGACGGACATGTGCTCGGTAAAGAGGACAACGCGATCCGTTCCGTGATCGGGGCGGTATTTCAGGACAGCCTGCTCGACAACCTGCTCACCGTGCAGGAAAATCTGGAGATCCGCGGCGGATTTTATGGCCTCGGCGGGCAGAGACTTCACGAAATCGTGGAGAACGTCGCGCGGGTCACGGGCATCACCGAAATCCTGAAGCGGCCTTACGGCCAGCTCTCGGGCGGGCAGCGCAGGAGATGCGACATTGCGCGGGCGCTCGTCAACACGCCGAAGATTCTCTTTCTGGACGAGCCTACAACCGGCCTCGACCCGCAGACGCGCAAAAGCGTGTGGGAAACTGTCACCTCGCTGCAGAGGGATACCGGAATGACCGTCTTTCTCACCACCCATTACATGGAGGAGGCGGCGGGGGCCGATTATGTGATCGTCATCGACGACGGCCGGATCGTTGCAAAGGGCACTCCTGCCGATCTGAAAGAAAAATATACGACCGATAAGCTCTCCCTTTTCTGCGCGGATGTGCGGAAGGTCGGTGCGCTCCTGGAGGCCGAGGCCATCCCCTACACGCAGAAAGCCAATCAGGTTTTCGTCTCCATCCCCTCGACCATCTCGGCTCTGCCGATTTTACAAAAGGTCACGGATTCCATCTCTGGATTCGAAGTGACGACCGGCACCATGGATGACGCCTTTATCGCCATAACGGGAAAGGAGATTCGGGAATGATCGGATTCGCAAAGAGAAATCTCCTGATTTTTTTCAGGGATAAAACATCGGTTTTTTTCTCCCTTTTGGCCGTTTTTATCATCATCGGGTTATACGCGCTGTTCCTTGGGGATGTCTGGGTAAACAGCTTCGGGGATATGATTGGGGTACGCTACCTGATGGACAGCTGGATCATGGCCGGGCTTCTGGCCGTGACCTCCGTCACCACCACAATGGGCGCCTTCGGCATCATGGTGGATGACAAGACCAAAAAGATCATCAAGGATATCACCTCCTCGCCGCTTAAACACAGCCGGATCGCGGGCGGATATATCCTCAGTTCCTATCTGATCGGCTGCATCATGAGCTTCATCACGCTCGTGCTGGCCGAAATCTACGTCGTTGCGAATGGCGGCGAGCTGCTGGGCCCTGCCGCGCTGGCCAAAGTGGCGGGGTTGATCCTTCTTTCCACTTTTACAAATACCTCCATCGTCCTTTTTGTGGTTTCCTTTTTCAAAAGCTCCAACGCCTTTGCAACTGCGAGTACGATTATCGGAACCATCATCGGCTTCTTGACGGGCATCTACCTCCCGATCGGGCAGCTTCCGGAGGGGGTTCAGTGGGTGATCAAGCTTTTCCCCGTCTCCCATTCCGCGGTACTTTTCCGGCAGGTGATGATGGCGGATCCGCTCTCGGTCACCTTTGCGGGTGCGCCCGCGGAGGCGGTTCATGAATTTGAACAAATGATGGGCGTCACCTATGAGTTTGGCGGTACGACCGCCACCCCGTTTTTGAGCATTCTGGTCCTGATCGCGACGGCGGCGGTCTTCTATGTTCTGTCGATCTGGAATCTTTCGAGAAAAAAGCGCTGAATTCATAAAATTCTCGGGCCGTTTTGAGCACGCCGAAATGCAGAGATCTTGCTCGGGCGCCGGGCAGTTCCTCCGATCCGCCTCTTTGGGCGATCCGGTATAGACGGGCACCAAGCGGCCTTTTTTCCCCGACCTACAGAAAAAGCTCCGGAACATTCCTGTTCCGGAGCTTTTTTCGGTTCAGATACCACGGCGCTCGAGATACTCCATCGCACGGGAGATCAGGTTTTTGTCGTTGCGGAACGTGACCATCTCATAGGCGGTATGGATTTCCATCCACGCAATTTCGCTGACCTCCTCCTCCTGTGGGTGGAGGACGCTTTCATTCAGCGTAAACCCTATAAAATAGATCACCTGTTTTTTGACGTTGGGCTTGGGGGAATACTCGACGCCCTCCCGAAACCCTTCGCGCAAAAAGACCTGGAGCCCGGTCTCCTCCCGAATCTCTCGGAGGGCGGTCATCATTTCCGTTTCGCCCGCCTCCATGTGTCCCTTGGGAAAAGACCAGTGGCCTCCGCTGCGGTGCTTGATCAGAAGAAGCTGAATCTCCCCTTCCTGCTCACGATAAATCAGCCCGCCGCAGGACTTCTCATGTTTCATTTTTTCTTCTCCAATCGGAACAAAGCATACTCTGTTATTATCATAACACGAATAAAAACCCAGTTCAAGAGAAAAATCCAGCCATGGCGGGAAAAGGCGGCCCTCGTCGTTTTCTGCGCAGCTCCCATGTTTTTCGTATCCAATTTTTTTGCTTTTTTCTTTTTAAATCATGCTTCGGCCGGCAAAAAGAGAGCCCGTCTTCGCCAGCCGGTTGTTCCCTGGCCCGCATAGATGCGGTTTCCGACGCCCATCTTTGAAATTTATCTGCCCGCTTTGCTTGCATGTCGCGCCCCGGCTGATATAATGGAAAGAAACGGATTTATGCCATTGCAGCATAAACTCCGGACGGATATGCGAGGTGCAAACGGAAATGAGCGTTTGGAAAAAACTCGGAAAGCGGTATTTCATTGATGCGATGGGCGCTATGGCGCAGGGGCTTTTTGCTTCCCTGCTGATCGGCACGATTTTTAAGGCGGTCGGCATGATCCCGGGGCTCACCGTGTTTGCTCAGATCGGCGTATATGCGCAGGCGATGGCCGGCCCTGCGATGGCGGCTGCGATTGCCTATTCGCTCGGCGGGGCGCCGCTCGTCATTTTCTCCTCTGCGGCGGTCGGCTACGCGGCCAACACACTCGGCGGAGCGGGTGGCCCTTTGGCAGTCTTTTTCATCGCTATTGCCGCCGCGGAAGCGGGGCGCGCCGTCTCCAAAAAGACCCGCGTCGACATCCTCGTCACGCCGTTCGTCACGCTGCTCACGGGCGGTCTGCTCTCCGTCTTCCTCGCGCCCCCGATCGGCGTGCTCACCGGCTACATCAGCACCTTTATCGGCTGGGCGGCCCTACAGGCTCCCTTTATCACCGGACTTGTGGTTTCCGTCGTCATCGGCATGGTGCTCACTCTGCCGATCTCCAGCGCCGCGATCTGCGCCGGGCTGGTGCTGACCGGAAGCACCGCCGCGGAAGGCAGCTCGGAGGGGCTTGCCGTTGCCGGAGCGGCCGCCATTGCCGGATGCTGCGCGCAGATGGTCGGCTTTGCGGTCGTCAGTTTCCGGGAAAACCGCTGGAACGGCCTTGTCTCCCAGGGGATCGGCACCTCGATGCTCCAGATGCCGAATATTCTTCTTCACCCGCAGATCTGGATTGCGCCGACGCTCGCTTCCGCGGTCACCGGGCCGCTTGCCGTCTGCGTTTTCAGGCTCGAAATGTACGGCACGGCCATCAACTCCGGTATGGGCACCTGCGGCCTGCTCGGGCCGATCGGCTTGATTCTGGGTTGGTTCGACCCCGAAAACGGCTACCCGCGGGCCGTCACCGCGACGGATTGGATCGGGCTTGCGCTCATCTGCTTCCTCCTGCCGGCCGTTCTCTCTTACCTATTCAATGAGATTCTCCGCAAAATCGGCTGGGTGCGCGACGGCGACATGAAACTTCCGGAATGACAAAAGCGTTCTTTCCTGATTCCGGCTTCGACCCCGAAAACGGCTACCCGCGGGCCGTCACCGCGACGGATTGGATCGGGC
>CAZLMO010000012.1:13871-27384 GCA_964560915.1 uncultured Oscillospiraceae bacterium
ACCTATTCAATGAGATTCTCCGCAAAATCGGCTGGGTGCGCGACGGCGACATGAAGCTTCCGGAATAATTTTACAAAAAGCACCCCTACCCCGGGAGTTTTATGCGCCCGAAGCAGGGGTGTTCTTATTTCTAAAAAAGTTTCAGCGGATGACCGCGCCGTATTCCGCGGCGATTTCCGCAAGCCGCTCCCCGCCGATCCGGCTTCGGGAATCGAGAACCGCGCGGCCCGGGTACAAAAACAGGGCGGCTTCGAGCGCCTCTTCGTCATCCGCAATAAAGGCGGCGGGTTTTCGCAGCAGATGGGCATTTTGTGCAAACAGGCGGGCGTCCTCCGGCGAGGCGACCCGGATCAGAGCGGCATCGCCCGGCTCCTCCGCGGCATTGATGAGCGCCTCGTCCATGTCCTCCCCGCACGCGATCTCCTCCGAAAAGCGGAAGGTTTCGTCCAAAAAATAAGTGCGCCGCCCATCCGAGACGGGGATTCTCCCGTCCCTCTCCGGCGCTTTTCGCCCGGAAAAATCATAGCGGTCCATGAGCCGGCGAAGCAGCGCGATATGGCGGTCATCCGTGCCGCAGCAGCCCCCGGCCACGGTCGCGCCGGCCTCGAGAAGCTTTTCCATCCCGGCGGCAAATTCCTCCGGTGAAAGGTCGTAGCGCGGCGGCTCCCCGACCGGAATACCGGCGTTTGGCTTCGCAAGGAGCGGGATATCCGCGTAGGCGAAAAGGGGATCCAGAGCGGAAAGCATTCTTTCCGGCCCCTCGCCGCAGTTGAGGCCGAAGGCGGCGGCGCCCAGGGACTGCAGAACGATCAGACAGGCGAGCGCCTCCGAACCCATCATGGTGCGGCCGGATTCGTCGGCGGAGACGCTGACCATCACCGGGAGGCTGGTCTTTCTTGCGCCGAGCAGCGCCGCCCTCGCATCCAAAAGCGAGGTGAATGTCTCGCAGACCAGGAGATCGGCCCCGGCATCCCGGAGCGCGGCGGCCTGTGCTTCATAGCAGGAGACCAGCTCCGCATAGGGCCGTTCGCCGAAAGGCTCCGGCAGTTCTCCGGCCGTGGAAAGATCCCCGGCAACGAGCGCATCGCCGGCGGCCTCCCTTGCCAGTGAGACGAGATCCCGGTTCATCCGCTCCATCTGATCCTCAAGGCCGAAAGCGGCGAGACGGATCGAATTGGCACCGAAGGTCGGGGCATAGAGGATCTCCGAGCCGGCCTCCACATAGCCTCTCTGGATCTCCCGGATGATCTCCGCGTGGCCGAGGATCCACGCCTCCGGGCAGACGCCTCTCGGCATGCCCGCGGCAAAGAGCCGCGTACCGGTCGCGCCGTCGAGCAGAAGCGGGCGGTTCGGGAATTTTTCCATTCCGACATCCCTTCCTTTTTTCCTTGAATTTAAAAAAGCGCCCGCGCGGATGCTGAAAAGAGCATCCCGGCGGACGCCGTGTTCCGGTAAACTCGGTCCCTCGTTTTTCAGGCGCCGTACGATCTCCTCAGGCGGCTTCCAAAAGGGTCTTCGGCAGGCGTGCCAACTAACCTTGGAAGCGTTTCTCCGGCGGATTTTCCGTAAGCACGGGCGCTCTCCGCTCACATATATTCCGGCACGGTGATTTTGAGCATCGTGAGCACGTTGCGGATGACCACCTTTGTTGCGATACAAAGGGCGAGCCTTGACTGAAGCACCGTCTCCTCTTCGCCCTTGACGCGGCAGCTGTTATAAAATTTATGGAACAGCGTTGCCACGTCGATCGCGTATTTGGTAATGCGGGCCGGGTCATAGGCGTATGCCGCATCGATAATTTCGCCCGGAAAGCGCGCGAGCCCGCCGGCCAGCGCCAGCTCCTCCGGCGCGGAATAGGTGCGGCCGGCATAGTGCGAATCAAATTCGATATTCTCGGCCGCGAGATTCTTGAGAATGGAGCAGATGCGCGCGTGCGCATACTGCACGTAGTAGACCGGATTTTGGCTGTCCTGCTGTACGGCGAGGCCGAGGTCGAAGATCAGGTGGGTGCTCGGCTCGCGCAGATTGAAGAAGAAACGCGCGGCGTCGATCGGCACCTCTTCGAGCAAATCGGTCAGGGTGATGGCCTTGCCGGTGCGCTTACTCATACGGACGGGCTCGCCGTCCCGCATCAGCTCGACGAGCTGCATCAAAACGATGTCGAGCTTATCCCCGTCGCAGCCTACGGCGTCCATCGCGCCCTTGAGCCTCGCGACATGGCCGTGATGGTCCGCGCCCCAGACGTTGATGACGCGGTCGTATCCACGGATCGCAAACTTGTTGTAATGGTAGGCGATGTCTCCGGCAAAATAGGTCGGGTTGCCGTTGGCGCGGATCAGGACGTCGTCCTTGAGCTCCAGCGCCTCGATCTGTTCCTCGGTTTTGCCCTCTTTGCGGAGCTGCCCGGCCAGCACCTGCGCATTCTTATACCACAGAGCGCCGTCCTTTTCGTAGGTGAGGCCGCGCTCCGTCAGAATCTTCACGATTTTATCGACGGTGCCGTCCTTATAAAGCGAGCTCTCGCGGAACCAGACGTCGTAGTCGATGCGGTATTTGCCGAGGTCGCGCTGCAGGCTTTCGACATTTTTCGGCAGCGCGTAGGCGATCAGGGCCTCCCGGCGCTCTTCCGGATCGGCGTCGACGTACCGATCTCCATAAAGGCCCGCAAATTCCTTCGCGCGCTCCTTGATATCCTCGCCGTGGTAGCCGTCCTCCGGAAACTCGACAGCTTCCTCTCCCTTATAAATCTGGAGATATCTCGCCTCGAGCGAGCAGCCGAATTTGGCAATCTGGTTGCCTGCGTCGTTGATATAGAATTCGCGGGTCACGTCATAGCCGCACATTTCAAGGGAGGCGGCGATGCCGTCGCCGATCGCGCCGCCGCGGGCGTTGCCCATATGCATAGGGCCGGTTGGGTTGGCGGAGACGAACTCCACCATGATTTTTTGCCCTTTTCCGATGTCGCTGCGGCCGTATTCCGCATCCCTCTCCAAGATGGTGGAAACGGTGTCCGCATACCATTCCGGCGCATAAAACACATTGAGGAACCCGGGTCCGGCGACCTCCGTCCTTGTGAAAATTCCGCCCTCCTCAAAATGGGAAGTGAGGGTCTCCGCAATCTTTTTCGGCGCCATATGCAGCGCGCGGGCGGATACCATAGCGGCGTTTGTGGCAAGGTCTCCGTTCTTGGAATCGGCCGGGATCTCGACGATGAAATCCGGCAGTTCGGCCTCCGGCAGCTCTCCGGCGGCAAAAGCGGCCCGAAAGGCCGATTCGATCCGGCTTCTGAATTCCTGTTTTGCTTCCGCGACGGGATTATGCATCGTGATGTTCGCACTCCTTCACTACTATGTTGACTTCGTTCTCGCTGGAGAGAGCCGTGTTGATATCCAGGGAATAGCGGAAATTCAGAATCCCGCCGTTCTCTTTCAGATCGTTTTTGATCTCGCCCCCCTGGACGCCCATGATCCAGTCCGTAAAGCCGTTGTCATAGAGACACTGGTGGCGTGTGCCGTTCTCGATGATGAGCTGGCTGTGGCGTTTGCCGCAGCGGGTCATCGTCACTTTTTCGGTGCCGTCCACCTGGAGCTTGGTCTTGATTGTGGGTGCGGCGTCCTCTTCCTCGGCCTCGTCGTAATCGATGAACCAACTGCCTTTTCTTTTATAATATTTCCCCTTGGTCAGCATCTCTATGGTATCTTTTTCTCCGTCGATATTCTGAATGCCTTTAATAAATATAAATACATCTTTTTTCATTGTAATTTCCTCTGATATATCAGGTCGTCGGGAGAGATTCTTTCGACGTGTGTCAGCTCCTCCCCGAGAAATTCCCTGCCGAGATTCGCAAAGCTGCCGGCGGTGTCGGTGAGGAAAAACTTCATCTTCCCGGCTTCCCCGCTCTCGTTCAGCAAATCGTTTTCTTTTAAATAAAGCGCCGCGGCAAGGGCGGTCTCCCTGCCGGAATCGATCAGAAAGAGTTTCCTCCCGGTCATCTCGTCAATCATCGTGTAAAGCAGCGGATAATGCGTGCAGCCGAGGATCAGGGTATCCATATCGGTCAGGCGGAATTTTTCAAAATAAGAGGCAAGCACCTTTCGCGTGACCTCGTTGTGAAAATCTGTATAGCCGTTCTCGACGAGCGGCACCAGCAGCGGGCATGCCACGCCCTCGAACTCGGCGGATGGGCTAATCGCCCTCACCGCTTTTTCGTAGGAGCGGCTGGCGACGGTGGCGGCGGTGGCGATGAGGCCGATCTTCCCGTTTTTGGTTGCGGCGGCCGCGGCCTTCGCGGTCGGGCCGACGACCCCGATGCAGGGTACGGGGCGGTTCCCCATCTCATCCGCGAGCACGGAGCTCACCGTGCCGCAGGCGACGACAATCAGCTTGACGTCCTGCCGCTCCAGAAAATTGAGGCACTCCGAGGCAAACCTGCGTATCGTCTCCCCGCCGCGGCTGCCATAGGGTACCCTGGCGGTATCGCCGAAATAGCAAATATTTTCGCCGGGAAGGATGTGTCTGAGCTCCCGGGCGGCGGTCAGGCCGCCCAACCCGGAGTCAAAAACGCCGATGGCTCGTGTATCCGTAAACCGTTCCTCCCAATCATAAAAATTCCGGGGCTTCCGGCCCGCTTTTGCGGCTGCCGCATCGCCCGGTCGGGCGGCGGCTCCGGATTCCCCGGCAGGCTGCCGTGCGGCGGCTCCGTAGGGCGGCTCCTCACGGCTCCACGGCAAGCTCCAACAGCCGGTCGATGATCTCTGAATAGTTCATCCCGGATGCCATCAGCAGCTTCGGATACATAGAGATATCCGTGAAGCCGGGCAGCGTATTCGGTTCGTTGAGATATATCTTTTTGGTGTCGCCGTCGATCAGGAAATCCACGCGCGCCATGCCGCGGCAGCCGAGGACATGATAGGCCCTTTTGGCGATCTCGCGCACCTCCGCGGCGGTCTCCTCCGGAATCCTCGCCGGAATATAGAGCAGGCTCGCGGCGTTGTTGTACTTCGCGTCGTAGGTGTAGAATTCCTCCGCCGGTACGATCTCGCCCGGGCCCGCGACGATTACTTCGTCGTTGCCGAGCACGGAGCATTCGATCTCGATGGGGTTCTTGACCGCCTCCTCGACGAGGATCTTGCGGTCGCTTTTGAAGGCGAGATCAAAGGCGGCTTTGAGGTCCGCCTGTTTTTTCACTTTGGTAATGCCGACCGAAGAGCCGGCGTTCGCGGGCTTGACAAAAACCGGCCAGCCGAGCTCGCGGCCCACTTCTTCGGCGGCCTGCCCGTAATCACAGCCCGAGAAATAGGTCCTCCACTTCACCTGCGGCACGCCGGCGTTCGCGAGTACGGTGTGGCAGATATCCTTATCCATGCAAATCGCGGAGGCGAGCACATTGCAGCCGACATACGGAATGCCGGCGATCTCCAGAAGGCCCTGCATCGTGCCGTCCTCGCCGTTTTTGCCGTGCAGCACGGGAAACGCCACGTCGATCCGCCGGGTGGTCATTTTACCCTCGTGGTTGAAAATGATGCCGTGGGTAGCCCGGTCCGGGGAGAGAAACGCCGGGCAGGTATAGGCCGTATCCTCCCAGCGGTTCTCCTTCACAAGGCCGATCGGCCCGTTATAATACTGCCAGTGTCCCTCCTGGGTGATACCGATCATGTGAATGTTGTATTTTTCCCTGTTGATATTCTCCGCAACGGATGCGACGGATTTACAGGAGACTTCATGTTCGCTGGAAACTCCGCCGAACAGCAGAGCCACGTTAATTTTCATAATATGACCTCCTTCGGATGGGCATCGCGCCGTAAAAACTATGTTCCATTAAAGATATGCGCCGGTCAGATCTCTCCGGCCAACGCCTCCAACACTTTTTTATAGGAGGCGGTCGGGTCCTCAAGGAACCGTTCCTTCGCCCCCATCGCCTGCTCCATGGTGGGCAGGAAAAGTGAAAGCTCCATCAGGTCGGTGCCGATATCCTTCATCTCGATATGCAGCATAAAGCCGTCTTCGGTTCGGCTGATGGAGACGAGGTTTTCCTCCTCCCTCCTGCGGCGCAGAATCATGGATTTTGCGTTTGCGGCGGCCTTTTCGCGGATGGAAACAGGAAGGTCACCCGAGAGTCTCTCGGAGACGTCCCTGCCTTTTCCGGTCAGGCGGTATTCGCAGACGCCGTTTTCGCTGCGGAAGGTGTCGAGGCAGCCGAGATTTTTTAACTCGGCCGCCGCATCGGCAAATTCAAAATAATTGGCCGTGCCGTCGGCGAGAACGGCCTCTGTGAGCTCGTCAAAGCTCAGGGGTTCCCCCGCGGCATCCAGAATATGGCAGATCAGGATCCGGACTTCCCGGTTGTCGGTCAGGCCGCCCGGACGGATCCCTTCGGTGAATGTATCCTCCAAGGTCAGCCCTCCTTCTCCTCCAGCTTTACGGAATAAATCTCGGTATAGGTCAGCTTCCCGGCGATGCGCTCAGATTTCATCAGGCTGATCTTTCCGGCATGAAGCGGCTTTTCCGGCAGGAGCTTCTCCATCTCCTTCGGATCGAACGTCTCGTCCGTGACGATCTCGCGCCCGAGCGTCAGGTGCGGTTTGAAGGGCCGCTCTTCCAGCCGGAAGCCGTGCGCGGTGAGCGCCGCGGAGAGCCGGTTGTAAAGCCGATACAGTTCCTCGTGTGCGGCGACCCCCACCCAGAAAACGGAGCCGTCCCCGCGCGGGAAGCGGCCGCTGCCCCTGATCCTATAATCAAAAGCCGGCCCCCGTGCCTCATCCATCGCCCGGCGAACCTCCGCGCCCCGCTCCGTTTCGCCGAGGAAGGCGAGCGTCAGGTGCAGATTCTCCCGGCCGGTGATATGGCCGCCGCGCAGGTGGGACGCGAGGAATTCCGTCGTGCCGCAGAGGCGGCTTTTGGTCTCCTCGTCAAACAGCAGGGCGATAAACAGCCGGTCTCTATGCTCCCCGGCATCCGGCCGCATCATTCTTCAGGAAGCTTGACGCACTTGTGCGGAAGCTCGTGCTTCTGAAAGACCTGCCCGCAGCGGGTGCATTTCCATGCCCACGGATGCTCACCGGTGAATTCCAGCGGCCCCTTGCAGTCGACGTATTCCGGCTCCGCGCCTTTTTCTTCTTCTTTATGCCGTTCTTCTCCCGCGGCCTCGGCGATGCGGTGTTTCCGCTCGTCGGCGCGCCTGCGGTAGAATTCCGGATCGTAGGCGGTCGCGCCGGCCTCTTCCTGGTCGGGCAGTTCCTCTTTATGCTTTCCGTAATTGGCCGGATTGTATTCGGTCGGCTCATAGTCCTCCCCATTGGAGGAGGATTCCTCGCCGAGTTTTTCTTCGGAAAATTCCTCTGCGGATTCCGCTTCGGCGGTCTTCTCCGGCTCCGTTACCACAGGCTCCTCCTCGGAAAAAGGCTCTCCCTCTTCCGCGAGCTCTTCTGCGGCAGGTTCCGCTTCGGAGGATTTCTTCGCCCGGGCGGGTTTCTTCTCAGAAACGGGAGGGATCCCGTTCTCCCGCTCTTCCGGCTCCTGCACCGCAGGCTCCTCCGAAGCGGGCCCCGTCTTCTTTCCGAAATTCTTCGGGTTATATTCGGTCGGCCGGTATTCGCCGTCCAGCTCGATCTCTTTTTCCTTTTCCTCGACCATCAGACCCTGCGGTTTGAAATTTGCGATTGCCGAAGGGGTGGGCGCGTGCGGCGCTTCGACGTAAACGACGGGCTGCGGCTCCGGCTCGGGCTCCGGCGTATAGGAAGGCGCGCGGGTGAGCGCGGGGGAAGGTGCATAGGCCGGCCGGATCTCCTGCGGGGCCGGTTCCGGCGCGGCGGGCTCAAAAGCGGAGAGCATCTCCTCGATCTCGGCACGGAACTGAGCACGGAAGGATTCCAGATCCTTTGCCATGCTCGTGCCGATCTCCTCGGCGATGTCGTTGCGGATGCGCATCACTACGGCGGGGTCGAAATGGTCTCCGGTTCCGGCGCCGTCGATCTCGGCGATGGCGGAGAGCAGGTATCCGATCTGTGCGGCGGCCCGCGCGTTGCTCAGCAGCAGGGCGGTGTGGGTGTCGAGCCCCATGCCGCCGGTCATCTCTTTAATCAGCGCAAGCAAAAACGGCGTCCGGTCCTTGCCCTTGATCCCCAGCTCGTCCGTTTTCGGGATGGCAATGCCGAGGGCTCGGTCAATGACGCTCTTGCCCATGGCGTTGCCCGCCGGGACGGGGCTTAGCACCAGCACACCGCTTTCGATGCCGAGCGTCTCTTTCGCGCGGAAGGCCTTCGCGACCTCCGGCGCGCTGTCGAGCCGGTATTCCAGCTCCGTGTCGCTCTCCGGCGTATAGAATGCCGGAAAACTCCCTGTGCCGAAACCGACGACGGTGACGCCCCTGCCTTCGAGATATTCGAGCGTGCGGTCCTGATCCTGAATACAGCCGGAGCAAACCACCAGCATGTTGGTGCGGCCCAGTTCCTCGAGCTCGGCGGGGATGTCTACAAGGTCCGCCGAGAGGCTGTGCACGCTCCCGATGCCGCCGGCCGCCAGCAGCTTGATGCCGACCATCTTCGCGATCTTCATGGTGGCGGCAAGGTCGGTGGCGCCGTCCATACTCTTTGCGGCAAAAACGGGCAGATCCTTCACCGAGACCTTCGCCACGGAGGAACCGCAGCGGCCGAGGTAGTCAATTTCTTTATCCGAGAGACCGATCCGCATCCTGCCTTCGAGAATAGCAATCGCGGCGGGCGTGACGCCCTCGCCGCGGATCAGATCCTGCGCTTTTTTGACGGTTTCGGCGCCGCGCGGGTACGGCATGGTATGGCAGATCGTGGAGGATTCCAGCGCGACAACGGGTTTCCCGCTTCGAAGTGCGCTTTCTACCTCCGGTGACAGTTCCAGAAAGGGATTCGTATTCATGATGTTTCCTCCTTTTTCAAGGCAAACTGATACTTATATAATATAATTTAAAACACGCTGATTGTCAATCTGTTCTTGCGTGTGATATAATGGCGTCATAAAAAAGGAGTTGAAACTATGGAAATTTGCAAAGGCTTTACGGATCTGATCGGCAACACCCCGATTCTGGAGCTGTGCAGCATCGAATCGCTTTATTCTTTAAAGGCGACCGTCGCCGCCAAGCTGGAAAAATTCAATCCGGCCGGGAGCGCCAAGGACCGCGTCGCCGCGAATATGATTGCGGATGCTGAAAAGAGAGGCATGCTCAAGCCAAACTCAACCATTATTGAGCCGACGAGCGGCAACACCGGCATCGGGCTTGCGGCGGTTGCGGCGTCGAAGGGCTACCGTACCATTATTGTCATGCCGAATAACATGAGCCCGGAGCGCATGGCTGTAATGAAGGCGTTCGGGGCCGAGTGTGTGCTTACCGACGGTGCCCTCGGCATGGCGGGCTGCATCAAAAAGGCCGAGGAACTTTTGGCGTCGATTCCGAGTAGTTTCATGCCCTCGCAGTTTACGAACCCCGCCAATCCGGATGCGCATTACCGCACCACCGGCCCGGAAATTTTTCGCCAGACCGACGGCAAAATCGACATTTTTGTGGCGGGGATCGGCACCGGCGGCACCATCACCGGTACAGCCAGATACCTGAAAGAGCGTCTCCCGGATGTTCGGATCGTCGGCTACCAGCCGGCCTCCTCGCCGATGCTGACAGAGGGCACCCCCGGCAAGCATAAAATTCAGGGCATCGGTCCGAACTTTGTGCCGGAGATCCTTGATCTTACATTGGCCAACGAAATCCTTGATATTACCGACGAGGACGCCTATCGGTTTACGGTGCTGCTTGCCCGCAAGGAGGGCATCCTCGCGGGCATTTCCTCCGGCGGCGCGGTTGCGGCGGCGGTACAGCTTGCCCAAAGACCGGAAAACCGGGGCAAACTGATTGTCCCGCTGCTCCCGGATACCGGCGACCGCTATTTCTCCTGCGGCGTGTTTGACGACTGAGTTTTGTGTGCTTACTCTTTAAGCGCATTTCTTTTCTTGCGGAAACAAATTGCGGACATTTCCGCCATCTGTTTCCGGAAATCCCACACATGCCTTTTTGGGTTATATCTGTTTGGAGCCTAAATTCGGGGGCTTGCATTTGGGTGTCTGCTCTCTGCGGCGCCGTTTCCCTTTTGCAAAAAGAGTTCCCGCCGGCATTCTCCGGCGGTTGCTTCCAAAGCGAATTATGGAAATCCTTTCGATACCCAATTTGGATGCCCGCTCTTCGTTTTACCGTTTCCTTCCCGCAAAAAAGCGCTGCGGAAATTTTTTCAGGGACGCGGCCTCCCCTCAAAAACGCCAAAATGGCTCTTTTCGATCGTGCGGCCGCGACGAAAACCAATCTTATCAAACAAAATAATACCGGCTTGGGTCCCGAAAAACCCGGCCGGTATTTTTTTACGTTGCCGAAACGATATTTTTCCTCCTCACCCGGTCAAACTAACGATGTCGGGGAGGCGGTATCCATGAAAACGCGGACATTTTTGCTGGCGTTTACGGCCAGTTTTCTGCTGCTGTTCTGCGGCGCGGTCTACGCCGTTTTTTCTTTATCGGAAGCCGGCGCGGCAGAATCGGTGCCGCAGGAATCCTCCGAAGGCGGCTATATTCCACGGCAGGAGGATAATTTCACCGTCTTGCTAATCGGTATGGGTTACGGCGGAGGCCGCGCGGAATATTTCACGCTTATCCGATTCGATATGCCGGCCGGGCGCATCCCGGTGTTCACCTTCCCCGCTTCCTGCACGATCTCTTATGAGAATGAGGAAACCGACATAAAATCCGTCTGCAATTTCTCCGGAGCGGAGGCGCTGATCTCCGCGCTGGAAGCGGAATACGGCATCCGGATCGACGGCTGGCTCCGCTATGACCGCGCCGGCTGCGAGGCGATCGTGGATACCTTGGGCAGTTACGACTTCTCGTTTCCGCGCGCGCTCATTTATGCCGAAGGCGGCCGCAGCATCCACCTGCTTGCCGGCACACAGCGGATGAACGGAAAAAAGACCTACGATGTGGTCTCCTTTCCGGATTTTACGGAGACGGAGCGCTGTGACCGGATTTCGAAATTGGTCGCCGCCTTTCTCAACCGGCGGCTCGTTCGCCTGACGGAAGAGGGCGGCAACTGCTTCGACGTGGTGGCGGACAACACGGAGACCTCCTTTGGCGCAAAGGAGCATACGCTCCGGGAACCCGGGCTCGCATTCCTCGCCTCGCTCGACGTGACCGTCGCGAGCCATATCACCATGGAGGCGGAACTCCGGGGCGGTAAACTCTGCCTGACGGAAAAATCACGGGAACGGCTTCTGAAATACTTCACCTGAGCGGCTTCATGAGCCTGGCCTTTGGCCGCGCTTATCCTGTCATCCCTGTTCTGCAAGCCTGAATGCCGGAAATTTCCGCGATTTCTTTCGTAAGCCGGGATTTACATTACTTTTGCCCCACACACCGGGTGGGCAAAATTTTCTGCCGGCCTCCTACTCCCCGATGCCCATGAGTTTCGCTTTCAGCAGCAGGATCTGGGATTTGGAATCCTCGATCTCCCCGGAGAGCACCATGCCGACCGCCTCGCCGAACGGGATCTTTACGATGTCGAGGAATTCGCCGTCATCCGGGCATGCGCCGAGGTTTGCGAGATCCTTTGCCGCGAAAAGCCACAGCTTTTCGTCGCAGAAGCCCGGGGAGGACCACATGCTGCCCATCGGGATCCAGGTTTTCGCGGAAAGGCCGCACTCCTCCAGCAGCTCGCGCTTTGCGCAGGCAAGAGGTTCCTCCTCCGCGTCAAGCTTACCGGCCGGGAGTTCCAGCAGCGTCCTTCCGACCGGGTAGCGGAATTGGCGCACCAGAAAGACTCCGTCGTCCGCGTCGAGCGCGAGCATGGCCGCGGCGCCCTTGTTCCGCACGACTTCCCGCGCGGCCTCGCTGCCGTCTTCCAACCGAACTTTGTCCACATAAAAATCAAGAACATGCCCGGAAAAAATTCTCTCGGATGCAATTTTTTCTTCCTGAAGTCTCATGTCATAGCTCCTTTCCGGTTTCTATATTTTTCCTCTGCCGCATACTCTTACACATAAGTATGCCCGGAGGTGATTGGCAGTGGAATCCGTCTTCCTTCCGCCGACCGCGGAAAACGTCGCCTGCTCCGTCGACAGCATCCTGAGCCGCCATCCGTGTGCAAAATCCTTTTGCGTGGGAAAAAGCGTGCTCGGGCGAAAAATTGTCGCCCTTTCCTTGGGAACTCCCCATGAGGGCGTCCTCTATGTGGGGGCAACGCATGGCTCGGAATGGCTGACCGCCTCCCTGCTGCTGGAATTCTTCGATGAGCTCTGCTACGCATATGAGCACGATACCCTTCCCTACGGGATCGACGTGTGCCGGGCGATCCTTACACGGGGCGTGCTCGTCGTGCCGGTGCTCAACCCGGACGGCGTGGAAATTGCCCTTCGCGGGCCGGAGGCCGCGCTCTCCCTGTGCGACAAGGTGCAGCGCCTCTCCGGCGGGAAGTGCATCCACTGGAACGCCAATGCGCGCGGCGTGGATATCAACCACAATTTTGGTGCCGGGTGGGGAGAGCTTCGCGTGCTGGAGCAGAAACAGGGCATCTTCGGCCCTTCGCCGGGAAAATACGGCGGCCCCGCGCCCTTCTCCGAGCCGGAGACGCGGGCGGCCTGCGGAATCTGTTCCACCTTTGGTGTGAAGCGGCTCTATTCCTTCCATTCCCAGGGGGAAGAGATTTACTGGCGCTACGGGAGCAACACGCCCGCCGCCTCGCAGGAGATTGCGAAGTTGCTGGCGGAGGCTTCCGGCTACCGGCTCAGCGACCCGACGGGCACCGCCTGCTGCGGCGGCTTCAAGGATTGGTTCATTCAGCGCTTCTCCCTGCCGGGCTTTACAATAGAAATCGGCAGAGGGACAAACCCCCTGCCGACGGAAGATCTGGCTGCCATCCGGAGAGCCATTTTCGGGATGCTGTTTCTTTCCCTGACGATATGAGAGGGGCGGGCGGTTACTGCTGCCTCTCAAAGAGCGGGCTGACCGGGCGTTCGCCGTAGATCCTCTCGATCGCCTCGGCAAAGATCGGCGCGACCGGAAGCACCGTAATCTTGTCGATTCGTTTTTCCGGCGGGAGCGGGATCGTATCAAGAAAGACAAGCTCGTCGATGCAGCTGTCCTGCAGGCGCTCAATAGCCGGATCGGAGAGGACGGCGTGTGTGGCGCAGGCGACGACCTTGATGGCCCCGCCGATCTTGGTCAGCGCCTCGGCCGCATGGCAGAGGGTGCCGGCGGTATCGACCATATCGTCCACGATGATGCATTTTTTACCCCGGACGTCGCCGATGATGTTCATTACTTCGGAGACGTTGGCCTTCGGGCGGCGTTTGTCAATAATGGCGATTGGAATATCCAGTTTCTCGACGAATTTGCGGGCTCTGGTGACGGAGCCGAAATCCGGGGAGACGGCCACATATTCATCCTCGTGGCCATGAACCAGCGGCTGGAAATAAGGGCTGAGGATCGGCACGCCGAGCAGGTGGTCGACCGG
>CAZLMO010000013.1:0-4756 GCA_964560915.1 uncultured Oscillospiraceae bacterium
TCGACGGTCGCCTTGAACTCAGGATAAGAGGTGCTCAAACGCTTGAAGATCGCTTTAAACTCATCAAGGAGGTCGTCCAGCGTCTGTTCCGTCGAATATCTTCTGTCGATGGAAATCTCGCACTCATCCGGGATCACGCTCAGGGTCCCGCCGGGTTTGACGATGCAGTTCGTCACGGTAATCGGAGTCCGCGACCCGAGGAAATCGGTCTTGAGCTCAATGCCCGTATGGCTGAAGATATCCTGAAGAATCGGCACCATATATTCCAGAGCATTGATGCCTTCCTGCGGCTGGGAAGAGTGAGCGCATCTGCCGAAGGTTTTTACGACAAGCTCAACTTTTCCTCTCTGCCCGATGGCGAGGTCGTTGGAAGAGGGCTCAGCCAGGAAAACGACATCCGCTTTGATGTTCTTTTCTTTCATGGTGTAATCGAAGAAATACTCCATACCGAACATTTCAGCAGGCTCTTCCTGAACCACAGCAAGAAAGATCAGATCGCCAGGGAGCTTTTTCCCGCGCTTGACGACTCTTTCGAGAATGGCCTTGAATGCGAAAATCTGTGCAGCCAAGCCGCCCTTAAGATCGTCGATGCCTCTTCCGATCATTTTGCCGTCAACGACCTCAGCTTTGTATGGATCATAAGGGGCCCAGTTATCCAAATTGCCTTCCGGAACCGCATCCAGATGGCCGTTCAGCATAATGTTCGGGCCTTTACCTTCGCCTCTGACGATGGCGACCATATTACCGGCGCCGTCAATAAAGGCTTCATCCACACCCATTTTTTGGAATTCCTCAAGAAGGAACTGTGCAAGAGCCCCTTCTTGACAGGTTAATGATTTAATGGAAACCAGTTTTTTCATGAATTCCACATAATCATTCCTGTGGTCCTCCACAATTTTGAACATCGATATCCTCCTCATGTTTTATTAAATAATTACGTTTAGATGCTCAGATGAAGCTTGAAAAGGGCTGAGCAACGACAACGTAAAAATTTACCCGTGCAACAACGTAGAAGGTAAATTATGAAACCGGACCAAATAATGAAAATTTGCAGCAATTTTGGTTCCATAATTTTTAAGAAAATGCTTTGAAAAAGATCGTGAACGTGATAAAATACTTGGGTATTAAATAAGGAACAGATTACCATGGCACAAAGCGGTCCGGGGTATAAAATCCGAGCAAGATCGTTCTGCTGGATATCCACGAGAAAAAGCCGCCTGCATTTGGACGCTCAATCGGATGGCAAGGTAATCTGTCGGAATGAACAGAGTTTCCCCCTAACGATCCGCCCCGCGCAGCCCTCTGACAAGGGCCGCTTAAGCTGCAGGAAAATTTCATGGCCCTGATTGACTGCCGGCGCTTCGGATTTTTGTGTTCCGCCACGCCGAAAGCTTTGTTTCATTGCTGTGCAAAGAAGGCTGCTCATTTGGCCGCAAACCGGTTTGCGGGCAGAGACGATCCTCGTGTCTTTTACCCGGAGCAGAATCTCTCCAAATATGATTTCATGCGGAAAGCCGTTCCTTATTTGCTCAGAAACGGAAATATTTACCTGACGAATCAGGTGGGGTCCATCAACATAATATATAGTCTGCGGACTGGAAACGGAGCTCTTCTTCTCGCCCGCGTTAAGAAGAAGGCCAAGGGCAATCCGGCGGCTCGCATTTTGGGCAAAACGAGCGATGTCGTTATTGCTGTTAGGACTGCGTTCTGCGAGGAATACGGCGACCGATTCTCCACAGTTTTTAAGATCATCATGGGATCAACGGTTTCACGTTTGCCGACTTTGCGGCAAACGCAGAATGAGGCCAAAAGTTTCCTTTATTTGCCTATTCATCTTTTTGGAAGCAACCGCAGAACGAACGGCATAACGGCCGTTCAGGCGCTATGTTCCCAAAAGTTTTCCCATTTGAGGATGATTTAGCCGAATTACCTTGTTCTCAGATGATGAGCCGAATGGGTAGCCGCGCCGCAGGCTTGGCTGCCGAGCGCCCGAAGATCTCTTCAAGGCGTTCTTTGATCGTGCGTACATGCTGAGAGTGGCAAGTCTTTCCGTTATCGTCAAGAAGGCGGCTTTGCCTCGCCTATGGCATCCTTGACTTCTCCGGCCGACCTGCCGGGCTTTGCCTATGCCCTACTGAAACCGGACTTCTTTTCTTTTCCCGTGTCCGGCTTGCCGTGACCAGCGCCTCCGTCCATGACGGCTATGCGCTGTCGATTTTCGCCGCTGAAAGCGGCTGTTTTTATATGCAGACAGCGCCTGTTCCGGTGCTGCTTTTGCTGAAAACCCGTCTGATTCTTCTCCGGCTCTATGACCGGCTTCCTGTATGGGTTCCATTTTGTCGGTGAGAACCCGGCTGCATTTTCTATTGGATTCATCCATCCGATCTGCGGCATGGGCAGGTTTTATATACTTACACAGAATAAAATATGCTTAAGTTAAGTACGCAAACCTCCAACAGGTGCTCGATTCGTTGGGTCTCTTGAGACGCAGGTCGTTGTAGGTTTCTGTCGGTTTTTATCCCTATTAAGAATAACGGCGGTCCCTGCGGCTGTTTGAGCGATTTCCTGAGACAAACTTTATCCCCTTGTGTTACACAAATGTCAATACCCTTTTCGGAATAATTTTTTCTGATCCGGATTGGGCATTTTCCGCCACCCGGAGCGAAGCTTGGATTCTCTAAAGGCCGACCATGGCCGTACCGGGAAGGCGGCGTGACGGGCGCCCCGGAAAGGCGTTATGAAAGCCAGCGTCCAAATGACGCTGGCTTATACTTTGCTCAAGCCCCGGTGGAATGGCTGCTCGCTTCCCTTATAAAAGGCCTTGATGTTCTTTTTTTACTTAAGATGTCTTAAATTTGGCCCATCTTATTTATATCGCTGAAGCGCGGACGAAATACCGTTACTCCTTGGCGGTAACGGGTACCTGTATCTCCAAAAGAGTCTCGCTGCGGTCGTCGGTCATGGTCACGTCGATTTTATATATTTGATAGATATAGCCGTTTATCTTTAGGTTGTTGTCTTTTATATAATCTTTAGCTTTTTCAAAACATGGATCATACTTTTCAAGCCGTCCGCCATGGTAAGCCACACACAGATAATCTCCGGCGGGAACGCTGCGCATATATTCCGAATCTATCTTTACCGCGTCTTTATTTACAAACAGCATGGGAATCGCGGGGATGTAGTTCTCGCTCTTTTCCAGCAGCTCTTCTCCCGCGTATACGCCAACACAGTCCGTGGCAAGGATCGGAGCTGCCTCATTCAGGTACCATTCGAGTTTCGTCAGCGCATAAACATGCTCTTTTGAACCTCCGGCCGGCTCCCCGAAGGTGATAATATTCCTTTCCGGGAAGCTTCGCATACACGGGTGGTCTATTTCTTTAAGCGACGTAAGCTCCCCCAAGAACGAGAGTTTCCTCGTTATGGTATGGCACAGGAACAGTTTTCTCTCAATATCGGCCTGCAGCATCGAGTAATAGTCGTAGAGCATCTGAATGGATTTTCGCAGGTTGCAGTCTTTAAAATAATCCCTTATCTCTTCCACAGACATGCCAAGCTCCCGCAGTTCTCTGATCACGCCCAGTCTTTCGCTCTGACGAACCGAGTAATAGCGGTATTTTGTCTCCGGATCTATGTATACGGGCTTGAGAAGGTTTATCCTGTCATAGTACCGCAGGGTCTCGCTGGAAACCTTTCTCAGTCTTGCCAGCTCCGTAATCGACAAATAATCATCGTTCATACAATCCCCCGCCTTTCTTCTACAAGTATATACTTATTCCTAGCAAAAAGCATGCGGTAAAAACGCCCATTTTCCCTCTGCGAAATTATACAATGTATCTGAAAAAAATGGAGTTGACATTTGTCTAACACAAAGGAGTATCATGTTTTTACATGAGCGGAAGCCTCAATAAACAACAGATAGGAGCACATCAATTATGGACAGTGAATCGGTAAAAAATTTTTGGAGCATCCTTCAGGCCGATGAGATCGATGATTTTATGGACCTGCTGAGTTTGGCGGGAAGGATACTCAAAAGAAAAGTCGCCAGTATATCTATATTGGCGGGAGGCCTTACCAATAAGAGTTTCAAGGTAGTATTTGAGGATGGTCTGACGGTTGCCATGAGGATTGCCGGCAGAGGCACTGGCGAATACATCAGCCGCAAAGCGGAGAAGCACAACAGCACCATGGCCTCCGGCATGGGCATTGCCCCGGAAGTGTACTATTTTGATGCCGATACCGGTTCTCAGCTCGTCGAATTTGTAAAACTGCCGACGCTGCATATCGAGGATTTCCAAAAGAATCCGGACGTGCTTAAAAACTCGGCGCAAATCATGAACATTCTCCATTCGAGCGGAATCAAGTTCTTAGGAGCTTTCGCCCCGATCGCCGGAATTGAGGACTATGTGAGCATCCTGAAGCAAAAGAAATTTGAGGACCGCTATGAGGGCTGGGACAGCATCTATAAAACCGTGCTTCGCGTCCGTGACGCATACGCGAAGAATCCTCCCTCCCTCACCCCGTGCCATAATGACACGCTCGCCGAGAACTTTATGTCCGACGGAAAAACCACGAAACTGATCGACTGGGAATACGGCGGCATGGGCGACCCGTATTATGACGTCAGTGGCATTTTCACCGAAAACCTGCTGGGCGAAGAAGCCGGTGAAATCTTCATGCGCGCGTATTTTGGCGGCGAGCCGACCGAGGAGCAGCGGGCACGGACGAAGGTCAAAGAGACGGGATGCCTCGGGCA
>CAZLMO010000013.1:4766-9728 GCA_964560915.1 uncultured Oscillospiraceae bacterium
GAGGAGCAGCGGGCACGTATCCTGGTCAACGAATTCATTTATTGCACCTACTGGTCCGTGTGGTCCTTGGTTCAGATCGCAAACAATAAGGATCATGATCTTTATTGGCAGTACGGTCTGGATCGTGCCATTTTGGGCAAAGAGTATATGAGCAATCCGAATTTCGAGCGTTATCTGAAACTGATTGGCTGATCCTCCACAAAACGATTCCAGTTTTTCTCAAACTATATCAGCGTGCCGCATTCAAGCGGTATCTTAATCCGCTGACCTGATTGACAGTCGCTTCCGCAAGGCGGTTGTCACTCATCTCAAACTATATTCATGGACCAGGGCGGTTGCCGTTTCAGCGGTGGCCGCCTTGATCCATAAAATAAGCTGCAAAAATGGGCCGCGGAGAACGTATATTGCCTTATATATTCAGAAACAACTTTATAAAAAGGAGTCATGGATATGAGCTATGTAAATATGGCAAAATTGCTTTCGGATGCGAAGGCGGGCGGGTATGCGGTCGGTGCCTTCAATATCGTCAATCACCTTACGGCGCAGGCCGCCGTACAAAAGGCTGAGGAATTGTCTTCCCCAATCATTCTTCAAACCTCCGTTTCAACGGTAAAGCAGATCGGGCCCAAAGAGCTGATCTCTTTTCTCCGGGTGCTTGCGGAGGAAGCCTCCATCCCGGTTGCCGTTCATCTTGACCACTGCACGGACCCGGAATATGTCATCCGGTGCCTTGATCTCGGCTGGTCCTCGGTTATGATCGACCTGTCGCAGGCGCCGTTTGACAGAAATCTCTCCGAGACCCTGCGGATCGTGGAATATGCAAAGAAGAAAAACGCAACCGTTGAGGGCGAGTTGGGCGCCATCATAGGCGTCGAGGACGATATCAAGGTGAGGGAATCCGCGCTGGCCGACCCGGTGAAGTCTCTCGAATATGTCTCCAAAACCGGAATCGACGCCTTTGCCCCCGCCATAGGAACGGCCCACGGGCTTTATAAGGGCGAACCGAAAATTGATTTTGACCTTTTCAAAAGGCTTTCTTCCGAAATCGGCTGCCCGCTTGTCGTTCATGGAGGAACGGGGCTCAGGCCCGACGTGTTCGCCCGCCTGATCGGCATGGGGGCCTCTAAAATCAACGTCTCCACCGCAATAAAAATTTCCTATTGTCAGGGTATGCTTGCCTATACGAGCGAGCACCCCGATGAAAACAATCCTTTGAAGCTTGATAAATATGCCATGGAAAAAACAAAGGCATGCGTGGAAGAGCATATCCGCATGTTCGGCTCCGCCGGGAGGGCTATGACTTGAACAAGCCAAATTATCCCGTCGATCTGCATATGCACAGTGTCCGCTCCGACGGCAACGATACCGTTCAGGAGCTGATCGACTATGCCTCAGGGGCGGGAATGAAAGCGATCGCCTTGACAGATCATGACGTGCGTCCCCCTGAAACGATAAAAACAGAGGACGGCAGATTGGTTTCGCCGGTCGATTATGCGTTATCGCAGGGGCTCGTCTTCCTTCCGGGCATCGAGTATTCATGTGACACGAACGTGGATGACGTCCATATCGTGGCCTTAGGCTGCGACTTTAACGATCCCGCGATCGTAAAGGCGGAAAACGACGCCGAGCTCAGTAAGGTACAGGGTTACAGAAAGCTCACCGAAATCCTGTGCGAAAACGGCATAAACGTCAGCTGGGACGATGTGCTTAACGGAGTGGAACCCCCCAGAAAGCCCAAGGAAGTACAGAGAAAACATATTTTTGAGGCAATGGCCCAAAAGGGCTATGCGGCTTCCTGGGATCAGGCGAAGATCATGGTTCGGGATAATCCGGTCTTCAACGTCAGGCGGGAAAAAATCGATCCCCTGGAAGCCATCCGCGTCATTCACGCGGCCGGCGGAATTGCGATCCTGGCCCATCCGCACCTGATCGATGAGCTGGTCTCCTATAAAAGCAGGCGGATATCCCGATACGAGTACATCGAAAAATTGATCGCCGCCGGCCTGGACGGTATCGAGGCATGCTATCCGTATGAAAAAACAAGCTATAAGGGGAAAGCATCGCGCTTTGAGGTCGAGCGGGAAATCAAAAACAAATACAGCGGCAGACTGGCGATTCTTTCCGGCGGTTCCGACTACCATGACGACGGAAAGAAAGGCGTTCGTAATCCCAGATTTATCGGCGAATGCGGCATTTCATGGGAATACTTTGTAAACCATCCCCTTTTAAAGCGTTTCGTGTGACGGGTTACTGCCGCATCGGTCTGCCCGGCGCACGAGAGATTTGCATCCTTCCCCATCGGTCGCATCCCCCTATGGATTTTGTGTAATTATCCCGCATCGCAGCATGCTCATCGGTAATAGGCGGCTTCCCCCACGGGCGCCCGCTCCCTGAGATCCCTGCGGAAATCCTTTTCTGTCACGGCAGGCGCAGCCCCGTGAAGGACTATTGAGCACGTGCGCGGCGGGCCTCTCTATGAATATAAAAATGCCGCTTTTCGATGATACAAAACGGTGGGATCGGTATACGATAAGCCGATCCGTCACGCCCTTCGCGATTTGTAATGAAATTTTGTTCTCTCTTTCTCCCCCGTTAAATGAAGCAGGAAGTCGCTTGAGCATGCGGCTTCCTGCTTCATTTTCTTTCTGCCGGCACCGCACTTTAAAATCATCCGTCAACGAGATATCCGCTCTCCCGTATTTTTCCTGATTCAGGTTGACAAACGCCTACCTTTTGGCTATACTAATTGTGAGGTAAGCATTTGTCTACCGAATGGAGGGATGAAAAATGAATTCCGTCAGTTTATCCGACAGCGAATGGAACCTGATGAATGCTCTTTGGGAGCAGGCGCCCTGCACGATTACGCAGCTTGTTGCTCTGCTGAGGGATGACACGGGCTGGAGCAAACATACGATTATCAGTATGCTGTCGCGGCTTGAAAACAAGGGCGCGGTGCGTTATCGCGCCGGGGAACGGGCAAAACAGTTTTACCCCGTTATTGACCGGGGAGAGGCCCGGACGGAGGAAACGCAGGGGCTTTTGTCCCGTCTTTACGGCGGCAGCCTGGGGCTTCTTTTCAACACCCTGATTCAGGAAAAGGGGTTATCCAAAGAAGAGATCGACGAGCTTTATGAAATTCTGAAAAAGGCGGAGGAGGAGCGTTCATGACCGAGATTGTTGTCACCTCTTCCGTTTTGATTTCGGCGGTTTTGCTCATTCGCTTCATTTTTAAAGGCAAAATCAGCCGCCGGCTGCAATATGGGCTATGGATACCGGTTGCCATTCGGCTGCTGATGCCGTTTTCCATCTCCGCTCCCGTCAGCGTGATGAATGCGGTGGATACGACGCCGGCCGAGCAATTTGTCATGAGCCAGTCCGTCGATGTCTCCCCGAATATGCCCGTTTCGACGGAAAGCGAGGACGGGCCGACGGGCACCGAAACCGTCCCCGTCTCCTCTGTACAGCCCTCCGACATCTTCCGGGCGGTATGGCTTTCCGGCTCGGCTGCGGTCGGTATATGGTTCGCCGCAGTAAATTTGACCTTTTATGCAAAGCTTAAAAAAAGCCGCCGAAAATTCGAGGCGGGAAATGTCAAGTTGCCGGTATACGTCGTACCGTCCATTCCCTCGCCTTGTCTGTTCGGGTTGTTTCACCCCGCCATTTATTTGACGGAGCAGGCAAGCCTGAATCCGCAAATTTTGCGCCACGCCGTCACCCATGAGCTGTGCCATTATGCACAGCTTGACCATATCTGGTCGGTGGTGCGCGGTCTGTGCGTAACCATCCATTGGTTTAATCCCCTTGTTTGGGCGGCGGCGGCCTGCTCGCGTTTCGACTGTGAACTCGCCTGCGACGAATCGGCGGTGAAGCAATTAGGCAATGAAGAAAAAATTGCTTACGGACGTACGCTGATAGAACTTGTTTCTATAAAGACCTCACCCTCTGCGTTGGTATCCGCCGCCACCACCATGACCTCCAGCGGGAAAAGAATGAAGGAGCGTATTGCCATGATTACGAAATCCCCCAAAACAATCGCTGCGGCGCTGGCTGTGCTGCTCGTCCTCCTCCTTGCGGCCGTCGGATGCACCTTTACCGGGGCGAACAAAGATGAGACCGAAAAACGCTTTCAGGGCGATTACGCCGACCGGGATTACAGCGGAATTGAAATCCTCGATGCCGACGGAAAGGATATCTCCGACACCGCAATCGACCTGTGGTACGCGGCCAGCGATATTTATGACGTGGACGGCGCCACCATGTTTGTGCAGGGCGACTGGGTGACGCTTCTTGATAACTTTCCCGAATTTATAGAGCTTCAGGATTACGACGAAGTCGTAATATCCGTGTTTACCGCTCATGGGATCGCCGAGCTTGAGGCGAGCACGGTTACGCTGATTCAAAAAGTCGGCGGAAAGGTCTACCGCCTCGGCCCATGGGGAACGGGCTATTCCTACGCCTACGCCATGGTGGATATGCAGGAAAAGGAAACTTCGGAAAATACGGTGACCGTAACGGTGGAATACATCAAAAACGCGGGCTATGTCGGGGAAGAGGAGGAGAATTCGAGTGACGCGCCGGAGTACGGCACCGTCGATTTCACCCTTGCGAAAGAAAACGGGGTGTGGCTGGTCGACAGCTACACCTATCCCGGCACCGTGTCGCCTCTTTTCGGCTACACCGCGGCGGAATTCCTTGCGCTGAGCATTCAGGCGGAAGACGGGATCATCTCCTTCACCATTCCGGCGGCCTACGCGGACACGCAGGACTGGGATATCCGGATCTCCGGAATCGTGAACACGGACGGCACCGATACGGACATCACGCTCTTTGAAGAAGAGAACGCCAATCAAGGCTGGCAGGCCGGAAAAACCTATACCATCGACACGACGGAACAGAAATATCAGAGCTTGCGGATGGAGATTTATCTGCGCTCCGATTCCACCGTGGCAAAAAGCATCGACC
>CAZLMO010000013.1:9738-16935 GCA_964560915.1 uncultured Oscillospiraceae bacterium
CCGTGGCGGAAAAAGATTCTTCCGGTTCGGGTTCCGAATCCGGCGGCGGAGAGCAGGAGTCCGAGGAAGCGAGAGTGTATTTTGACAATCTGTCCGCAGAAGATGAAAAACTGTATCAGCAGTTGACGCAACAGCGTGGATTGAAGGAATGGCAGATCCATTCGCTTACCAATACAGGCTTTGCATTTCAGGATATAATCAGCCTTTCCGACAAAGAAATTGCAGAGATTCTCGCTCCCGGCGCTTCTTCTATGGGGGATACCATAAGCGATGAGGAGTTTTACAAGCTGGTCGATTCCGGCATGCCGGAGGATGATGTATATATCCTGCAAAACCTCGGATATGATTATGATTCCATTATCGCCTTAACGCCGGAACAAATGGATTTTATCTTTCCAAACACGGAGCTCGTTGACAATTTGGTTGCGCTTGGATACGACAGAGACATGGTGGAAGCATCCGGCTTCCTGTATGACGGGGGATGGGAAACATACAAGGAACTGCTGGATGAAGTCTTTGCAACATATTCACCGGGATAACCGCTCTCCGCTCTTCAGTACGACGACGGACCCGAATTCCACCTGGCTTATTAGAGATTGCCGCAGCAAACCCAAGAACGCGCTTTATCGAGTATTTTGTGAGCGTTGCGCCGTCTTTGATATCGCTCTCCGCCAAAGGCGTCCGGAAACGAAATGTTTCCGGACGCCTTTTTATTATGACGGAACTCGTCCCTGAAAATCGAATTTCGCGGAGCCCTTGATAATTTTAATCTATCCGTTCATATACTTCCCTGCTGCTCTGCTGCCTCCTGTCTTTGATTTTATCCATTGGGCCGAACCTCGGCGGCGGCCTCACTCATCCCGGGAAAGGAGGGATTTTCGATCATAAGAGCTTCCGGCGGAAAATAAATTTTTCGGTTCTCCCCGTTTTTTCCCGCAGAGATGAGCCGCCCGCATCGGCGGCGGAATCCGGCGGCATTTTGGTTTTGACGTCCGCCGGGACGCATTTTTTACTGAAATAAAAAGGAAGGTATACAGATGAATTTGTAAATTATTAATATTGCATTTTAATGAAATTTAGATTATAATCATCCGTGGATATCGGAATACAGGTGTCCGCAGCTTACGGACGATTCCGGTGTTTCATCATTTATAGGGAGGAAATACTTCAATGAAAAAATTTGCGGCCATCTTTCTGGCGCTGATCCTCGTACTGTCCCTCGGCGCCTGCGGAACCACCCCGGAGACCAGTGAGCCCAGCGAATCCGGCGAACCCGTCGAATCCGGCGAATCCGTCGCTGAGCAGCCCGAATCCGGCAACCCTGTCGTCAAGATCGGTATCTTTGAGCCTGCTTCCGGCGATAACGGCGCCGGCGGCAAACAGGAGACCCTTGGTATCGAATATGCGAACTCTGTCAGCCCCACCGTTGAGATCAACGGCACCACTTACGATGTCGAGCTGGTCAAGGTCGACAACGAGAGCTCCAACGATAAGGCGGCCACCGCCGCGTCCACGCTGGTTTCTGCCGGCGTCTCCGCGGTACTCGGCTCCTACGGTTCCGGCGTATCCATCGCCGCGTCCCCGACCTTCGAAGCTGCCGGCATCCCCTGCGTCGGCATCACCTGCACGAACCCGCAGGTCACCGAAGGCAACCAGCACTACTTCCGTATCTGCTTCCTGGATCCGTTCCAGGGCACCGTCCTTGCCAACTATGCATTCAATGAGCTGGGCGTCACCAAGGCTTACTGCCTCTCCAAACTGGGCGACGACTACTCCGGCGGCCTTGTGAATTACTTTGTCCAGGCGTTTGAGGCGCTCGGCGGTACCTGCGTGCAGGATACCTTCCCGGACGGCAACTCCGACTTCACCTCCTACATCAGCAACGCCAAAAACGAAGACTGCCAGGTCTTCTTCTCCCCTGTCTCCACCGAAGCCGCGCAGCTGATCATCGATCAGGCTCAGTCTCAGGGTCTCGGCATGCCGATCCTCGCCGGCGATACCTGGGATTCCAACGTCATCCTTCAGGCCGCCAAGGGCAAGGATGTTGACGTCACCGTCACCACCTTCTATCCCGAGGGTGCAAACGCTGAATTCGACAGCAGCTTCAAAGAGTGGGTCAACGCCGATTCCACCCGTCTCTCCAGCAATGGCGGCGACGATACGGTTTCTGCGGTTACCGCCATGGGTTATGATGCGTATTTCTTCGCCCTTGAGGCCATGAAGACGGCCGGAAGCACCGATGCCGCCGCCGTCATGCAGGCTCTCTGGACCACCGAATATGACGGAGTTTCCGGCCATATCACGCTGGATCAGACCAACGGCGACGCCATCCGCAACACCGCCTATGTGAAAAACTGCAACACCGAAACCGGCACCTGGGATGCCCTTCCTGCAGTCACGATCGGATAATTTACGCGAAGTTTACCGAGCGGCGGGGGTTACCGGCCCCCGCCGCACTTTGTAATCGGCATCCCGGCCGTTTACCTTCGGTCAACTACGCTTATGCCGCTTCAAAAGGAAACGTTTTTTTCTTTCCCTTTTGAAGCGGCATAAATGGAGGCAAAGATATGTTGGAATTCCTGCACGATAATCTATCCTACATTTTATCGGGCATCTCGGTGGGTGGACAATATGCGCTGATTGCCATCGGCTATACGATGGTTTACGGCATTCTCCGCCTTATCAACTTCGCCCACGGCGATGTGTTTATGTGCGCGGGCCTGATGATGGTCTATCTTTCGGCTTCTCTGCCGATGGTGATATCGATTCCGATGGTTTTGATCCTGACGGTCGTTTTAGGCTTTCTGATCGAGCGCGTGGCTTACAAACCCCTGCGCAGCGCGCCGCGCATGTCCGTCATGATCAGCGCCATCGGTGTATCGTATCTGCTCCAGAATGCGGCGCTCTATTTTACCGGCGGCCTCGCCAAGGTCTACCCGACCATCCCGTGGCTTTCCGATACCGTCACGATCTGGGATTCGACCACAAAGATGGTCACCGTCGTCACGCCGGTTTTGACCCTCGTCCTGGTGATCCTGCTGTCGCTGCTGATCAAGCACACAAAAGTCGGCATGGCCATGCGGGCCGTATCCAAGGACTTTGAGACCAGCCAGCTTATGGGCATTAAAATTGATGCGGTCATCTCCGTCACCTTTATCATCGGCTCGTTCCTGGCAGCGGTGGGCTCCATGCTTTACTTCACAAACTATGCCTCCGTAACGCCGGTTTCCGGCGGGATGCCGGGGCTGAAATGCTTCATCGCAGCCGTCTTCGGCGGAATCGGCAGCATTCCGGGTGCGGTGCTTGGCGCATTTATTATCGGTATCTGTGAAAACATCATTAAAGGCGGCAGCTCCATCTTCGGCATTTCCGGAAGCGGTTGGACCACGTTTTCCGACGCTTTCACGTTTGCGCTGCTCATCATTATCCTTGTCGTAAAGCCCACCGGCTTGTTCGGTGAAAAGGCTGCGGATAAGGTCTGAGGAAACGAAAAACATGAAAAAGAAAAATAAAAGCGAGCTCTGGATCGCCTTATGCGCCATCGCGCTCGTCTATATCGCGGTCTTTATCCTTGAGAAGACGGTCAACTCCGGGCACATCCTCTTTACCGTGCTCAAAAAGGGCGCCATCTATTCTCTGGTCGCGGTCTCCATGAACCTCCTCAACGGCTTCACCGGTCTCTTTTCCCTTGGGCAGGCGGGTTTCATGCTGATTGGCGCATATACCTATGCGATCTTCACCATGCCGATGGCTGTGAAAATCACCGATCAGGTTTATAAGTATTATGGATGCTCCGTTCCGTTTGAAACCGGAATTTTTGTCGCGCTTCTCTGCGCGGGGCTTGCCGCGGCGCTCTTTGCGGCGCTCATCGGCCTGCCTGTACTGCGCCTCAAATCGGATTACCTCGCAATCGCCACACTGGGCTTCGCGGAGATCATCCGCGCCATCTTCCAGTGGGATGCGCTGGGCCCCGTGACAAACGGCGCCAACGTCATGCGCGAATATCTGGATCTGACGGACGTCACCATCCCCTTTACGAACATTCCGATTCCGCCGACGCTCTATGTGTTCCTGGCAACGGGCGTCTGCATTGCGCTGATTGTTCTGCTGATCAATTCTTCCTACGGTCGCGCGTTTAAAGCGATTCGCGACGACGAGGTGGCGGCGGAGGCCATGGGCATCAATCTTTTTAAACACAAAGAGATGAGTTTCGTCATCAGCTCCTTCTTTGCGGGAATTTCCGGCGCGCTGCTCGCCATGTACCAATACACCGTACAGGCGGCGCAGTTTAAGAGCGCCATGACCTACGAGATCCTGCTGATCGTCGTCATCGGCGGCATCGGCTCGATCTCCGGCTCCTGCATCGCGAGCTTCCTCTATATTGCGGCCTCCGAGTGGTGGCTGCGCGGGCTCGACATGGGCAAATTCCTCGGCATCGATTCCGCGACGGTGTTCCGCTCCGGATTCCGGAAATTTGTCTTTTCGATCATCATTATGGCAATCGTCCTCTTCTTCTCCAGAGGCCTGATGGGTGACAGGGAGATCTCCTTCCGTGGGCTTGCGGGGCTGTTCCAGCGGAAGCAGGCTCCGGCCGATGCGGCGAAGGGAGGCGGTACGGATGCCTGAAAACGTGCTGCGTCTCGAAGACGTGACCATGCAGTTCGGCGGCGTCGTGGCCGTCAACAACTTATCCCTTGAAGTCAACCGCGGCGAGATCGTCGCGCTGATCGGCCCGAACGGCGCCGGCAAGACGACGGCCTTCAACTGCGTCACCGGCGTGTATGAACCGACCAACGGCCTCGTCACCTTCAACGGAAAAACCATTGTGGCAAACCATCCTCACGGCAAGATGAAAAAGCTCTACGCAGGCGAAAACGCCACGAACTATCTGGGTACAAAAACGGTTCGTCCGACGCCGGATCAGATCACGAAGCTCGGCATCGCCCGCACCTTCCAGAATATCCGCCTGTGGAAGAGCATGACGGTCTTTGACAACGTTCTGACGGCCAAGCACATGCGGGCAAATCAGAATGTGCTCTCGGCCACGCTGCGCATCAGTTACCGTGAAGAAAAGCGTATGCGCGAGGAAACGGCCGCCCTGCTGGAGGAACAAAATCTCATGCAGTATGCGGACGATCTGGCCGTAAGCCTGCCCTATGGGCTCCAGCGCCGGCTGGAGATTGCAAGAGCCCTTGCGACCGACCCGACGCTTCTCCTTCTGGATGAGCCCGCGGCCGGCATGAATCCGCAGGAGACCAGGGAATTGGGTGAGTTCATCGTGCAGATCAAGAATAAATATAATCTCACCATTTTTATGATCGAACACCACATGGACCTTGTCATGCAGTTTTCCGACCGAATCTACGTCATCGACTTCGGAAAGCTCATCAGCAGCGGAACGCCTGCCGTCGTGCAGGAGGATCCGCGCGTCATAAACGCATATCTGGGGGTGGGCGGATGAGTGAGATCATACTCAGCATCAAGGATCTGAAAGTCAACTACGGCGGCATTGAAGCCGTAAAAGGTATCTCTTTCGACGTGCCGAAAGGCAACATCGTAACTTTGATCGGCGCAAACGGCGCCGGCAAGAGCTCCACCCTGCGTACGATTGCGGGGCTTGTCAAGCCCAAGAGCGGCACCATCGAATTTGAAGGCGAGAACATCGTCGGCAAGGATCCGACGACAACCGTCAAAAAGGGAATCACTCTGGTGCCCGAGGGCCGGCGCATTTTTCCGGATCTCACCGTTGTGGAAAACCTGCGCGTGGGCGCCTATCTGCGCAAGGATGACATTTCGGAGGATATCAACTGGGTATATGAGCTGTTTCCGCGCCTTAAGGAGCGTTCCTGGCAGGCCGGCGGCACGCTTTCCGGCGGCGAGCAGCAGATGCTCGCGGTCGCGAGAGCCCTGATGAGCCGCCCGAAACTGATGATGATGGATGAGCCCTCTCTGGGCCTTGCGCCGCTCGTCGTGCGCGACATCTTTGCGATCATCAAGGAGATCAACAAGCGCGGCGTCACCATCCTGCTGATCGAGCAGAACGCGAATATGGCGCTCTCTACCGCCGATACCGGCTATGTGCTGGAGACCGGCAGCATCATCATGACCGGTTCCGGCGAGGAACTTTTGACCAACGAGGCGGTCAAGGCCGCCTATCTGGGGACCTGAGGGTTCTGGCTAAAGAAAAAAGCACCCGGAAAAAACTTTTTCCGGGTCTGCGGGTCGGCCGGGGAGAACGGTCGACCCGTTTTTTTATGGATTTCATTTTGTGAAGACCGTACCCCCCGCCCTGCCGGCGTCATGCCGGTCTGCCGAAACAGCCCGCGAGTCGCCGGGGAGAGCGGTTGGCCCGTCCGCCGAAAAACGGCTCCGGCCGTTATTTGATCCTGCCGAAAGCAAAAAGGCATTCTTCCATAAAAAACAGGGCCTCCGGAGTATCCTCCGGAGGCCCTTTCCTGTAAAATTTTTATTTCCCGGGTTTTATTCCGCGGAGGACACATCCCTCGGGGTCAGCTTCCCGCAGAGCAGATATCTGGCGTCGTCATATTTGTAGGAGCAGGTGCACAGCGTCACAATCCGATCCTCCGGCCCGATGGGCACGTCGCCCTGAAACGTGGATTTCTCCCTGAGCAAATCGAGGTACTCCTGAAAATCTCCGCCGTCAAACACGCGGCGGATAAACTCGCTGTCCGCATCCGTGAGGACCCCCGCGAAAAGCTCGACCGTATACGCCCCTTCCGGCGTGTACAGGGTCATGGTCGGGTGGTCGTCATAATAACTTTGCTCTTCGTAATTTATCAGAGAAGAAAACATGGAGCCGTCCTTCATGTTATGCCCATAGAGAACCGTATTTTGATCCGAGAAATCGCCGCTGCTGCGGTAATCCATAAAGATGGAGCCCAGCTTGTTCTGCTCGCCGTTAAAGAGGTGAGTAAGATAGTAGTCGTTGTCCTCCCCCTGTACGACGGGATAGCTGATTGTGCCTTCTTCCGCGAAAATCCACCCGACCACCTCCGGATTGGTCTCCCGAAGCGCGGCAAAATCGATTTCCGGGGCCGTCTCATCCTGTGGCATACCGGAAGCGGCGGGCTCATCCCCCTCGGCGGCCTCGGCGGAAACGGCGGACCGCGCCTGCTCATACACGGCGCCGCCCCGGGAATACTCCCGGCTGCTGCGGATCAGCAGAAAGGCAAACAC
>CAZLMO010000013.1:17035-20525 GCA_964560915.1 uncultured Oscillospiraceae bacterium
TCCCCGGTATTCGGAACGCCCTCTTTTTCATTTACAAACGCCGCCGTCCTGCCCGACTCGGTAATCTTTCCGGAAGCCCCCGTGAAGCTGGTGGTGTAACCGCCCTCGCCGGCTTCCTTTTCGACAACCTTGTAAATCGTACCTGCCGGAATTCCCCGGATGGTGACGGATTCCCCATTCTTCAGCAGAATGGTTCCGCCGTCCTCAATGGTGCCCGATTTGCTGCCGGAATAGCGGAAACTGCCGACCGTATCAAAGCTTACGACGAAGGTGAAAAGCTGGTCTTTATCCCCAAGATCGCCGGTCACCGTCTTTTTGATGGTCAGTGTGCCCGTCTCGTTATCTTTTTTGTCTTTCCTCTCGTAGTTCCGGATATTGGTGAAGGAGGCCGTTTGCGTCGCATCCGCGACGATGACGCCCGTCGCACCCTCGCTGGTGGTTCGGTATCCGTTAAGTCTGTAGTCCGCTTCGGTTACCGTATAGGCCGCATCCTTCGGCAGATTTATGATCGTGATGCTCTGGCCGTGGGCGAGAGAGATTGTGTCCCCGCTTTGGAGCGTTCCGTCCGGCACGCCGCTGCCCAGATACTCATAGGTCCCGTCCGCGCCCACAAAGGTCACGGTGAAATCAAACGCCTTTTTCGGATCGGAGGTATTCCCGGTCACCGTCTTTGTAATGGTCAGATTGCCAACCGTGCCCTCCGGGAAATTCTGCACCGTAAGGGTGTTGGAGCCGCTTCCGCTTTTGCCGTCGATGGAGGAGACCACGACGGAACCGGTGGTCGTGACCGTCAGGGTGTGGGTTCTGCTGTCTGCGACATAGCCGGCGGGCGCCTGCGTCTCTTTGAGCACATATTCGCCGTCGGGAATGACTTTGAGCTTGAGCACGCCGTTTTCGTCGGTCGTGCCCGTTTTGACGACGGTCTCCCCATCCGAAGCGAAAAGGGTGAACTGCGCGCCGGCGAGAGGCCCGCCCGTCTCATCCGTCTTGGTGATCCGGATCCAGCCGTTTCTCTGCAGGGTGGCCTCGCCGTCCGCCGCCGTAATCACATAGGGCTTCGACGTCGACTCCTGCTCGGAATCGGAACCGAGCAGCGAAACCTCGTTGGATACGCTGCCGGGCTCTCCCGTGATATCGGTGAGATACGTCAGGCGGTACGCCTTGGTGTTATCCGGAATGGTGAAACTCAACGTCCGCGTCGCGACATCGTAGCGAATGGTTTCGCCCCCAACCAGCGTGACTTCCTCCCCCGGCGTATAAGTGCCGTCGGCATTCAGGGTCATTTCGTATGCCGCGATATTCCCCTCAAGAATCAGGGCGCCGCTGGAATCCACGCGCAGGTCGATGCCGACCGGAAGCGTATCTCTCAGCGCCACACCGGGCTGGGCGAGGTCGTATGGTCGGTATTCCACGCTCCAGAGCAGCTCTCCAGTCTGAGGAACCGTCGCGTTCTTCTCCAGAACGGTGCTGCTGATCGCCACATTCTGCGTGCTGCTCACGCCTGTGGTCCAGTTGGCACTTTTGAGCGTCACCGCATTGGTATCCGTTACTGAAAAGTTCGTGCCGAAATATTCGGCGGCGGTTTCCTCCGTGAGCTTTGCCTTGACAAGGATCACATAGGGCCGATCCAGCGTCTCAAACGTGAAAGCGGCGGTCCTTCCCTCGATATCTGCGGTCAGATCCGCGACCGTGTCCGGCGTGGTATCCGCGGCCAGAACGGTGCCGTTTGAATTCCCGGTGCCCTCAAAGATCAGATAATCCACGCCGGGGGCGATCTCCGTAAACTCCCAGCCCTCCGGCAGGGTATCGGTGACGGTCGTCGTCCCGAGGAGCTGGCCGGATGCGTTCGTCATGGTATTCAGATCGATGCCGTCGGAGTTGATGCCCAGACGGAAAACGACCGATTTATCCACATAGTTGAAACCGGCCGATGCGTCGGCCGTGATGCCGGAGTTCACGCCGGCCGCGGGGTCGGAGGCGGCGGCGCGGGTGAGCATCCGCTTGGCCAGCATTTTGTTGGAATAATTGACGCTGCTTGTCGCCGCATTCAGCTTCGTGTCGGCGCTGAAAAGCGATGCTGTGTTCGTCACTTGCGAAGTTCTGTTTCCCGCAAAGATATTCGGGTTGACGACCAGGGTTTCGAATGTGAACGTGTTGACGGAGGTCACCGAGAAACCTGTGATCTCCAAAAGATCCGCGACCCGCACGCCGCCCTGCAGAATTGGGTAAACCGTGATCGAAAAACCGCTGCCGGAGAAGGTGGCGTCGAGGTATTTCTGGTCATAACGGGCGGTCAGATCCGCGACATTGATGCCCGCCGGGAATCCGGTCGCCGTATTTTTGTTGAATCCGCTCGAGCTGCTCCCGTAGACGAGAAGGTCATAGACCTTAAGATCCGGGATTGCCTGATTTTTTGCATCCACCGTGACGGTCCAGCGTACCGAGCGGGTGGAGGTATCCGCCACGCCCGATTTTTCAATTGCATTGTAGCCGATCCCGACGCTTGCCGTGCCCGAACCGAGGCCGTTTCCGGGCCCGCCCTCCCAGCGGAGGGTGGCGGAGTTGTCAAACGTTTTTCTCCCGGCGGTGTATGCCTCATTCGGTACGTTCGCCACGATGGTGAGCAAAATTTTGGAGCTGATCGTGCCGAGCGCATATTCGCCGCTCCCGTTGGGCGTGATCGAAACCGCCGCGCCCCACTCGCCGGCTCCGTCGTCCCAGGCCTGCACGGTCGAAGAATTCCACGTCAGACCGTCCTGCAGCACATCGGTGATGACCGCGTTCGGCAGCGTCGCGCCCATATGGTTTGCGATAACGGTCCAGGTGATCGTACGGTTGATCGGATTATAAACTCCGCTGCTGCCGCTGTCGCTCGACGTACCGCCTTTTTCGATCCATTTCGGGGTGAACTTGACTTCAAAATCTCCGCTCTCCAAGACGGTCTCTTCGCTGTCCTCAAGCTCCGCGGTGTTCGTCACCTTCTGCTCGGATGTGGAGTAATAGGCCTCCTCGGAGATCGCGGTGCTGAATTTGACTATCTGGGGGCTCTCCGTGTTTTCGGGAAAAATATAAAGAAGCGTGTCGCCGTCGAGCGTGGGCTCCGCGGCAGCGTCATCCACCGTAAACGAATCCACGACGTAGTCCCCCACATCCTCCAGATCGTCGACAAACCGGTAGCCGGCAAGGCCGACGTCCTCGTCGCCCTGCATCGCGGAAACCGTGACCTCCCAGTCGATGCACCGGTTCGCCAGATTCGCCGTGCCCGATTTTGTCACCTCATAAACGGTTTCCTCGGGCGGAACCGTGACGGTATAGGTCTTTTCGAGAATCGTGACAAGGTGGTCCCCTATCTCCCCCGCGGCGCCGCTGTCGTCATATTCAAAGTCCGCCCGGAACGTACAGGCCACCGTATGGGTGCTTCCGTCAAAGACCGCATCATCCCCGTCAAAAATCACGTCGGCGATCACCATCTTTGTCTCTGGATCTGTGG
>CAZLMO010000013.1:20535-22590 GCA_964560915.1 uncultured Oscillospiraceae bacterium
CTGACATGCGCGACGACAATTTCACCTTTTTTTAACGGAATGCTTTCGCCGGTGGTCAGCCGGAACGCGCTGCTCAGTGAAAATGAGGCGGTATCTCCTTTATGTACCGGGGAGACCGGTTCCGGATTGTCGCCCTCCACCGGAACTCCGAAGGAGATTTCGACCGTGATCGGGTCCTCGCTCGAAATGGCGTCGTCCTCCCCGATCTCTTCCCCATTCTGCTCGACGACCGCCGTGACATCTGTAAGCATGGAGGTCACATCGGCACCCTCTCCCTCCGCATAGGCGGAAACAACCGGAAGAAACAGGTTGAGCACCATTATCAGCGCCAACATCCATCTCGGAAACAGCCATTTCTTGGCCGTGATCATAACTTTCCACTTCTTTCTGTGATTTTTCAGCCGAATGAAAGAAACCGGATTCGGAAAGAATCTGTTTCTTCTTCCTATTTGAGAATGGTTATCCTTAAATATTCCTAATAAGAAGTATACAAGAGATATCTCCCCGGTGCTTGAAAATACCGGAAAGGCGTATTCTTTATCTGGACAAAAAAAGAAATTTATCTGCCATAAATTTCTTTTTTAAGAAAACAAATTGGCAAATCAGCCTTTTTTCTCGTATAATCGGGATAAGAAACTCGTCGAATGGGGGGAACAAAATGAAAACAGGTCCGTTGCTGGAGGCGCTGATCGATCTTGCCCAGATACAAAAAACAGACTTCGCGATCAGCATGAATATGACGCCAAGCGGACTGAGCAAAATCCTGACGGGAAAAAGGCTGCCTTTCTTTAAGGAAAAGCGAGCTTTCAGCCGACAGACGGCCGCCTATTTTACGGAGGCTCTGTTCTGCCCTGGGTGTTCTCTGAAATTCAGGGATATTTTCCCGGTGATTTTCGATTTTGGCTCGAAATACGAGCTGGAAACTTTTTTGTCATATGCGGTCGATTATGCGTTGAGCAGCGATTTTTTTGAGGAAAACGGGGGAAATCGGGATTACCCCGACCGGGAGCTCAGCTTTCTGGGAAAAACGGCCGTGCTGAGTATGTTCTGCGTGATCGTTTCCGACTACATCCTGAGCGATCCGGAGCCCTCCCTGGAATTTTACGGCACCCTGCCTATGGTGGACCCGGCCTATTCCGGCATATTTGACCGGATCCGGCTGCCTGCCTCCCGCTGCGAGAGAAGGATCTCTCTTCATTATTTTTTCAACATGTCCTCTTTCGAGGCATCTTCCAACGGAATTGGAGGCCGGATTCTATCCTATCTTTCCCTGATAGAACAGTATGTGGATCTAAATCTCTGGGAGACCGAAGAGACGATACTTCCCTCGTTTTTCCTGCTGAAAGGGCATTTTTTGCTGATTTTTTCCGACCAGATGGATGGGCGGACGCCGCTCATGACGTTCATCACCCATAAAAGTTATCTGACTATATTTTCTCATGCACTTGCAAAGAAAAACACACGGAAACTCAGCTATCACAAAGACGAGGCGATGAAACTCCTTGAGGCCGATCCCTCTCTGGTTCTCCGGCTGGCGGGCGGGCGCTTTGATGCCGTATATTCGTTTTTGCCCATGGGATATCTGTGCATCCCGGAGGAAATCGCGAAGATGGACGGCCGGGAAAACGTGAAGAAAAGTATCCGGGAACTCCTCCGCTGCACCCTCGAAAAGAGCGACGCGGTTTTCATCTCCGCCGGCGCTCTGTCCGATTTCTATGCCACCGGCAGGGTCATCGTGCCTCTGATCGGCATGGCGGAGGTTGCGAAGGAGCAGCGGGTCTCCTACCTGATGCGGTATGATACGGCGATCGACAAAAAAGCGCTTCATGATAAGGTCCGGATCGCCAACGGCGAACTCCCGAAGATGTTTGCGCTCTGCGCGGAAAACTTCAGCCTGATCTATCTGATTGACGACGTATGCGGCTGCGAAAAAATTCATGTATTCCACTCCGATGTCATCCGGGACATTCTGGCCAATGAGGCGGCGGACGGCTCAATGATGCTCACGGAGTGCGGCCACGAGCTTTGGAATACTTATATGGGCGGCCTTTCCAA
>CAZLMO010000013.1:22690-26763 GCA_964560915.1 uncultured Oscillospiraceae bacterium
GGCTCCGTCCCTTACACGGGGCTGGGTCTGATCTTTGGAACTGCGCTGGGCGCGGCGCTTTGTATGATTCTCTCTCTCAATATCCTGTGGGCAGGCGTCGGCACCGCAGCCGGGCTGATTCTGGGCGCGGCCATTGATAATCGATAAATCGAAAAGTCTAGTGGTTTCATGCGTTTCTCCAAGAAAAAGGGGCGCGGCGCTCTGTTTGCCGCCGTAACCATGCTTTGAAGGTTCTCGCCGAATTCGGCCTTTTCCCGGCTTTTTTCTGTTACTTGCTTTATACCGTTATGATTTCGGTTCTGATCACGCTTTTTTTCATAAAAAGCGGCGGCAGCGTGCTCGGTGCCATCCTGTTTCATACGGCGGGATACTTTTCCCTCGGCTATGTGCCCCTGATTTTTTCAAAAAGCGGAGCGATGACTCTGCTTCTCGTTCTCTGCGGCACCTGTATCGGCTCTGTCTTTCTGCACCGGGGCGCGATGCTCCATAAAGAAATCTGACTGCGAAGCGGCTTTTTTTGCCGCTTTATTTTTTTTGCGCCGCCCGCCGCAAAAATTTTTCTTTTGCCGCAAAGCTCTTTGGTAATAATTTATCGGAATATCTTGCATTTTGCCGAAAACATATTGTATGATAGATAATTAATCCATCCGAATTTTCGCGGCAAGGGAGATGATCGTATTCAGAATCTCGTCTATGCGGAGCTGAATATATTCTGCCTCGCAATTCTGCTTCTGATTTCCCTGAATATTTACCAGCGCAGCAGCCTCTATCTGCCCGATCAGCAGCTTTATCTCGCCCTGCTTCTCACCGATGCCGTGATCCTGATTCTGGATTCGGTGATGTGGGTGTTTGACGGCACGCCCGGCAGCGCCATATCCCTCACCTATCCGATCATTTCCGGCTGCTACTATATTCTGAACCCGCTGATCTGTGTGCTGTGGAATTATTATGTGGATTACTATATTCATAAAAGCCAGTCGCATCTCAAAAAGATCGCCTTCCCCCTGATGTTCCCGGCTTTAATCAACGTGGTCCTCGTCATCATGAATACCTCCAACAATATTTTGTTTTTTATCGACGAAAACAACATCTATCACCGAGGCCCCTATTTTCCCGTCATGGCGGGAATCAGCTTCCTGCTCTGTGCCTACTCGGTGATTTATGTGTCCATGAACCGCAAAAACTTGCCCTCCAAGGAATTCTCGACCCTTTTCTTCTTCCCGCTCGTTCCGATCGTCGGCGGCATCCTCCAGACGATGTTTTACGGTCTTTCGCTGCTCTGGGCCGGAGCGACGTTTTCCCTGCTGCTGACGTTTATCAACATCCAGAACGTCCAGCTTGATACGGATTACCTGACAAATCTGCATAACCGCCGACAGCTGGATAACTACCTGCACATCAGAAGCCAGCGCCTGCGCGGCAGGGTAATGGCGGGCATCATGATCGACGTGGACCGTTTTAAATCCATCAACGACACCTACGGGCATGATAGCGGCGACCGAGCCCTGAAATATGTCGCAGACATTTTGAGGGAGACCTTCCGGCGGGGAGACTTTCTCGCAAGGTACGGCGGCGACGAATTCGTCGTCGTGATGACGCTCAGGGATCCTTCCGATCTGGAAAAATACATGCGCTGGCTGAATGATAATGTGGAGCTGTTCAACGCCAAAAATCTGGTTCCCTATGAGATTCACTTAAGCGCCGGCTCCGCATGCTATTCCTCCGAATATGAGAGCGTTTCCGACTTTTTAAAATACATTGATGATCTGATGTACATAAATAAACAAAAGGCAAAGGCTGCCCGCGTATCCTGACGGGGCCCCGCCGCCGTTACAAAGAGCCGTCCGTGAAAAACGAGCGGCTTTTTTAAACGTAAAAGGGCGCCCGTTTCCGTGGCAGTTTTACCCACTCATTTTCGGGGCGCGGCCGATCATACTGTATATGAGGTGACGGTATGGCGGATTATAAGGAAATGTACCTTGCCATGATGCGCGCGTCGGAAAAGGCCGTTCGCACGCTGATCGAAGCGCAGCAGCGGTGCGAGGAGATGTACCTCGAAGCGGAAGAAATAAGTCCGGCTGTATTCGACTTTCACGGCCCGCAGGAGCAGGATCCCAAATAAAAGCGCAAGCCCCTACTTTGGCGAGGCATGATGTTTTTCTTTTCAAATATGGCGGGATCTGGTAAAATAAGGGCAAACCGTTTTGGAACGCGAGGGGAAACGCCATGAAAAGCATTTTTACCCGACAGCCGAATTTTTCCGCCGGCTTTACGAACCCGATCCTTTGTGTGGAGGGCGGAAAAGCAGTAAGGGAGGGCCATAAGATATGAAACTGACCTGGTATTTTTCCGAGCCGCTGGAAAGCCCGGATCGGATCCGCGAATTTGAAGCGGCCGAGGCGTATATCTTTCCGGCCGCCTTCGTAAAATGCATAAAGGCGCATAACGGCGGCTACCCTTCCGCCGGGACGTTCGATACGGAGGATACGGAGGAGCGGGAGCTAAAATCCCTGCTGTCATTTAACAGAGACACGGAAAACAGTATCTGGGAGGCGACCGCACGGCTCAGGGAGAAATTCGGGGACCGGTATCTCCCCTTCGCGGAGGACGATCTCGGAAACCCGCTGTGCTTTGCCCGGGAGGACGGCGCCGTGGTTTTCGTGGATCTGTACGCCGTAAGAGAGGAATGGGCCGCGGAAAATTTTGAGGATTTTCTGGAGGGGCTTTACGAGTAACGCGGCCCTTATTAAGTCCGTTCACAAATTCCGTAAGCACTGCCTGCGGAGTTTTCACGCGCTCCTGCCCAAAAAGCCTTTCGGCTATCCTGCGGCCCCGGCGTCTTTTGCCCAAAAGCGTGCCGCTTCTTTTTTCTGCTTTTCGGCCGCGATAACAGCATTCTTCTGCCGGGGATCTCATTCCGGAATGCTTTTTTCCGTGCTCAGGGCTTTGAGCACGGAAAAAAGCGGTACTTCTCGGCTTTCCTTGCAGGAATTCGACGTTTTTTCCGCACTGATATTAAGAACTACTGGCGGTTTTCCGGGCCGCGGCAGGAAATCCTTTCCGGAACTGGGCACCCGCTTGTAATTGGAAATGAAGGGTGATATACTTTATTATTATGCATCATAAGGATGGTCACGATGATGAGTTTTTTTGACAAACTGAAAGATCTGAAAAACGACGCGGAAACCGGGGCGAAGGATCTCTTCCGAAAAAAAAGCCGGGCGGATGCAGAACCTGAAGACGAGGAAGAAGAAAAGCCTTTCGGTACATACGTCGGCAACGAGACCCGGGGCTTTGAACCCACCGGGGAGATTCCTTCCCCCAAGGATGAATTTGAGGATACGGGCGCCTATCCCCACGAGACACCCCGGGAGGAATCCGGAACCGAGGAGGTCGGCTGGAGCGACGGGAAAGAGCCCGGAGCTACAGGCGACGGTTTTTCCTCAAAACTGAAACAGGCTGCCGAGTCCCTGAAAACCATGCCGACCGGCAAACTGATTCTCCGGCTGGGAATCGTCATGGGGGCCGTTGTTCTCCTGCTCGTGCTGCTTATCGCCTCCTGTTCCTCCGGAAGCCGTACCCCCGGTGCGGAAGAATCCGAATCCGGCGGCATCGTGATCGTCGGGGACGAGAGCTCCGGGGCAAGCGAAGACGAGCCGAAACCCGTCGAAGTCGTCAGCAGGCTGGAGCAGATCGCCGCAGCCTTCAATGCAAACGACGACGTGGTCGGCTGGCTGAATATCCCCGGCCTTTCCGATGTGAATTCCGTCGTCTGCCAGGATGTGAATTCCTACTCCTACAATTACCGCAACGCTTTGGGCAAGTACGTCTACAGTACCTACTGGATCGACGGCGCCTATTATGCCAGCAAATACAACACATTTGAAGGCGGTGCGGCCGGGCTCTCCAAAAACACCGTCATCTTCGGCCACAGCGATCTCGGTTCCACCAACCTTGATTACAAGTCGGATGACGCGTCCGGCCCGCGCTTCTCTCAGCTCTTCTACTTCACGGATGAGGATTTTGCCAAGAAGACGCCTTACATCTTCTTCTCAACCGCCGACGGGGATATG
>CAZLMO010000014.1:0-3799 GCA_964560915.1 uncultured Oscillospiraceae bacterium
TTCCTCATATACGGTTTCCATTTTTATTCCTCACATCAAAAATATTTGATACATTCATCAGTATATGCATCCGGCTGGATTTGTCAACAGGAAGTAAGCATACGAAAAAAATTAAAAAAAATCCTGGGCAGGATTTTTTCCGCCCGGGATTTTTAAATGAGGATCGGTTCGCCGAATCAGGCACGGCTTCCGCGCCCGGTGCCGGAAGTGTTCCGGCAGACGCCGTTGCCGTTGGAGGCCCCGTTGCCGAGCCCGGTACCGTCGCAGACGCCGTCTCCGGTTCCGTCGCAGACACCGTTGCCGTTGGAGGCCCCGTTGCCGAGCCCGGTACCGTCGCAGACGCCGTCTCCGATTCCGTCACAGACACCGTTGCCGTTGGAGGCCCCGTTGCCGAGCCCGGTGCCGTCGCAGACGCCGTCTCCGGTTCCGTCACAGACACCGTTGCCGTTGGAGCCGCCATATGCGTTGCCGCTGCCGGAGCCGTTTTCGCCGGCATACATGTTGCCGTCTCCGGTTCCGTTACAGCCGGCCTGATGCGTCTCCATAGCGGTGAGGATCGCCTCCGCGCGCTCTTCCGTTATGGCTCCGGTTTCCACTCTTTCCTCCAGGCGGGTCTTTTTCAGCTCGAGGACCTGTGCATGGAATTCTTCCAGCTTGCCGGCGTCGGCGGCGAGGGTGCCATAGGATTTACCGGATTCCGTTTTTTCTGCGACCACGCTTCCCACAGATTGGCCGGTCAGCCCGGCGACGATTTCCGCCGGGCTCTCCACGGCGGCAAAGGCGGTTATGGAAGTCAAGCTGAGAGCGAGCACGACTGCTCCAACTACCGTTAATTTTTTAAAGTTTTTCATAAGTGTACATCCTTTCTCTGAATGGTTTGTGGCTTCAGTTTATCGTTTGGGTTTGTCAAAAGTGTGTCTTTTGTCTTTCGTTTTCCTGACGTCTGTTTTTGCGGGAACCGGATAAGCTCCGGGGCCGCCCTGCCGGGATACTGCCCGCCTGTCTTCCTTCACCGGGTTTTATTAGCTCGGATACGGCCGAAAGCACCGTCCGTTTTCGCGGTTATCCTTTCGAACGTGCTCACCGGGCCTTTGCGTGAAAGCCGGCCCGCCGGTTATCTCTTATCCTTCGCATGGAAAAACCCCCTTTCGTTGCTTTTAGTTTACCGGCGGAAAACGGTAAAAGTATGTTTTCCGGGAGCCGCTTTTGTGGCATTTGTGCGGGAAAAGACATACTTTTGCCACGTATTTCTTTTGTAATGTGATATAATCAAATTACAAAAGACGGAAGAGGGGAGATTTCCATGCCGACCGTGCTGATCGCCGACGACAACCGCCAGATCACATCCATTCTTGAGGAATACGCAAAAAAAGAAGGGCATACGCCCTATGTGGCATTCGACGGGCAGGAAGCCCTTGAACTGTTTGATAAAATTCATCCGGACGTGGTTTTGCTGGATGTCATGATGCCGAAGACGGATGGCTTCGAAGTCTGCCGGGAGATCCGCAAAAAATCCGATACACCGGTGATCATGATCACGGCGCGGGGAGAGGATTTTGAGAAGATCATGGGGCTCGACATCGGCGCGGACGACTATATCGTCAAGCCGTTTTCCTCCGGCGAGGTGATGGCACGGATTCGGGCCGTGCTGCGGCGGATCGGTCGGGAGGATCCGCTGAAAAAGCAGGTCCTTTCGTTTTCCGATCTGACGGTCGATTTGGACGAATACGTCGTCACGGTCGGCGGAAAAAGGGTTCCGCTTACCAAAAAGGAGACGGAGATCCTCTGGACGCTCGCTACAAACAGGAATAAAGTTTTCTCCCGCGAAAACTTGCTCAACAGCCTCTGGGGCTACGACTATTTCGGGGATACCCGTACCGTGGATTCGCACATCAAGCGCCTGCGCGCCAAGCTCGACGCATATCCGCACGCGAAGTGGGAAATCGGGACGATCTGGGGGGTCGGCTACAAATTTGAGGAAAAAATCGATGAGTAGAATCGCGCGTAAGCTGATGCTCTATTTTGCCGCCGCCCTGCTGCTGTTTGCCGCCGTGAGCGGAGCTTTATTTATCACGCTGTTCCGGGCACAGACGGTCGAGGATCATAAAAATGATCTGGAGACGCGCGCCGTCTCAATCGCGGCCGTTCTGTCGAACCTGATGAGCGGCGAGGGCACGGATACAGGAAGTGAAGCCGCGGGCGGATCGGCCGGCAAAGGGCCGTCCGGAAACGGGCAGGCGGGGAATGAAACCTCCGGGGCCGGAGCCGCTGGAAGCGGAGCGGGCGGCTACCGGGTATATCTGCGGTTTATCGACGATATTGCGATGAGCGACGTCTGGATTGTGGACGAGGATCTCAACCTGATCATGGAAAACCGGATGTCGGGGGAAAGCTATAATTATACCGACCTGCCGGAGGATGCCGATCGGGTTGTCAAAGAAGTATTTGAGGGAAAGACCACATTCAGCGAAGGGTTCAGCGGCCTTCTGGAGGCGCCGACGCTGACGGTGGGAACACCGATCGAAGTGGACGGCGAGGTTGTGGGCGCCGTGCTGCTCCATTCCCCGGTGGAGGGAATCGACGACGCGGCCATGCAGGGCGTCCGGATTCTTGCGCTCAGCGCCGTAGCCGCGCTCGTTCTCTCCGTGATCCTCTCCGTTTTTCTTGCGCTTACCTTTACCAACCCTTTAAATAAAATGAAGAACTCGGCGCTTCGGCTTGCGGAAGGCGACTACACCGCAAAAACCGGCGTGCAGCTCAAAGACGAGATTGGCGAGCTTGCGGGCGCCATTGATATTCTGAGCGGGAAGCTTCTTGCCGCACGGCAGGAGAGCGAAAAACTGGATAAGCTCCGCCGGGACTTTGTGGCTAATATTTCCCACGAGCTCAAGACACCGGTCACGGTCATCCGCGGCTCGCTGGAGGCGCTGTGCGATGGTGTGGTGACGGAACCGGAGCAGGTAGAACGCTACCACCGGCAGATGCTGAACGAAAGCCTCTATCTTCAGAGGCTGATCAGCGATCTTCTGGATCTCTCCAAGCTCCAGAATACCGATTTTAAAATGGAAAAAGAGGAGCTCAATCTCTGCAATATTTTAAGCGACGCCGTGCGGAGCGCCGGGCAGCTCGCGCAGAAGAAGGAGATTCGGATCCGGCAGGAATTTGATGCGGCATCCCTGGCGGTGACCGGGGATTACGGCCGCCTGCGTCAGATGTTCCTGATCATTCTGGACAACGCCGTCAAGTTTTCACCTTCGGGCGGGGAGATCCTGGTTTTGCTGGAGGGCAAAACCGTCTCTATTCGCGACCATGGAAAAGGAATCGCCGAGGAGGATCTGCCGCATATCTTCGACCGGTTTTATAAAATGGAGTCGGAGGAAAACAGAAGCGGTTCGGGTCTCGGTCTCGCCATCGCAAAACAGATCGCCGACCGGCACGGCATCCGGGTATCCGCTATAAGCCGCCCGAATGAGGGCGCCGAGTTCCGGTTTCAGTTTCCGTAAAACCATCCGGTTCCCGTTTCGTTCCGCGGCGATGTCACCGGGGTTTCCCACCCCGATTCCGGTTTCCGCAAAACAAGCCATATCCCATCCTGATTTTCATGTCATGCCGGACCGGAAAAGAAGGCCTTCCGGCCGTTTCCCGTGCCCATCACTCCTTTCTGTATCCGGCCGCTTTGTCCGGATACAGAAATTTTTTTAAAATCCGGAAACGGATTGCGCGTTTACAATCGTATTTAGGATGGAAAGGAGGGAATCCGATTGAGTCAGACGTCAGGTACCGACGATACAATCTCAGC
>CAZLMO010000014.1:3809-24853 GCA_964560915.1 uncultured Oscillospiraceae bacterium
GAAATTCTTTATGATAAGATAAAAATAATAATAACAATGAAACGGATTTATCCGTTTCAATCGTATTTAGTGCAGGAAGGAGGAATGCGCTTGAGTCAGTCGTTTGGTACCGACGATTACATCTCAGCGGCAATTGAAAAACATGCGGATATGGTCCGCCGCATCTGCTTCCTTTATCTCAGAAACTGTGCGGATGTGGAGGACGTATTTCAGGAGGTGTTCCTGAAGTTCTTTTTGAATTACGGTTCCTTCGAGAACAGCGAGCATCAAAAGGCATGGCTGTGCCAGGTTACGTTCAACAAGTGCAAGGATCTGTGCAAAAGCTTTTGGCACAAAAAGGTGACCAGCATCGAGGAGATGGAGATCCCTTATGAAAGCCCGGAGCAGCATGAACTGATAAAAGCGGTTCTCGGATTGCCCCCCGACCAAAAAGAAGTTATTTACTTGCATTATTACGAAAACCGAACGATTCCGGAAATCGCCGCGGTCATGCAGAAAAATCCGAATACGGTTTATTCCGTGCTCCGCCGCGCGAAGGCGGAATTAAAAAAGAAAGTGGGGGATCAGGATTGGTAAACACTTTTACGGTATATATGGATCATGTGAAAGCGGAAGACGTACTAAAAAGGGAAACAGAGACTTTTGTCCGTGAAAGGCTCCCGGATGCGGCCGGCCGGCAGGAAATTTCCGGCTCCGGGATCAAAGCCAGAAAGAGAAAGCCAGTGGCAAAAAGATTTTGGGCGGGAGTCTGTGCGGCGGCAGCCTGCATGGCGCTGACCGTTGTCGGTTATGCCTATTACCGCACGCCGGTCAATTATGTATGCATGGATATCAACCCCAGCGTTGAGATCGGCGTTAACGCATTCGGCCGGGTCGTGAGCGTGCATGCTTACAACGAGGATGGACTCAAAGTGCTCGGTAAGAACAAGTTCTTTAATCTGTCGGTGAAGGATACCGTTGCCGCCCTCGTTCAGGGCGCCGCGGAGGAAGGCTTCCTTGATGAGGATGGCGCTTCCGTGATCGCGCTGACCGCGGAATCGGAGAACGACGAGACCGCCGCCGAGCTGCAGGAAAGCAGCGAGGAGGGAGCTCAGGAGGCTTTGGATGAAGCCGAGACGCCCGCGGTGATTTATACGGGCTGCTCGGATCTGGCACTTCGGGAAGAGGCAAGGGAATTGGGAATCTCCCCCGGAAAACTTAAGCTGATCCAGCTTCTTCAGACCCTTGATCCGAGCATCACCGTGGAGGAATATAAAGATGCCAAGGTGAGGAATATCTTTGCTAGGGGGAACGAGTTGCTCGAAGCTTCCGGCAGCGACTTCCATCAGTTCGGAGAATATATCGGCTCGATGGAAGGAACGCACGACGAGGAGCAGGAAGAGGAAGAAACTTCCGAGCAGGAGGAAAGCGAGACCAGCGAAGAGAGTGAGAGCGAGGATTCCGCTTCCAAAGAAGAAAAAGAAAAAGAAAAGGAAAAGAATAAGAATCAGGAATCCGAGAGCAGCGAGGCGCAGAATGAGAATCAGAATTCGGCCGCGCAGCAGAAGGATGAAAAACAGAACTCCAAAGCCGAATCCAAACAGGCCAAGGATCAGGAGAAAGAAAAAGAGAACAAGGGGAACGGCTCCTCTTCCGATGAGGAGGAAGAGGATGAGGAGGAAGACGAAGAAACCGATGAGGAGGAGACGGGATCCGCCTCCGATAAACAGTCGGAAAAGGGGAAAAACGGGAAATAGTGCGTTTTTTCCTGAGCCGGACATGGAAACGGAAACCGTTCGGTGGGCACCGATAAAATAACGTTTTTATAAATCGGGCAGTGCAAAGTAGATGCACCGCCCGATTCTTTTCGCTTTTTTGCGCGGAAAAGCCGAATGTCCGGAAAAAATGTTTGCAACCATTTGTTTCTTCCGGAATACAATGCTGGTAAAAGACGGCATTTTGCTGATTTCTTCCGGGAAGGTGATGGGATTGGGAAAATTCCACGAAAATTCGAATTATAAAAGCGGATGGAAGCCTTTGGCCAAGGAAGGCGATCTGAATGTCGTCGGTTCCGTCACGGAATCGGGAAATAGTATCGAAAAAGGAAAAAAACAGGCCGACCCGACCGGTGCGGAGTTTCAGGCGGTCGCCGAAATCGGAAAGAAACCGGCCGCCTCATGCTCATGTGCCGTAAAGCCTGAGACGGAGGACGGGGGTGCCGGGAAACGGCCTACTCTAACCGCCGCGGAACTTTTGGCGGTCGCCGAAATCGGAAAGAAACCGGCCGCCTCGTGCTCATGCACCGTAAAGCCTGAAACGGAGGGCGGGGGTGCCGGGAAGCGGCCTACTCTGACCGCCGCGGAACTTTTTGCGGTCGCCGAAATCGGAAAGAAACCGGCTGCCTCGTGCTCATGCGCCGTAAAGCTTGAAACGGAGGACGGGGATGCCGGAAAACGGCTGATTCCAGCCGCCACAGAATCTCCGGCGGCCGCCGAAATCGAAAAAAAACCGACCGCCTCGTGCTCATGCGCCGTAAAACCCGGGACGGAAAACGGAGACTCCGGAAAACGGCTCGCCCCAGCCGCCGCGGAGTCTCCGGCGGCCGCCGGGAATGAAGCCGTTTCGGCCGCGGGAGCCGGAATGTCGGAGCAAAGCGAGCTCCTGACGATACTCTCCCGGATCGGCGCGGACATCGACGCCCTGAATCACCGGATTCTCAGACAAAGCGAAAAAATCGATACTTTGCTTCAGCTTATGGAAAAGGCAACGGAGAAAAAGAATATTTTCCGATCGGGGAAAAAATGACCAGTGGGGCGGCAATTTTGGACCCATTTTGCTTGCCGGGCGTGGTTTTGCCGGATGCCGGGGGTTTTCCGGGCGTTCCGGCGGAATCTGCGCACTCATGAACATTCGATTTCGGGATTACATATGATACGATAGAAAATGGTAGATTCTATCATTTCCTTTTCCAAGTTATATTTAGGAGTGAAAACTTTATGAGCGATACCGTAACCCAAGAAACGCTTGACATCTTCGCAAGAAGGGTTCTGGCGAAAGCTGAGCTGCTTCAGGTTCAGGAAGTGTTTCAGGAAAATTACGCCGCCCCTCCGGCCCCTCCGGGACCTTTGGGCACAAAAGCTCCCCTGACCCTCTATATCATCAACCATGGCGCGACGGAAACCACTACGGTTCCCAACACAAACTATGGATCTCCGGTAAAGTGCGTAAAACTCTGCAAAAGAATCCTTGACGGGGATCCGGGCAATACCATTCTCTGCACGCAGAAATCCAGGGTGGTCATTAACTTTGAACTGGTGCTGATTGTGGAATACGAGGATAATACTTTCGATGTGATGACCCTGCCTCAAAACCTTTCGGCGATGGAGCAGTACGGCCTTACCACGAAAGCGTTTGTGGATCCCACCGTCATTGACCCGACCGGTACGCCTGTTGTCCAGCATCAGAACGTTCTGCCTCCCTATGAGCAGCTGGTCATCAAGCCCGCGACACTGAATGCGTATACCTACTTTGAATATATGGTCAGCATTCCTCTGTCCAACTTCAGTCAGGTTCTGAGAAGATGTGAGCTGAACGACCCGACCCTTCAGTCCTATATCATCCTGAGGAATCTGGCCTATGATGTGGATGTGCTCGACCAATACCTGGTCACCACCGATCCGGAAACCTCCGCCACGATCTGGACGACAATCGTTGATTTCTCGCTCTTTGAGGATATCATCGACAAACTCGGAATCGACCAGGATATCGAGATCGTCGGCACGCCGGAGTACGTCTGCGAAGACAGCGCCTGCGACTGCTGCTGAAAACGGATTCTGAGAGCGGCCCGGCGGCTTCCCGGAGACACGGCCCTTCAAGCAGGCAAGAACCACCGCAGCAAAATACCGCCGCCCCCGGTTGCGGGGACGGCGGTATTTCATATCTGTATAGAGCGGCCGACAAAAAGGAAAGCCCGCCGCCCCGAAAGTATACCGGTTGCCACCGGGCTGCATATGATGGAACAGCAGTGCATCCGCGCTGTATTGTATCATGGAGGGAATCCAATGGCCAACACATTTTACGCATCCGGCCCTGCAGGAACGGCTGACGCTTCCGCAGGAGTCCCTTTCCCGCCTTTTCCTCCCTGCCCCCGCGGCCCTGCGGGACCTCCCGGGCCTCCGGGCGCCCGCGGTCTGCCGGGAAGTCTTAACAGCACGGCCGCGTGTTTTGTCTACGCGCAGCTCGCGCATTTGCTGGAGCAGCTGATTGAGCTGTATCCGGGGCTGACTTTATATGTTTTCCTACCGGGAATCAGCCCGTGGTGGATTTCCGGAGTTCCGCAGGCGGTTTATCAATCGTCGGAAGGAACCTATGGCGGGCTATTTATTCTCGGCGACGGCGGAGAAGTAGCTTTTCCGCTCAGCGCCATAGCGGCCCTGCAGTTTGAAACCGGGACGGCAGTCTATAACCCCGCCATCACTTATCTCCCGAAGCCGAGCTTTCCGCCGGGCTGCGATACGAACATCGTCACGGCGATTTACGAATATGTAGCCACATTATCCGGAGAAGTGCTGTTCAACATCGGCTCCAACGTCCGCAGCACCGGACCGATCTATCTCAACAAATACGGACTGATCGTGCAGGCCGACGAGTTCGGCAACGACCCCTCCTTTATTCCGCTGACGCATATCACCGGGATCGCCCCGCAGGATGCGGCGGGCGCCGGAGCAAAGAAAGCGGCAGCGAGCAGCGAGGAAGCGGCAAGCGCGCCGCCGACCAGAATTCAGGCCACATTTCTGCCGTAAGGCCCGGCAAGATCAAAGATAACGGAGAAGAGCTGCGGCTCGGATCCGTTTGAAAACCCGGCAAAGGCCGCCTTGCTTTTCGCGGATACGGCCCACCACACGCAGGCTCAGTAAAGACAGAGAAACTCCTGAATCACAGGCGTCCCGAAGGGGATGCCTGTGATTTTTTCCATACAAAGCGATTAAGGGCGAGGAAAATACTCCAAAAAGATATAATTGGCGGGGCAAGGGCAAAATGTAAAAATAGTTTTTGGGAAATATCTGTCAGGATCTGTTTTACCGTAGTATAATATTTCTATATTCATATAAAAACAGAAAATTTCGGAGCGGCGCATCCATAAGCGGTGCAGAGGGAATAAATTCTCGTGTTACCCGGCGAAAAAACAACAGGCGGTCGTATGCAATATAAGGAAGGGAACGCTATGGCGAAAAAGCAAAGAAGTGAGGAGGCAGGGTCGGTCCGCTGCGGATGGATCGCATTTTTGTGTATCACTGCGGCAACGGCAATCGGCTGGCTGTTTCGTTTTTTGAATTTCCCGGAAACAAATATCGTCATAGTTTATATTTTATTCATTGTGCTTACCGCACGATTCACAAAAGGATATCTTTACGGGATCGCGGCCACAGCGGTTGCCACCTGTGCGTTTAATTACTTCTTTACGAAGCCGTATTACACCCTTTCGGTCAGTGACCCGACTTATTTTATTACCTTTGCCATCATGGCGCTTACGGCGGTTATCACAAGCGCCCTGACCACAAAGGTCAAACAAAACGTGCTGGAGGCGCAGGAAAAAGAGGCCGAGGCCAGCGCGCTTTACCGGCTGACAAACCATTTGACCGATGCGGCGGATATCGCCGATATTGCGCGCATTGCCGTCGAAACCATCAGCGATATCATGAACTGCCGCGCCGCGTGCCTGTGTTTTGACGAAAGCGGGCAGCCGGAACAGAGCTTTATCCAACAGAGAAGCGCCGACGAGCAGATACGCCGCAGTGTGGAAGACGGCACGGCGGTCAGGCACCGGATCGAAAACCTGCGAACCGCTTATGATGCGGGGATGGAATTTTACGACTGGCCGATTTACGGCAGGGATGCCATTCTCGGCGTCCTGCGAATTCCCAGAGATACTGCCGAACAAATGAACGAGGCGCAGATGCGCCTGCTGCGCTCCATGATAGAGAGCACGGCGTTGGCGATGGACAGGTTCCACAGTGTGCAGGAACGGATCAAATCGAGAGAGGAAACGGCGCAGGAACGTTATCGCGGCAATCTGCTCCGCGCAATTTCCCACGATCTCCGAACCCCGCTGTCCGGTATCATGGGGACGAGCGAAATACTCATGGACATGACGGATAAGAAGGACGAGCGGCATGCTCTGGCAGAGGGCATTTACAAAGACGCCGACTGGCTTCATTCCCTTGTGGAAAACATCCTGAGCCTGACCCGCCTGCGGGACGGCAAGCTGATTCTGAATAAGCAGATGGAAGCGGCCGAAGAGGTGATCGGCTTTTCGGTAATGACAATCGGCAAAAGGGCGCCGGAGCATGAGATCACGGTCCATATTCCGGATGATGTGATGCTCATCCCGATGGATGCCAAGCTGATCGGGCAGGTGCTCATCAATCTTTTGGATAACGCCGTAAAGCATACGCCGCCGGATAAAGAAATCTGTATTACCGTAAATAAGGATACGGAGAAACGCCTTGCCGTCTTTTCCGTGGCCGACCGCGGGATGGGGATTGCCGAAGCGGATCTGCCTCATATCTTTCAGATGTTTTATACCACCCGCGGAAGGGAGCCGGATGCGCATCGCGGCGTCGGTTTGGGGCTTGCGATCTGTGAATCCATCATAGCGGCGCACGGCGGAACCATAACGGCGAATAATAGGAGCGACGGCCCGGGCGCGGAATTTATATTTACCCTGCCGATGGAGGTCATGTAAGTATGCCGAACAGAAACGAAGCCATCCTTGTTGTCGAAGATGATACCCAGATACGGAATTTTATCTGCTATGCCCTGAAGCAGGAGGGGTTTCCCTATATGACGGCGAGCACCGCACAGAGCGCGCTTTCGCTGCTCGTTTCACAGCAGATCGACCTGATGCTGCTGGATCTCGGCTTGCCCGATTTTGACGGCATGGAGGTGATCAAAAAGGTGCGCGAATGGTCCGATATGCCGGTGATTGTTGTTTCCGCCCGCGACCAGGATAAAGAAAAGGCGGCGGCGCTGGACAGCGGCGCCGATGATTACCTGACCAAACCGTTTTCCGCCACCGAGCTGATGGCGCGTATCCGCGTGGCGCTTCGGCACCTGTATAAAGAGGAAGGAAATCGGGCGCAGGCAACCCTTTCGGTCGGCGGGCTGACGATCGACCTTGAAAAGCACCTGGTCTATCTCGATAATACCGAGCTTCACGTTACGCCGCTGGAATACAACCTGTTGGCCCTGTTTTTTAAGAATGTGGGCAAGGTGCTGACGACGCAGTATATTCTTAAAGAAATTTACGGCGTGGAATACGGCACGGATACACAGGCGCTGCGGGCGCTGATGGCCGGGCTGCGGCGTAAAATTGAGCAAAATCCGGCAAAGCCGCGTTATATCTTGACGGAGATCGGCGTTGGATACCGGCTTGTGGATGAATAGACGGAAGGATAAGACGACCGTACGACCGCTTCGGGAAATTCCCGGAGCGGCATTTTTTATTTCTCACAGCTTTCTCACAGGAAGCCGCGGCCTCTCACACCGAGGTCACGAAATACACGCTAAGATAGTAGAGCGAAAAGGCCAAAGGGTTTCAAAGGAGGCTTCGCTTTATGAAAACGATAGATGCGGCTCGTCTTGATGAACAAAAATCCAAAATAAGACTATGTATGAAAAGATTTGCTTTTCGGCATCCGTTTGCCGCGACATTCCTAATTTTTGTTGGAATTCCGCTGCTGACGCTTTTGGCGGTCGCTGCGGCGGTCTGTCTGATCGAGTTGCCGCTCGGTCTTATGACCGGATGGTGTTAAGCAGCGGAAAACAAGGAGGCTTTAAAATATGGGAACACAGGAACCGCCCGAAAGCAAGAAGGAGCTGAATGCGCTTTGCGCCGTCGTCAGAGAGTGCACGCGCGCGGGGGAATATCAAAAATGCGAGGCCTTGATCCTTGATGCGATGAGAAAATATCCCCATGCGCCGGAGCCGCACAATCTGATCGGGGTGCTGCTTGAAAAGGAGGGCGACCACCTTACGGCAATGAAGCATTTTCGTGCCGCATGGGCGCTTGACCCCACCTATTTGCCGGCGAGGCGGAATCTTGAAAGCTTTGGGACGTTCTTTTCTCATGGAAAATACGCTTTTGATGAAAGCGACTGCCCAGAGGAAAAGCCGGGCGAATCCATCATTGAGTATGACATACGCGGCATTGGCCATATAATCAGGGGGGTATGAATATGGGATTTTTTACAGCAAAAAAAACAGATGATTACACAATCATTATCGGCTGCAGCAGATTGGGCGCCGATCTTGCGAACACGCTGTCCGACAAAGGCGGCAATGTTTTGATTATAGATAAGGATAAAGATGCTTTCCGCAAACTGTCGCCGTCTTTCGGCGGGCTTACCATGGCCGGCGACGGCACGGATCTTGACGTTTTGCAGGAGGCGCGGATGGATAAAGCGGGCGTTGTTGTCGTCGTCACAAACAACGATAACGTCAACGTCATGATCGCGCAGGTTGCGCGGGAGATGTTCAGGGTGGAGCAGGTCATTGCCCGCCTGTATGACCCCGAGCGCGAATGCATCTACCAGGAGTTCGGCATTGATACCATTTGCCCCGCTGTTTTGTCCGAGAAAGAGATAGATAAAATTTTATCCCGGATGAGCGGCGCGGCAGAAACGGCGGGAAAGGTTTCCGCCTGAGGAGAAAAAAGAATGGAAAAAAATGTGCTGCTTGTAGGCGGCAGGAACAAGGAAAAATCCCTTGCTCTGTCGCTGATAAAACGTGGCTATCAGGTGACCGCCGTCAACGATACATACGAGGATTGCCTGAAACTGGCCGAAATTGAAAAACTGACCGTCATCAACGGGGACGGCACAAAGCCTTTTATATTGGAAGATGCGAACGCCGAAAACATGGATATTGCCATTGCCCTGACGCCGAAGGACGAGGATAATCTGGTGATTTGTGAGCTGTGCAAAAAACGCTTCCATATAAAAAAGACCGTCGCTTTGGTATCCGACCCAAAAAAGACGGATTTCTTTTATAAAATGGGTATCGACAGCGTGGTATGTGCCATTTCTGCCGTAACGAGCATCATTGAGCAACAGGCGTTTTTGGACGAAATGGCAAATATTATCCCCATCGGAGAAGGACGCGTCCAAATTGCGGAGGTGCCTGTTTCCGGCAGCGCACCCGTTGTAGGGAAAAAGCTGTGGGAAATCAATCTGCCCAAAGAGGTCATCATCGGCTGCATTCTGCGCGGCGATACGACGATGATCCCGCGCGGCGATACAAGGATCCTGGCCGGCGATATGCTGGTGCTGATCTCCGGCGACGGGAAAGAGATCGCCGCGGTCAAGGAATTGACGGGACGGTGATAGCAATGAAACGCAGGTTTTCTGATTGCTCAAGCTGCGGAAAGCTTATGCTGCTGGTTGGTGTGCTTGTGGGCATACCGCTGATGATTCTGCCGTTCTATCCCGGCGATGCCGTTTATACGCTGCCCTTTGCGATTCCCTCGCTCGGTTCCGTTCTTCTGGGCGCGCTTATCTGCCTCGTAGGGACACGCGACGGCGACGGAAGTTTTGAGTGGCAGTCCTCCATGCAGCGCAGCAGCCTGACGGTGCTTTTCGCGTGGGGATGGGGCGTCTTGGTTGGGGCCATCCCCTTTGTTCTCGGCGGGCAGCTCACATTCATTCAGGCGCTGTTTGAGGCGGTCAGCGGATGGACGACCACGGGGCTTTCCGTCATGGATGTGACTGTGACGCCGCATATTTTTTTGTTCCACAGAAGCTTTATGCAGTTCTGCGGCGGCCTTGGTTTTGTGATGATGATGGTGACGCTCGTCTCGGGGAAGCAGTCCATGAACCTGTTTAACGCCGAGGGGCATCCCGATAAGCTCATGCCAAACCTTAAAAAGACGGCGCAGACGATTTTCCTAATGTATAATGGCTTTCTGATTGTGGGTACGGCGGCTTATGTGATTGCCGGGATGAATTTATTTGAAGGAATATGCCATGCCATGTGTTCGCTGTCTACCGGTGGCTTTTCAACAAGGCTGAACAGTATCGGGGAATATGACAGCTTTCCCATTGAAGCCGTTACAATTGTTTTAATGCTGATCGGAACGACGAATTTTGCAGTCCTTCAGCTTATGGTAACGGGAAAATGGAAACAGGCTTTTCGGGTCAGCGAGGTTAAATTCATGTTCCTGCTGCTTCTGGTTTTCGTTCCGATTACCGCCGTTTCGCTTATGACGGGCTTAAACATGGGAATGGCGGAAGGGTTTCGCCGGGCCTTGTTTGACGTTTCGTCGGCGCTGTCCACCACGGGGTATTCCAGTATGAGCTATACGACATGGCCGCCCCTTGCGGTCGGCATCCTTATTTTGATGATGCTGATCGGCGGCGGCGTAGGTTCGACGGCGGGCGGTATCAAAATATCCCGCGTCTACCTGATGCTGCGGCTGGCCGGATCGAATATCCGCAAACGGCTTTTACCTTCCCACAATATTGAGGCGCCTTATTATATGAAAGCGCAGGGGAAAACACCCATCGACCAATCCCTCGCTTCCGATACCACAGGCTTTGTCGTTTGCTATATGGGGCTGTATATTACCGGGTCGCTGCTCACAACGGTGACTGCCAACTGCGGTCTGATGGAGGGCATGTTTGAATTCGCTTCCGCCCTCGGTACGGTGGGGCTTTCCATCGGCCTGACAAACCCGGCGACCGGCGCGGGGACGCTGATTGTGGAAATGCTGGGGATGCTGCTCGGACGCCTGGAGATATTTATCGTGCTCATCGGAATCTATTCCGGCATAAGTGTTCTGAAACAGCATTTCGTCAGAAAAGAAAGCTAAACCTTTAGCACGAAATTGCGCTTTTAAAAAAATCAGGGCGATATCAAAAGAGCGTGCCCAAGCGCTTTTTTGGCCAGACACGGTATGGTACTACCAAAGTAAAAAAAATGGGTTGAAGTATCGGAAACTCCTGATAAACTGAAGGTAACGGCGCCGGAAATAAAACTGAAAAGGGAGATCTTTATGGAAGAATTTTATGTAAAACAAATTGGCGTCATCCGGGCCGACGAAACCGGGATGCGCCTCGAGCTGGAGAAACAATATGCCCCTGCACTTGAGGGGATCGAAGGGTTCAGCCACCTCAATATTCTGTGGTGGTTCTCCAAATGTGACAACGAGTGTTCCAGAAGCCGCCTGACCGAGGATTCCCCCTATAAAAATGCACCGAAAGTCATGGGAGCGTTTGCGATGCGCTCTCCGGAGAGGCCAAACCCGATTGCGCTCTCCTGTGCGCAGGTGACCTATGTTGATCACCAGAACGCAGTCGTCGGCCTTGCCTATATCGATGCGTTCGACGGCACTCCGGTTCTGGATATCAAGCCCTACACGCCGAGCCTTGACCGGGTGGAGGCTCCTTCCGTCCCCGAATGGTGCGCGGATTGGCCGAAATGTTATGAAAAATCCGGGGATTTTGACTGGGGAAGCGTGTTTCATTTCTGAGCACGGCCGCTTCCATATAAAAAGGGCGCAGCGATACGGGGGCTTCACTTAGGGATTTGCGAAACAAGTAAGTTTTGAGTAACGTCTTCAGGCGGGCGAAACGAAAAAAACCAGTCATGTAAGAGCTTTATTGGGGAACCAGAGAAAATGAGAGCTGAAGGCCTCACAACCGCCATCATTTTTGACGTTTGGGAACAATTCAACGCCACAATATGCCATGTGCTTAAAAGCGGGGCTGTTAATCAGCAGTTCTTTAGCTCAAGCATGGCTGGTTTTTTCTATATGTTATGTAAGGTTCACAGTTAATCTTTGCGCGCTTTTTTGCAAGTCGATTTGCTGTTATACCGCCATAGAGTGATGATTCTATGCGTTGTCACCCTAACGAAATTCTAACATCGCCGCGCATTTTCAAACGACACTCTGACATTATGAGCATTAATATATGATTATAAAAATTGAGGGGGGTTCCCATGAAAGAGAACCTTATGTCCACAATAGAGCAGACTAAAGAATTAATAGATGAAAGAAAATTTAAGGAGTGCAAAGCCTTAATTTGCACCGCCATGTTTAAACATCCGCATGATGCGGTTCCTCATAACCTGATGGGCCTTTCGCTGAAAAACGAAGATTCTCATGTTGATGACGTAAAGCATTTTCGCGCGGCATACGCGCTTGATCCTACATACAGGCCGTCATCATGGAATCTGGAGTGCTTCGGAAGCTTTACCATGCAACATCCATGCGCTTATTTTACAAGCGGCTGTGAATCTCATATAGAAAAAGAGCAGAAGGGTGGCAAGGCCTGATGTACATAATCATAGCCGGATGCAGCAAGGTTGGGGCAAGTCTTGTAAATAAGCTCTCTGAAGAAGGGCATGACGTCGTTGTAATTGACCGGGATAGAAATAACTTTTCACGGCTTGGCAACGGCTCAAACTGTATGACGATAATTGGGATACCAATCGACGAAGATGTCCTTAAAGAAGCCGGTATTGAGAAAGCGGATGCGCTGGCGGCAGTTACAGCCGACGACAACACAAATATAATGATCGCTCAGATTGCACAGCAACTCTATCATGTTCCATTTGTGATCATGCAGACGGACGATCCGGAAAAGCAGCGTGCGTTGGCCGCTATGGAACTTCGTACTGTTTGTTCCACCACGCTGACAGTGGAATCTTTCTTCACGGCGCTGAAAAAAGGAGAAACGAAAAAATGAGGATTATGATCATAGGAGGCGGAAATGTCGGATATTATCTGACAAAATCGCTGTCTGCGGAAAAACACCATATTGTGATAGTCGAAGAAGATCGTTCCCGGTGTGAGCAAGTCACTTCAGATTTGGGCTCGAAGCGCATTGAGGTAATTTGCGGCGACGGTACAGATATAGAATGCCTGCGAGAAGCGGGAATATTCAATGCCGACGTTCTTGTTGCCGTGACCGGACATGATCAGGACAACTTGGCCGCGTGTCAGTTAGCCAAGAATTATTTTGGGGTAAAGCAAACAATCTCCAGAGTTAAAAATCCGAAAAATATCAGGGCGTTTGAAAAACTGGGAGTAGATTCCGTTATCAGCAGCACAGAACGCATTGCCGGAATCATTAATCAGGAACTCGACTGGACGGATGTCAACAAGCTGCTTAAGGATAGATCATACAATGTGCGGCTGCGTGAGATCACCGTTGAGCAGGGCTCGGCTTTTGAACATAAATGTCTGAAAGACCTGGGGCTTCCAAAAGGGCTTATACTCATTGCCGTTTTGCGCGGGGATCAGGCAATCATACCGAACGGCGCAACCTGCCTGAAAGCAGACGACATGATTGTTATATGGGGCGACGAGGCGGATATTGTCAACACATTCGGCCAGCGCGTAAGCAGTTGAAGGAAGTGCCTCAAATGAAACGAATCATATCAATTGCTGCAGGACTCCTTTCGGAAATGCTTTTTGCGGTGGGTACGATGACCATAGGTTTGCTTATGGCAATTTTTATATGGAGAGCGTAAAAACACCATGACAATAGAAAAACCAATTAATAAATTATACCCGATATGTTATTACATAGGTTTTATCATAATGGCTCTGGGAGCATTACAACTTTTGCCGGCCTTGATTTCCACGTTTTATTCAGAATGGAAGATTTTTGCGGTATTTTTGGTGACGGCATCCATAACCGTACTTATCGGGATCGGGATGATATTTGGAGGATACCGGTATAAAAGCGTTAAACTAAGCTTTGGCGAAGGTACGGTGGTGGCATCCGGTGCATGGTTATTGGGCACACTGCTGTGCGCGCTGCCATATTATCTGTCCGGAAATTATTTATCATATCTGGATTGCTGTTTTGATGTGATGAGCGGTCTTACCACTACCGGGCTCTGTCTGATACAGGATATGGATCATCTGTCCAATGGGATAAACATGTGGAGGCACTTGCTTACCTTTGTCGGAGGACAGGGCATGGTGGTACTGGCTTTAACTTTTCTTACCAAGGACCAGAGTGACGCTTACAAAATGTACGTCGGTGAAGCAAAGGATGAAAAACTTTTTCCCAACGCTGTCAGTACATCAAGACAAATCTGGTTCATCAGTCTTATCTACCTTGCGGTCGGGACAGCGGTCATGACCATAGCTTCCCTTTCAGCAGGCTTAGCACCTGACAGGGCTTTCCTGCACGGCATGTGGATCTATATGTCAGCATGGAGCACCGGCGGTTTTGCCCCGATGAGTCAAAATATTTTATACTATCACAGCATGCTCATTGAGCTTTCCACCGTAGTGTTTTTTGTTGTAGGCTCATTCAATTTTGCTCTGCACTATGCTGTGCTTTCCGGGAAGCGCAACGAACTGTGCCACAACATTGAGACCATGACGTTTACCGTTACGCTGACGCTGCTGACGCTACTAACTACTGCCGGACTAATGAAAAATAACGTCTATCCAAATGCCGTAGCACTCTTCCGCAAAGGCTTTTACCAGCTTATTTCCGGTCATACCACCACGGGTTTTATGACCATATACGCCAAGCAATTTTACCATGAATGGGGAGACATCGCGCTTTTCGCCATGATCGCCGCAATGCTGCTGGGTGGAAGCGCCTGTTCCACGGCAGGCGGGTTTAAGGCCATGCGCACCGGTATCATTTTTAATGCCTTCAAAGCGGAAGTGAAGAACATGCTGCTTCCGGAATCACGGATAAGTGAGCATAAAATCCACCATATCAAAGATATCGTCTTGACTGATTCAATGATAAAAAGCGCTTTCCTGATCGTAACAGCTTATATGGTTACCTTTTCCTTCGGGACTCTCGTCGGTATGTTCGCGGGATTTCCGTTCGGCATGGCCGCCTTTGAATGCGCATCAGTGACCGGAAATGTTGGCCTCTCCATTGGGGTGGCATCGGCGGCGATGCCGGCCTATCTGAAGCTTACCTATATTATCATTATGTGGCTTGGGCGGCTTGAATTCATGTCGGTGTTGACATTGGGGGCATACGTTGTTAGAAAGGTCGGCAGAAAATGCGATTGAAATTGATAAAAGCAGCTCCGTTGCTTATCGTACTTTTTTTAATTCTGCCGATATCGGCGAACGCCGAAAATCAGAGCGTATCGAGCACGGAACTGATTGAAAACGCTTCCGAACTGAACGGAAATACCGTGTATTACAGCGGAGAAGTTGTCGGAGACATCCTCTATCGTGGCGATTACGCATGGATAAACATTTCTGACGGTGCAAATGCGATTGGTATATATATTCCGACCGCCGAAGCAGAAAAGATTGAATATGTTGGCAGATACCGCGTCGTTGGCGATACGGTTTCCCTTACTGGCACCTTTCACCGGGCTTGTGCGGAGCACGGCGGCGACATGGATATCCATGCGGATACAATCAATATTACTGAAAAAGGATATACTGTGAAAGATGCGCCCTCAACAGGGCTGCTGCTCTCAGCAGGGGCGCTGTTTCTATGCGCTCTCACGGGGACTATTCTCGTATTGAAAAAGAGGTTGTGATATAATAATGTATAATCTTTATCCGCGCAGTACAAACGGAATAACTCAGGTATCTTCTGCTTAGGAAACATGGGAGGGAAATCCGGGCATTCCGAACAGAACCGTACCGTGCCGTTTCCGAGACGCGCGCACCGGTCGGCCATATGCGGACAGCCCTTGCCGCGGAGCAGACAGCCCTCGCAGTACGTTCGACGGAATCCCTGGCGGTTGATCTCGTTTTTCCTGCCGAGGTAGGCGATACAGAGCCCGCAGTTCATCCCACAGGGCGATCAGATCCTCGCAGAGTGCAGTCTGTCCCGGATGGATTACCATAATCACAAGCGCCTTTTCTGCGGTCCTTATGCCTGCAGGCCGTGCTCCTGCCGCTCCATGTTTTCGACCACAACATCGAAAATATCCCCCAAAGAGGCGCAGTATTCCAGCACCTTCCACGGGGTATTGGTGTGGAAATGAATTTTAATCAGATCCTCATCGCCGACGGCGAGCAGGCAGTCGCCCTCGATATTTTTGGTGATGTAATCGTGAATCTCGTCTTCGGAAAGGTCATGGCCTTCGATCAGCAACTGGGTGTCGAATTGATAGGTAAGCATTCTCATTCTCCTTTGTGATTTTTGTTATATGGATTCAGGAATGTTCCCGCCGCGTCGGCGGCGGTTCTTTTCCCGATCATACCATATCTATTTTCAGAAAGAAAGGCACGTTTTCCGTTTGGCGGAAAACGTTTTTTTTATATCGTTTTTTTCCGGCGTTTCTATGGGGGCCGCAGAGACTCGACGGTATATGAAAGGCCGGAGGCCTTGTTTGTGAAATGGGTTCCTTTTCCGGTAGGCTGCTTTAAAAAAACGAGAAAACCTATTGACAAACGAGAAACTATTGAATATAATTCAGTAGTAGACAACGGACTGTATTTTTTTCGCTGTCGCGGCAAGGAGGGGAAATGTTTGAATGCTCAATATAAAAAAGGCGTGCTGGAACTGTGTGTGCTTTCGCTTCTGAAACGGCAGGACCGTTACGGGTACGAAATTTCGGAGTACCTGTCAAAGCATATCGACATTGCGGACGGCACGGTTTATCCGATTTTAAGGAAACTGAAAAGCGACGGCTTGGTAGATACCTATTTGCAGGAGGAAAGCGGAGGGCCGCCGAGAAAATATTATTCTCTGACACAGCTCGGGCGAGCGGCCTATAAAACCGATAAAGAAGAATACCTTGCTTTCGCAAAAGCCATTGAAACACTTCTGGAGGAGGATGAAGATGACAAAGAGTGAATATTTAACCCGGCTCGGGATTGAGCTGAAAAAGAACGAAATAGCCGACCTTGAGGATATCGTCGAAGAATACGAAGAGCATTTTGCCTTTAAGCTGGCGGATGGTTATTCCGAGGAGGAGATAGCGGCAAAACTCGGTTCCCCGGAGACCATCGCGGCGCAGTTCGCGAGCGAAAAAAGCGAAGGAAAACCCGGCTCCGGCAACAAGGTGTTTGTCACGACAGCCATGTCGTTTGTCGCCATATTTGAGATCATGATATATCTCCTGTTCTTTGCATGGGCGGTCGTGATTTCTGTTTCTTCGCTGGCGTCGGCCGGGATCGGCGCCGCCCTGATCGGCCATTTCAATGCCGCAGGTCTGATCCCGGATATGCCTTATCTCAGCGCATTCATCTTCGGCGTCTGTTTTCTGGCTTTTGCCATGTTCCTTGCCGCGGGATCGTATTATTTCTTTGCTTATGCCGGGCAGATCGTGAAAGCGAGCATCCGGTGGCACAAGAATGTGATCTCCGGCAATACGCTGCCGCCTCTGCCGTGGAATCCGCAGTTTACCGCGAAAACGGGAAGAAGACTGCGCACGGTATTGCTGTGGTCGGTGACGGTGTTTGGGGTCTCTTTTGTTCTCGCAATGGTCGTATCCCAGTTTCTTTCCGGTGCGCTGGGATTCTGGCACGCCTGGAACTGGTTCGTTCACTAAGGGAGACAAAAAAATGAAGACGATTGTGATTACTGGGGCCACTTCCGGCATCGGTTTGGAAGTTGCACGCATTTTGACCCGGCAGGGCTGCTTCGTGATCGGCATCGGGCACAGCGAGGCGAACTGCAAGCAGGCAAAAGAAAATATTTTGTCTGAAAATCCGGATGCGAAGATCACCTATTTTTCGGCAGACTTGATGCAGCAGCGGGAGGTTCTCCGGGCTGCGGAGGAAATTGCCGCCTGTCTTACCGCAGACTGCGGCGGCGGGCTGGATGCGCTGATCAACAATGTGGGCTGCGTCCGCAGCTGGTACAGCACGACCGACGAAGGGTATGAACAGCAATTTGCGCTCAACCATCTTGCGGGTTTTCTCCTGACCTATAAGCTGCTGCCGTTTCTCAAAAAAGCGGGCGGCAGGGTCATCATGACCGGAAGCGAGTCGCATAAGGGGATAAAAGTGCACTGGGAGGACATCATGCTGCGCCGCGGCTATAACCCACTGACCGCCTATAAGCAGTCGAAGCTGTGCAACCTGCTGTTTGCCAAGGGGTTCAACGATCGCTTTGCCGCATCCGGCGTCTGCACACGCGGTGTCGACTTTTACGGCGGCGTCCGCTTTCAGTGTTTTCCCGCCGCATCCGGCATCCGCGCCTATGTCGTCGATCCCGGCCTCGTAAATACCGATATCGGCAACAAAAAAACGGGTACGCTCGTTAATTTCATCTGGACGCTCCGCAAACGCCACGGCGTGCCGCCCGCGGTACCCGCGGAGACCTATGCATTTCTGTGCGGGCAAAAAGAGGCCCCGGCCGGGCTTTATTATCACCTTTGCAAAGAAAGCGCCTACAGCAGGCAGGTGACAAGCGAAAATGCGGATCGGCTTTTTGCGCTCAGCGAACGCCTGTGCGGCATCCGCTACGGCGGAGAGGAATCGGTATGAATGTATTCATCACCGGTGCGGCCGGCGGCCTTGGCCGCGCTTTTGCAGCGGAATGCGGCCGCCGCGGGTACCGTCTTTTCCTGACCGATGTGAACGAGGAAGGACTCCGCTGCATCCGGTGCGGTCTGGAGCGGCAATTTAACGCCACGGTTACGGCAAAAGCCTGTGATCTCACCAGCGCCGAGAGTGTGGATGAAATGCTGGCCGTCATCGATCGGCACAATCTTCGCTTCGATATGCTGCTCAACATCGCGGGGCTGGATTTCGAGGGCGGGTTCATGGGGCGCGAGCGGGAAAAAATCGTGGAGATCGTATCGCTCAACGACGCCGCAACACTGCGCATCACCCATGCCGTTCTGGAGCGCCGCAGGCCGGGCAGGCATTTCACCCTCATTTTTGTTTCGAGCCTGGCCTCCATGTTCCCCATGCCGCTCAAGGCAACTTATGCCGCTTCCAAACGGTTTTTGCTGGATTTCGCGACATCTCTGCGTCAGGAGCTCCGGGATCAGAATGCAAATGTGCTGGTACTCTGCCCCGGAGGAATGGTCACGACGAGAGAAGCCATGGAGGGCATCGCTGCACAGGGCTTCTGGGGTGACGCAACAACCAATCCTTTGGAGGTCGTTGCCCGCAAAACGCTTGACCGGGCCCTGCGGGGGAAAGGTATCTATGTGCCGGGGGTGCTCAACCGGGCGCTTTCCTTCTTCGGGAAAATCATTCCCCGCTCTTGGGCGGCGGCGGTGGTATATTGGAGATGGAACCGTGCTCAAAGCAAGTGGCTGCATCCGGCGGCCCTGCGAGAGGTTCAATGATATATTCTTTCAGCGGGAAAATCGTTCCCCGCTCTTGGGCGGCGGTATATTGGAGATGGAACCGTGCATAAAGCAAGTGGCTGCATCCGGCGGCCCTGCGAGAGGTTCAATGATATATTCTTTCAGCGGGAAAATCGTTCCCCGCTCTTGGGCGGCGGCAGTGGTGTATTGGAGATGGAACCGTGCATAAAGCAAGCGACCGCATCCGGCGGCCCTGCGAGAGATTCAATGACAAGTTTTTTTAGTGGAATGCACCTGCGGTAAAACCGCAAAGCGGGCCCGGAATTACGGAAAGCCGCTTCCCCTTAAAAACACGGCGTTTTTAAGGGGAGAGGTAAGAGAGCAGGTTTCGGGTCTATGGAGGCGCATGGCCCGCCGCCGGATTTTGAGATCGACAAATTTCTCCGCCGCACGGGCGGTTCTTTTCCCGACATACCGCATTTATTTTCAGAAAGAAAGGCTCGTTTTCCGTTTGGCGGAAGGCGGGCTTTTGCATGGAACGGAGTTTTTTCTTTTGCGCGTTTCACCCCGCCTTTTTTCGGCGGAAACGGAGCGCAGAAATCTTTTCGTTTCTATTTTTGCAGATTCCGGCTATAATAAAGAAAAGAAAACTGTTTGAAGAGAACAAGGAGGTGCAGACATGAATGCTTTTTCCCGGTCGATCTCGCAGATCTTTAAAGGAGCGGTGAAGGCGTTTCAGACCTTTCCCGCTGCGATTGCCTGTGCGTTTGCATTTGCAGTCGTAACAATCATTCGAATACAACTGGATTGGCCTGAGCAGGAGGCCTACAATTTCCTGTTCAACTGTCTCCACTGGGCTTTCGCATTGGGAGCCATATTCAGTCTGGCGGCAATCACCGCCGCCCGCAGCCGTTTCAACAGGGCCGGGGCGTTTTGGATCGCCAACCTGATCGGCGCCGCGGCGACGGCGGTGGCCTTCCTTGCGCTCTATCTGTTCGGCGGAACGGAAACCGACGCGGTATCCCGCTATGAAACGGTCTCGGCGCTGGCTGCGGCGCGGGTCGGCGCGGCTATTTTTATCAGCTTTCTTGTTTTTATCATTTTAGCCGCTTACCCGAAAGAACAGTCCGATTTCTCACGAGCTCTCTTTATGACCCAGAAAGCTTTTTTCATCGCCCTGATCTACGGGCTGGTGATCATGGGCGGATTCTCCGGGGTCGCGGGCGCCGTGCAGGCGCTGCTCTATCGGGACATGAGCTACAAAGTCTATGAATACCTCGGAACCCTGGCGGGATTTCTGGCCTTTACCGTTTTTGTCGGGTATTTTCCCGACTTCCGGAAAGGGGAGGTGGATGAGCGCCGGGAGGCCGTCCAGAAACAGCCGCGGTTTATTGAAATTCTTTTCGGCTATGTCATGGTTCCGATTGTGCTTGCCCTGACGGTCGTTTTGCTGATCTGGGCGGTCAAAACCGTTGTAACCGGGACATGGCCGGCGTTTGACCAGCTCTCCGGCATCGCGGCCGGTTATGCGGCCGGCGGGATCTGGCTCCACATGATGGTCACCCATTATGAATCCGGGCTGGCCAAATTCTATCGCCGGATTTATCCGATCGCCGCTCTGGTGATCCTTGCGTTTGAGGCATGGGCCCTGGTGGTTCAGCTTGGCGAGTCGGGCCTCAAGACAACCGAATATTTTTTCCTTTTGATCTGGGCGGTGACCGTGGCGGCATGCATTTTGCTGATGCTCATAAGATCAAAAGCCCATACGATCACCGCGGTGCTGATCTGTGCGGCGGCCGCTTTCTCTGTTCTGCCGGCGGTGGGCTACCATGCGCTGCCGGTTGCCG
>CAZLMO010000015.1:0-23637 GCA_964560915.1 uncultured Oscillospiraceae bacterium
CGCCGGTATGTTATATATTATGAAACCGGCCGCAGGATGGTTCCATCCGAACCGGGAACGGAGGTCTTTATGAGCGAAGATAAGAGAAATTTCGACCGCTTCCTTAAAGAGACAGGCGAAAACGGCAGGGAGAGCGACCGCGTTCCCGGCAACGGCCTTGATGATTTCACGGCTTTTTTTGAGGAAGACGAGGTGTCCGGCGGCGAAAGGAACCCGAAGGACCTTTCCGGGCGGGAACAAAGCCGAAACGACAGAGACACGTTTTCTCCCTCAGAGGGAAACGCCGACGGGGAGGGCGATGCGCAGCGTGCCGTCCGAAGAAGCGCACCGGAAGAAACCCGGCAGGAAAAAATCCGCCCGGATAAAGATAATCCGGAACCGGGGCCTACGGCGGGACGGCCTGCCGTGCAAACCGGGAATGCAGGGAAAAAAGTTTCAGGGCGGGCGGATACGGGAACCCCCAAAAAACGCCGCCGCGTGACCGGGCTTACCGCGGTCATGACCGTCCTGTGGGTGACGGCGGTGCTGGTGGCTGCGGTCTATCTTTCGATATTTGCCATCACCAGCATCAACGACCTTGTCGGGTTTGAAAAACAGAGCAAAGAGATCGAGATTATCGTTCCGGAAGGCGCCACGCTTTCTGAAATCGCGAATCTGCTTGCCGAAAAGGGCGTGATCGACGAACCGTTTGCCTTTGAAGTGTATGCCCGTGTTAAGAATATGCAGGACCGCCTGTATGCGGGAACCTATACGCTGAATTCCAATCTCGGCTATGACCAGATTTTTCTTGCGCTCCGCGCCAGCGAATATGAGACGCAGGAAGTCAGTGTCACCATCTATGAAGGCATGACGGTCCGGGAGATCGCCGAACTGCTGGAAAATAAGGGTGTCTGTGACGCGGACGAATTCATGGAGGTTGTGGACACCGGCGAATACGGCTACGACTTCGAATCCCAGATGAGCACCGATCCGCTGATCTATCATAAATGGGAAGGCTACCTGTTCCCCGACACGTATAATTTCTATCTTGACGACAAACCCACCAGCGTCATGATGAAGATGATCAGCAACTTCAACAACAAGGTCACATCCTCCTATTACGACCGCATGCAGGAGCTCGGCCTGTCGCTCGAGGATACGATCACCCTTGCGTCGATGATTCAGGCGGAGGCCGGTGTGCGCACGGATATGGAGTCCATCTCCTCGGTCTTCCACAATCGTCTTGCCGACCCGACCAATTTCCCGAATTTGGAATCGGATGTCACTTATTTCTATTGTCGGGATGAGATTTTCGGCGACGAAAAGATCACAAGCTCCGAGCAGCAGGATGCTTACCATGAGGCCTATGACACCTATTATCGCCTTGGCCTTCCGGTCGGCCCGATCTGCAACCCGGGCCTTGATGCCATCGAAGCCGCGCTCTATCCTGCGGATACGGATTATTATTTCTTCGTGACCGACGACCTCGGCAATTTTTACTACGCCGCCACGTTGGAGGAGCATGAGGCCAACGTCGCGTACGCCGATTCGGTCAACGCCTCGGTGGAGGAAGAGAGCTCCGGGACGGAAAGTGCCGGTTAAAACCAAAAACAGCGGGAAAGCGGGAACCTTTGCGAAGGTTCCCGCTTTTTTTGTCAGCATCGTTTTCACGGCATATAATGAAAATGATACGGAGATCCAGAGATGGATGGCGGTGATAATTTTGAAAGAAACCTATTATCTGATCAGTTCGGTGACAACGGCAATGAAGGCGGAAGGTATTATACAGCAGGCAGGCCAACACGCCTCGGTATTCCGCGATTCCGGGATCAATCCGGTCGGCTGCGGCTATGTCGTGCGTGCAACCGGAGACCGGGAAAAAATGCTGGAGTTGCTGTGGAGCAAAGGGATCCGGGTATCCGGAACAAAGGAGGTGGAGCGCTGATGATATATTTCGATAACGCCGCGACGACTTTTCCGAAGCCACCGGAAGTGCTGCGCGCGGTAAACGGTTCTTTCCGATATTTCGGAGCCAATCCGGGCAGGAGCGGCTACCCGATGTCGATGGATACCGCCCGTGAGGTGTACCGAGTCCGTTCCGCGGCGGGGGAATTTTTCGGCGCTCCGCCGGAGAATGTGATTTTCACAAAAAACTGCACCGAATCCTTGAATCTTGTCATATTGAGCATGCTCAAAAAGGGCGGCCATTGCGTGATCTCCGATCTGGAACACAATTCGGTGCTCAGGCCGGTCTATGCACGTTCCCGAGAGGGAGATGTTCATTTTGACTGTGCGGAGGTGCCGCTTTCTGAGCCGGAGGCCACGGTGGAGAGTTACCGGAATCTGATCCGTCCGGATACAAAGCTCATCGTGGCCACCGGCGCCTCCAATGTATTCGGCACGCTGCTGCCGGTCAGAGAGATTGCCGCGCTCTCGGCGGAATACGACATTCCGTTTCTTCTGGATGCGGCACAGGTTGCCGGCGCGGAGGACATCAGCCTCGCAGACGGTTACGATTTCGTCGCCGCTCCCGGTCACAAGGGGCTGATGGGTCCAATGGGTACCGGCCTCTTAATTCTGAAAGGAGAAGTCCTTCCGGAGCCGCTCTTATATGGCGGAACCGGGAGCCAATCCCTGATGCCCGGTCAGCCGGATGAGCCGCCGGAACGGTACGAAAGCGGTACGCTGAACGTCCCGGGGATCCTGGGGCTCGGCGCGGGGGTTACCTGGGTGAAGCGCATGGGCAGGGACGCCATCAGAAAACGGGAGATGGAGATCACGGAATACCTTTACGACGCCCTTAGCGAAATGGAACACATCGACCTGTTTGCTCCGAGGCCGGAACTCGGAAAAAGCGCGCCGGTCCTGTCGTTTGCGATTGAAGGGAAAACCGGGGAGGAGACTTCCGCGCTGCTTGCAAAACAGGGGATCGCCTCCAGAGGGGGTTTTCACTGCGCGGCGCTGGCACACCGGAAGATGGGCACGGACGACCGCGGCACCTGCAGGCTCAGTGTTGGCCCGATGAACCATATCTACGAAGCGGAAAGCGCGCTTCGGAAGATCCGTATGATTATTAAATCTCTGTGAACCCGTCGGAATGGCTTGAAAAACTGCGCTTAAAGGGATAAAATATTTTTATGTAGATCGAATAAAGTACAGGATGAAAAGAGATTTACCATGAATGGACTCACATTTGATTGGAACAACCTCATCAACGTCGCCAAAACGTTCGGATTTTTTGATTTTGTCGACGTTTTGATTGTTGCGTACATCGTATATAAAGGGATCCAGTTCGCGAGGAACAGCCGCGCCGGTCAGTTGGTAAAGGGAATTGCCATCCTGATTATCGTGGCGGCTCTGGCGCAGGAGCTGGATCTGAAAACCACGTCTTATATTTTAAGCCAGGTGTTTTCTTTCGGCATCATCGCCATCATCGTCGTATTTCAGCCGGAGCTGCGCCGGATGCTGGAGAGCGTAGGGAAATCCAAATTTTCAAAGCTTCAGATTTTTAATTATGAAAAACCGGACGAGGCCACCGTGGTCCGCCGAGCCATTAAGCGGATCTGCGACGGCGTGGCGGAGCTGAGCAAAGCGGAGGTCGGCGCCCTGATCGTGTTCGAGCGTGAGACGAAGCTCGGCGAGATCATCGCCACCGGCACGATCATCAACGCCGATCCGAGCAAGGAATTGGTCGGCAATCTTTTTTTCCACAATGCGCCGCTCCACGACGGGGCGCTGATCGTGCGCGGCGGCAGGCTCTATGCCGCCGGATGCTTTCTTCCGCTTTCCGAGAATTATGACATCAGCAACATGCTGGGCACCCGCCACAGGGCTGCCCTTGGCATGAGTGAAAACAGCGATGCGGTGGTGGTGGTTGTCTCCGAGGAGACCGGCATCATCACGATGGCATTGGACGGTAAGATGATCCGTGAACTGGATCCGGCCACGCTGCGGCGTAAGCTGGAGATGCTGCTCATCACGGAGAAACGGCCGGAGGAAGCGCATACCGAGGCGCAGATCGAGGCGCAGGCCGAAGCGCAGAAAGAATCGGAGGAACAGCCATGAAAGAGCAGGGAGTCTGGCTAAAAAATAAAAAAGTCCTGGCGGCCATTGCTTTTGCGGTTGCGCTGTTGGGGTGGTTCCTGGTGGCCACGCTCATCAGCCCGACGGGAGACGTGACGGTTCAGGGTGTCGGCGTCAATATCGATACCCAGGCCGGCCTGATCGGAGAGATGGGTCTCAACGCGATCGACGGCGGGGAGACCACGGTCGACGTCGTGATTCGCGGCTCCAGAAACATCATCGGCGGCATCAGCGCGGAAGATATCTCCGTAACGGCGTCCCTTTCGGGCGTCACGGGAGCGGGTATCTACGATCTCGACTTGATTGCGACGAATACCAGCAGCGAGGATTTCGAGATTGTCTCCATTTCGCCGCAGGCAATGAAGGTTCGGTTTGACCGTCTGGTCGATAAGGAGATTCCGGTCAGCTATGTACTCGAAGGCGAATACGAGGTTCCGGAGGATTATCTCCAGGAGGACGTCGTCCTCTCGGAAAAAACGATCACCGTCACCGGCCCGGAGGAAGATATAGAAAGCATTGCCGGCGCGGTCGCGACGGTGCAGGTGGAAGGTACACTGACGCAGACGACAACCATCGCCGCGCCGCTGACGCTGGTTGACGCGGACGGAAAGACGATTTCTGTGGATCTCACACAGGTCAGCGTCAGCAGCGAAAGCATCGACGTCACGTTTCCGATGCTCAAAACGGAGAAGCTCAATTTCCGCTTTGAGTTTCTCAACGTGCCGGATGGCTTCAACACGGACAGCCTCACCTATACGCTTTCCGCCGACAGTATCACGGTCGCGGCGCCCGTGGAATCCGTCAATAAATACAGCGATATTTTTCTCGGCTACATCGACATGCGCAACATCACAAAAGGAACCTCAACCTTCCTGTTTGAAGTCGATCTTCCGGACGGCTTCGTCAATATAGAGAACGTCAATTTTGTTGAGGTGAATTTCGATCTTGCAACTTATGTGGAGCAGACTTTCTATACGAAAAACTTTATCACCACCACGATACCTGTTTCTTATAATGTAAAAATCAATGCCCGCCAGCTGGAAGTGATGCTGATCGGCCCGGAGGAAGTTTTGCAGAAGCTCTCCTCCGACGATATCGTGGTCGAGGTCGACCTCAGCGACCGTGATGTCGTGGCCGGCCAATATCTGGTTGCATTCCGGGTCGTTCTCCCCAATAATGAGGATGTCTGGGCGGAGGGAAGCTATTCCGGGGCCGTCACCGTTACGGCGAGATAAGAAACTTGAAATAAGAAAAGGGGGCTCGACTCCGGGCCCCCTTTTCTTTTACCGTTTCGGCACAAAAGAACTGCCGGCCGCGTCGGGATGGATGAAGACGGATTCGCTGACGGTATGAGGCGAAGCAAACCGGTCAATCCTTCACTTCGCCCGGTTTTCGCTTAACAAAAACAATCGTTTTGGCCGCTGCGGGGGCAGGGAAAGGCAAAGCGGCAATCCCTCGCGCATTTTATTTCCCTTTAAAGGCTAACCGTATCGCTCGCGGAATGCGTGGGTTTGATTCGTGAGACGAAAAGAGGAGGCGAAACCGTGCCGGTTATTATATCGGAAATCAGATTATCCCCGGATGAGCCGGAAGAGGCCGCGCTGCGCAGAGCCGCCGCTCTTTTCGGGAAGAGGCGGGAAGAGCTCGTCTCCTGCGGCGTTTCAAAGGTCTCCATCGACGCGCGCCACAAGGACGATATCCGTTTGATCTATTCCGTTACATTGGATTTCGACGGCGCCCGGGAGGCTTTCGAGCGCCTGCGCTCGAAAGATATCCGCTTCTATGAGGAGGCGGAGGAGGACATTCCGCATCTGAAAGGAGAGCCGGAGTACCGGCCGGTGATCGTCGGATTCGGCCCGGCCGGCATGTTCGCGGGGCTGTATCTCGCAAGAGCCGGCGCCCGGCCGCTGATCCTTGAGCGCGGCGCCGCGGTGGAAGAGCGCGCGGCGGCCGTGGAACGGTATTGGCAGGGCGGGGCGCTTGAGGAAAATGCAAATGTTCAATTTGGCGAGGGCGGCGCCGGCACCTTCAGCGACGGAAAGCTCACCACCCGCATCGGCGATCCGCGCTGCGGCTTCGTGCTCCGGGAATTTGCCGCCCACGGCGCGCCGGAGGATATTATCATCAAGGCAAAACCCCACGTCGGCACGGACCGTCTGCGTGAGGTCGTAAAAAGAATTCGGCAGGAAATCCTCTCCCTCGGCGGCGAGGTGCGGTTCCTCTCCAAGGCGGAGGATTTCGAGATTGCGGACGGCAGGATCCATGCGGTCATCGTTTCAGGGGAGCGCATTCCGGCCCGGCAGGTCATTTTCGCGGGCGGTCACAGTGCGCGGGAAACATTTGCCGCGCTTAAGGGTAAGCCGCTTTTGATGGAGGCAAAGCCGTTTTCCGCGGGTTTTCGGATCGAGCACCTGCGTGCCGATATCGACCGTGCCCAGCACGGTGAATTTGCAAACCATCCGGCGCTCGGCGCCGCGGATTACCAGCTCTCCGCGCAAATCGGCGGACGGTGCGCCTACACGTTCTGCATGTGCCCGGGCGGTTTTGTCGTCCCCGCCGAAAACGAAGAGGGTACCATCGTCACAAACGGCATGAGCATGCATGCGCGTGACGGAGTGAATTCCAATGCGGCGCTCGTGTGCTCACTTGCGGCGGAGGATTTCGGCGGCGATCCGTTTCGCGCCATGGCGTTTCAGGAAAAGACCGAGCGGCTGGCTTTTGCACTCGGAAAAGGGAAAGCGCCCGCGGAGACCGTCGGGGATTTTCTTGGCGGCAAGGTGGGTTTCGGCAGGGTGACGCCCTCCTATTCCCGCGGCGTCACGGAGACGGATCTCGCCGCGCTTTACCCGGAGGATATGATCTCCGTGCTCCGGGCGGGCCTCCGCGTGTTTCATGGCCGGATCCGATGTTTTGACGACCCGGAGGCCGTGCTGACCGGCCCGGAGACGAGAACCAGTTCGCCGGTGCGCATCGTCCGGGATGAGGAAAGCCTTGAGGCGGTCGGCGTTGCCGGGTTTTATCCCTGCGGAGAGGGCGCGGGGTACGCGGGGGGCATCATGAGCGCCGCGGCGGACGGCCTTCGCTGCGCGGAGAAAGCGCTTGAAAAGCTGATGAAATAAAGAGAAACGGCATCGCACCCCGGGCGGGAAGCGGTGCCGCTTTTTGTAAAAGAAGAAAAGTATCCTGGGACGAAAGCACATCCATAGGCGGCTCCGGTATGCAGCACCGGGACGGGGAAAACCTAGAGGCGGTCGGCGTTGCCGGGTTTTATCCTTGCGGAGAGGGCGCGGGGTACGCGGGGGGGCATCATGAGCGCCGCGGCGGACGGCCTTCGCTGCGCGGAAAAGACGCTTGAAAACCTGATGAAATAAAATGAAACGGCATCGCACCCCGGGCGGGAAGCGGTGCCGCTTTTTTTGTGAACGAAAAAACAGCCCGGAGCCGAAGGCAGCCCCGGGCGCGCATGGCTGCGATCTGTGCTCGGCAGGGAAAACTCTGAAGAAACCGGGATTGCAAAATCCTTTCCATGGCGCTTCTTCCGAAATCTCCCCACCCCCGGTAAATTCATAGGGCTTTCTTTCGGGCCGCGCGGCCGGCATCCGGCCTACAGCAGCTCCCGAAAATAAAGCCCGTTCGTGCGCTCCGTATCCGGAGGCATATTTTTCCGATAGGCTTGATAAATTGATAGGCAGCGCTCCGGGTTTTCCATAGTAAAATAGAGCGTCAGAAAATCCACGCCCGAGATTTCCTTATCCGCGATCCAGAGAGGCAGGCTGTTGAGCAGCGTGCCGTAGCGCTTTCCGGAGCAGAGGATGGGGAAGGTCTTGCCCAGACGGTCGGTCAGCGTGCCGGAGCCGGGGCAGGCCCCGCAGCCGCCGCTCTTTTGGATCGGGCAGGCGCGGAAGCGCATCAGCGGCAGGTACCCGTAGCCTAAGATCCCGTGCGGCAGGGCTCCGCCCAAACGGGAAACCTTTGCCATCGGCAGCTCAAAGGAGACGGTCGCCTCCGCGAGGCCGAGCCGCTCGTATTCCGCGAGCGCCGCGCTGTTGAGAATGTTGAGCCCGTGCCCGCCGAAGAGCCGGAACCCGGCCTCCCGGATCAGCCGGATTGCGCCGAGATTCTCGGCCAGCGCGTTTTTAAGGCCGAGCGCTCTGAGTTTTGTGAGCTGCGCCGAGAGCGCCTCCTCGTCCCTCGGAAAGATCAGGGCGGGGAGTTCGGCGATCAGCCCATCCCCGAAGCGCGTGACGGCTTCCGGATTCTCCAAAATTTCGGTGACCGGCAGGATCACCTTTGCCCCGGAGAGCGGCGAAACGCCCTCTTTCGCCTCGGCAAAAGACGCCGTCTGGCCATAAGTTTCAAAGCGCAGCCGCAGTTCGGGCGCGAACGGCGTTTTGTGTTTTGCGGGTTCTGCCTTTTCGCCGGGCAGGAACGGTTTCGGAGCCGGGCGCCCCCGTTCCGCGAGCAGCGCATCCAGAGCCTCCCGGCGCATCCGGTTGAGCTCGGAAACGGGCAGCACGCTTTCGCCGTCGCTCGAAAAATCCAAACGATCGGCAAGAAACGGCGTTCCTCCGGTCTTGAAGAGACTCCGCTCGGCGAGTTCCCGGTCGGTCGACCGGTTTATCGCCGTTTCAGGCACCGCCCCGGCGATGGAGACGCTGTTGGTTCCGTCCGAGACGGTCAGCGCGGATTCCACTCCTTTAAAAACGGAGAGCGCCATCCCTACCGGGACGGACTGCCGTTCGGCGGAATAGAGGTGAGAAAGCTCTTTAAGCACCGGCTCGGCTGCGGCGACATCCTCGCGGCTGCGGTAGCCGAACATCTCCGGCGTCCGCCTGCCGGTATAGTAGCCGTCGGTGAAGCCTTGCCGGGAGAAGACCGCCCGCAGCGTATCAAGATCCGGCTCCCGGCCCGCGAGCGCATCCCGGCAGGCGGTGACGGCGGCGGCCACATATTCCGGCCGCTTCATCCGGCCCTCGATCTTCAGCGAGGCGACGCCCGCGTCGGCGAGCTCTTTGATATGGGAAATATACGACATATCTTTCAGGGAAAGGGCATGGCCGCGCTCGCCGTTGTCGAAATCGAGCCGGCACGGCTGGGCGCAGAGGCCGCGGTTGCCGCTTCTTCCACCCAATATGGCGGAGAGATAGCACCCGCCGGAGACGCACATGCACAGCGCGCCGTGGACGAACACCTCGGTCTCAATCGCCGTTTTTGCCGTGAGCATGGCAATTTCCTCATACGAGAGCTCCCGCGCGAGCACTACCCGCGAAAAACCGAGATCCTCGAGCATCCGGATGCCCGCGAGATTGTGCACCGTCATCTGCGTGGAGGCGTGCAGGGCGATCCCGGGGCAGCGCTCCCGGATCAGCTTTGCGGCGGCGAGATCCTGCACGATCACCGCATCCGCGCCGGATTCCGCGATCGAGGCGGCCTCCGCCTCCAGCAGCGGCAGCTCGTGATCCATGACGAGCGTATTGAGCGCCACGTGGACCGCGACGTTTCTCGCGTGGCAGCAGGCGACCGTATCCGCGAGGCTTTCCTCCTCAAAATTTTCGGCGTTCCGGCGCGCGTTGAAGTTTTTCGCGCCGAGGTAGACCGCGTCCGCACCGCAGCGAATGGCCGCGAGCAGCTGCTCTCTGCCGCCCGCGGGGGCAAGGATCTCCGTCATGCAAGCGCCTCCTTTTCAAAATGATACGCCTATCATAGCACACCGCCGCCGGGAAAAAAAGCTTGAGATTTTTGCCTAAAGGATGAAATTTTCTTTATATTATGATAAAATGACTGCAGAAGGGGAGGGATCGGAGTGTCCACCGTCACATTTAAATGTCCAAACTGCGGCGCGGGGCTGCTTTTTAACCCGGAGAACCAGAAATTCCACTGCGAATTCTGCGATTCCGAGTTTGAACAGCCCTATCTGGAGCAGCTCGCGAAAGAGGAAGAACAGCGCGCCGCCGAGCGGGCCGCTGAACAGGCAAAAAAAGAGCAGGCTGCGGAATCCAAAGAGGAAGAGCCGCAGGAGCAGGAACAGGAACCGGGCGGCCTTATCTATGTCTGCCCAAACTGCGGGGCGGAACTCGTCACAGACGGAACCACCGCCGCGACGTTTTGCTATTTCTGCCAGAATCCGGTCGTGCTTTCCGGCCGACTGACCGATGAATATCGCCCGGACGCGGTGCTGCCCTTCACCGTAACAAAGGAGGATGCCGTGCAGCGTTTCCTCGGCTGGACCGCCAAAAAGAAATTCGTCCCGACCGGTTTCTTCGATAAAAAGAAGATCAGCAACCTCTCCGGGATCTATTACCCCTACTGGGACGCGGATTACAAGATGGAATCCCGCTTCAGCGGTACCGCCGAGATTGTCACCCAGATCTCCACGAGCGACGACGACATCATCACCACAAGGCACTACGCCGTGGCGAGGGAAGGGAAGGCCGAGTTTCATGACGTCATGCGCTCCGCTCTCAAAAAGCAGGACCGCAAGCTTGGCGACGGGATTCATCCCTACCGGCTGGAAAATCTCAAGCCGTTTTCCATGGCCTACCTGACCGGATTTTTCGCGGAGAAGCGCGACATCGACAAGGATACCGTGCGCCCGCAGATCGTCGGCGAGCTTAAAGAATATACGGATACGCTGATCCGGGAGGATCTGCATTATACCAGCGTCAACGGCACCACGCTCGTCAACCCGATGGGGGAGCGCTATCGTTACGTCCTGCTGCCGACCTGGATCGTCACCTACAAGGATCATGCCGGAAAGCTCTGGCACTACGCCATGAACGGCCAGACCGGCGCCCTCTGCGGCAAGCTGCCGGTCGATAAGGGCAAGGTGGCCCTGCTCGGCGCGGCGGTCGGCGGCGCGCTTATGATTCTGACTTTGATTGCGGGGTGGCTGTTCGCATGAAAAAAATCATTTTTTCCATCCTGATTGCGGCCCTGCTGCTCGGATTTTCCGCGGTTACGGCCTTCGCCGACCAATGGGTCTACGATAACGCGGATCTCTTTACGGATACGGAAGAGGCGGAGCTTGAAGAAAAAGCGGCCGCCTTCCGCACAGATACCGGTATGGATTTCGTGATCCTGACGGCCGAGGATGCCTATTCCTCCGCGATGGAGCGCGCGGACGACTTCTACGATCAAAACGGTTTTGCCGCGGACGGCATGCTTTATCTGATCGACATGTATAACCGCGAGGCGTGGATCAGCACCTCGGGCGAGATGGTCTATCTTTTGACGGACAGCCGCATCGATTCTGTCTTTGACGGGACAAACGACTCTCTCAGCGACGGGGCCTATTATGACGCTGCCGAAGGCGTTCTCGGCATCTGCGAAGATTACGTGAAAAGCGGGGTGCCTTCGGGCGGCTCCTACGCCTACGACTCGGAGACCGGGGAGATCGTCGGGACGCACGAGGGCGAAAAACATTTCAACTGGATCTTCGTCCCGATCGCCCTGCTGCTGGGCGGAGCGGGTTTTGCGGCGCCGTTTTTCTTCATCCGGCACAGCTACGAGCTCAAGGGCAGCACCTACCATTATGACTTCCACAGCAGCGGGAGCCTCGACATCACCGCCCGCACGGATCAGTACCTCACCACCACCGTCGTCCGCATTCCGCATCCGAAAGATAACGACAACAGCGGTTTCGGCGGCGGGGGCGGCAGCGCCGTCCATATGTCGAGCGGCGGCGCCTCGCACGGCGGCGGCGGGCGCGGCTTCTGAGCACGCGGAAGGCCGTAGCATCGGCTGCCTGCGCGGGCCGGATGAAAAGCGGCGGGCAAACCGATATCAGAACCGCCATGCCGGGTAAAAAGAAAATCGCGGAGGGATTCCGCAGTGAAGCAAGAAAAAAGATCCCTGTTCCTTGGAACGGGGATCTTTTTATGAGGGCGAACGGTTCCCGGAGGACGGAACATGAGGGTACGGGTCACAAATGCGCATATCGCATGGCCGGTCAACAAAGTTATATTTTCTGCATATATTATCTACAGCGGTGACTGTTTTTTGAAAAGTGAGACTCGTAAAAGACCATATTGACAAACTCAGTTTCTCATAATACAATCAGACAACTCTTTGCACTGCATTACATTTCATCAAAAATGAAGTGAGAGATCAACAGTACAAACTGAGCAGGCGATGCCCAAAAAGGGCATGGGGCCGGGCTGCCCAAAGAGCGGCAGCAGAATGCGTGTCATACACATCTGCAGGACAGTAGTATGTTCCGCAGGTGTGTATTTTTATACATTTGTGGAACAACCGACCTCAAATGAAGTGCCATAAGAGAATTTAGATGCCGCTCAAAACGGAGGTTCTTTTATGACAGCCACATCAAACATAGTGGGGCTGACTTCTGCCGAAGCAAAAAAGCGGCAGGAAATATATGGAAAAAACGAACTGACTTCTCAAAAAAAAGAAAGTTTTATCAAAAAAGCGTTTCATATCGTCTGTGAGCCGATGTTTTTATTGCTGATGGTTACCGCCGTTTTTTACTTTATCCTTGGTGAGCCAAAGGATGGGGCGGTCATGCTGGTTTTTGTCGTTGTCATCATCGGCATTGACGTCATTCAGGAGTGGAAAACCGACCGGACGCTGAACGCCCTCAAAGATTTATCCGCGCCTCATATTCCCGTCATCCGGGATGGAAAAGAGCAGATCATCGCGAGCGCGGATCTGGTGCCGGGCGATCTCATGCTTCTTTGCGAAGGCGTCAAGATCCCGGCGGACGGTGTGGTGCTGCGCTGCGCGGATCTTTGCGTGGACGAATCCTCTCTCACCGGAGAAGCCGAGGGCGTCTGGAAAACAGCGGCGGAAAGCACAGTGCCCCCTGCCGATTATTGGCGCAGAGATTTTTGCTATGCCGGCACGCTCGTGATCCAGGGCACCGCCACCGTACAGGTGGATAAAATCGGCGCAGCCACGGAGTATGGAAAAATCGGACGGAGTGTAGCCTCGGCGCCGCAGGAGGGCACGCCTCTTCAAAAACAGATCAACGTGCTGGTCAGGGCCTGTGCGGTTCTTGCGGGCGGATTCTTTCTCCTGGTGGGAATCTTTACTTGGCTGAATATCCCGGATCACGGTTTGGGCGACCGGCTGATAGAGAGCATTCTCTCCGGCATGATCCTTGCCATGGCGATGATTCCGGAGGAATTCCCGGTTATCCTTACCGTATTCCTCTCTATGGGCGCGTGGCGTCTGGCAAAGAAACGCTCGTTGGTGCGCTTCCTTCCCGGTGTGGAAACTCTTGGCGCGGTTTCGGTGCTTTGTGTGGATAAGACGGGTACCATCACCATGAACCGTATGACCGTGCAGAAGACATGGGTGGCCTGCGGTACGGAGCAGGGTTTGCTTGAAACGATGGGTCTCGGCTGTGAGACGGAAACCTACGATCCCATGGAAGAAGCCATGCTGGCTTATTGCGAACAGCACGGCATTTTAAGGAAGATCCTTTTTGAAAACGAATTTATCAGCGAGTATGCCTTTACCCATAAATTAAAAATGATGGGCCACGTCTGGCGCAAAAACGGTGAACTGGTCGTTGCGGCCAAGGGCAGCCCGGAGCGGATTCTTGCAATCTGTGATCTGACGGAAGAACAGCGAAAAACCGCCGAGCGGCAGATTTGTGCCTTATCCGGCGAGGGGCTGCGGGTCATTGCGATCGCAGCGGCAAATCCAAAGGATGTGGCTTCCATTCCGGCTTCCCTTGCGGACTGCCGTTTGACCCTTCTGGGTCTGGTGGGACTTTCCGACCCTCCGCGGGAGACCGTCAGGGACGATATCGCCGTCTGCAGCCGGGCGGGGATCCGGGTGGTCATGATTACCGGAGACAACGGGGTCACCGCCTCGGCTATTGCAAAGAAAATCGGCATCCCGGGCAGCGATCATATCATCACCGGCGATATGCTGGAAGCCATGAACAATGAAAAACTCCGGGAGGCGGTAAAAGATGTCTCCATCTTTTCACGCGTCATTCCGGAGCACAAAATGCGGATCGTCAAAGCGTTTAGGGAAAACGGCGAGATCGTTGCCATGACCGGTGACGGCGTAAACGACGCGCCGGCGCTCAAATATGCCGATATCGGCATCGCCATGGGCAAGCGCGGAAGCGAAGTTTCCCGCGAAGCTGCCGATTTGATCCTGATGGATGATAATTTTACGACCATCGTGGAGGCGATCAAAGACGGCCGCCGTATTTATGACAATATTCGAAAAGCGGTGGGGTATGTGTTTTCCATTCATATGCCCATTGCATTGGGGTCGCTGTTGGCGCCGTTTCTTGGAATCGCCCCCGCCGCGCTGCTGCTGCTTCCCATCCATGTGGTATTGCTGGAGGTTCTGATCGGACCGACTTCCTCCGTGGTTTTGGAGCGTCAGCCCGCGGAAGCGGATATTATGGAGCGCCCGCCGCGCAGCCCGAAGGAAAAGCTTCTGACCGGACGCTTGTTATGCAAAAGCCTTCTTCAGGGATTTGCTGTTTTTGCCGCCTCTTTCAGCTCCTATTTTTATACGTTGGCAGGAGATCCGTCCAACGCGTCCGCTGCACGGGCGATGGGGCTTTTCGTGGTGATGCTGGCAAACCTGTTTCTGGTACAGGTAAATAGCTCCGACCGCGATTTCGTCCTTTCCTCCATGAAACGCATAAAAAAAGACCGGGTGATGTGGGCAATCCATCTTGGAACGCTCGTATTTTTGCTGAGCATCCTTTACACGCCGTTGTCCGGTTTTCTTAAACTTGCCCCTCTCTCTGCCGTGCAGGTACTGATTGCCTTTGGCCTTGCCGCCGCGTCCGTACTGTGGTATGAGGCTGTCAAATTTATCAAGAAGGCCATGGAAAAAGGAGAAAGTATAAGATGCGCTAAATGAGGGGGAGGCGTTTTGTCTTCCGCCGCGGTCCGCAAAAAGATCATCCCTGTTCCGAGGAACAGGGATGATCTTTTTTGTAAATGGGATGAGATGCGCGGGCGATTTTCATATGGATGCCGGAATTCCGGCATCATTCGCTGACCCAGATGCACAGGCTTGCGTTATCCAGCGTAATGAACAGATCCACCAGAATGCCGTCTTTTTCGTTTATGTAGTAGTAAGAAGTGCCGCTGTCGAAAAGTTCACTGTCCTGGAATACGAAACCGATGCTCTTTAGATAGGCGACATAGGTATCATACTCGGAGACGGTATAATCATACATATAGCACTCGCAGCAGTCATAATAGCCCTCGGAATAATTGCCGTCGCTGTCGATGGAATAAAGGCACTCGGCGCCGGTGACCACCTGATAGGTATTGACGGTGGAATAATAGTAGTAGGCGCCGTCGTAGGGACTGTAAGAACGGGAGGACTCGGTTATGTACCATTCCTTGTAGTCGTTGACGGTATAATTTTTATCGCGGGGCAAGGCATCCAGAGTGGAGATTTTAATGGCGAGATTCAGGTTCTCACCGTCCACATAGCTATAGGTGTTGATGCCCACCACATCGCCGTAGATATCGACCAAGGGTCCTCCGCTGTTGCCGCTGGAGATGGCGGCATCCATCTGGATGCAGTCGATCGTGCCGACGGTGCGGGAAGTGGAAGATATGGTTCCCGCGGTAAAGGAGCCCGTGAGCGTCCCCAGAGCAGAGCCCACGGCATAGACCTGTTCGCCGGTTTTCGCATCTTCCGTGCTTGCTTCGAGATAAGAATTCCCGGTGACGTCGATCTTCAGGATAGCCAGGTCGTTGATTTGACTGAAACCGATGATCTTTTGCACGGGATAGCTGGCGCCGTCGCTGACCTCCACGCTTATGGAGGTGGCGCCGTCGATGACGTGGTAATTTGTGACAATCGTACCCTGATCATCGATGAAAAAGCCGGAACCGGCGGCACTGTTATTGGTGATCGTCTCCACGTTTACGGTGACGGTGCGCTCCTGAACGTATGCGGCCAGATCGGTGGTGCTCATCGCCACCTTGTTCCACTGGGCCGTCACGGTCGTGTCGCCTGCAATATTGGCAAAATCTTTATCCCAGGAAAGTTCCAGCCGGCCGTTTGTTGCCTCGGGAGCCAACGCGGGGGAACCTTCTTCCACGCTCTGTACGGTTTCGCCGGAAACCAGTTCGCCGCCATTCAGATCGAAAGTGACGGTATAAGCCTGCTTGCCGCATGCGCTCAACGTGCTCACCAAAAAAAGAAAGACATAACCGCCACGGCGCGAACCATCCGCATATTTTTATGCACAAAAATTCCCCCTACTGTGTTTTTTTTAAAACCAACACCGTTTCATCACAGCACTAATGTTATATTATGACGTTTCCTGGTAAAATGCAACAACTTTCATTCGGGTTCAAAACTATTTTGCCTGTTTTCCGCGCCCGGCCGCGGCGGAAGGGAGGATATCCGGCTCCTTCCTGCGGCGGTACGCCTCTTTCTTTCAAAATGAACATGGATTCGGCTCGGATGCCGGCCTTAAACGAAAAAAAGCCGCCCGGTATGTTGAAATCACGCCGGGTGGCTTTTTTACGGGGGTTCTTTCCGGGATAAACATAAAATTAAAATTTTTGAAATCAGATATTGTTATTTTAATAAATTTTTCAGCTTTTCGCCCTTGATCTCATCCGCGCTCCATGGAATCAACGCAAAGTTTCCGTTTGAATGGGCATCCACTTTATTGATCCATTCAATTTCGTTGCTTGCTTTGGCGGAGAGCATCCGATTTGTCGTACCGGTGCGATAAAGGGAAGAATTTATTACCCACCATTTTGTCGCGATCTCAGCCCGTTTCAAATCCTCTTCGAGGCGCAATGCTTCATAGACAGGGGTGGCCTCGGCAAGCGTGACAATGATTACCTCGGTTTCCGCGGGATTGCGCAGGCGCGGCAGCAGCTTTTTCGCCGATTCGGGGATATCGCCCTGCGAGCGTTTTATCTCATGATTGTAGCTCTGGGTTGACTCAAGCAAAAGCAGCGTATGCCCCGTGGGTGCGGTATCGATCACGACGATTTGCTCCTCCGCCTTCTCCACGATTTCGGCGAAGGCGCGAAACACGGCGATTTCCTGCGTGCATGGGGAGCGCAGATCCTCTTCAATATAGGCAATATCTTCTTCGGACATGGTTTCTCTTGCCTTGGAAAGCACTTCGTCCTGATATTTTTTGAGTTCGGCATGTTCGTCTATGTGGCTCATGGTAATGCCGCTGCTCTCATCGATGACGAATTTGAGATGGGCCGCGGGATCTGTTGTTGTGAGATGAACCTTTTTCCCTTTTGCGGCCAAACCCATCGCAATGGCTGCCGCGACGGTGGTTTTCCCTACGCCGCCTTTTCCCATGGTAAAGATCACTTTTTTGTTTTCATGGTACAGATCCTCTACGACGTCCCTGAGACGGGGGATCACCTGAGCGTTGATTTTTTCATTACTGGCCACGCACTGGTTTTTTGTCAGCAGCGCCCTTACATTTTTTATTCCGGTTACGTTATACGCCCGAAGAGGGATCATATAAGTGGGGATTTCCTTGAGCCCCTCCGGAATATTGTAAAGAGTCTTTCGCTGTTTTTGATACATTCCTTTCGAGACCGTGTCGTCGTAGGAGGTCAAAACGCCGTTGATAATCAGGATTTGATTGTTTACGCCGATCTCGGAAAGCTCCTTCGCGGCTCTTTCCGCCTCTAGTAAAGGCGACGTTTCGGGACGGGAAATCAGAATCAGCGTGGTAAGTTTTCCATTTGCTAAAGTGGCCACGGCCTCTTTATAGATCTCTTTTCTGCTTTCCAGCCCGGATAACTGCCCCAGGCAGGAGGCGCCGTGCGTATTTTCACTGATAAAGTTGCTCCATGCGGAAGGCAGCTGGAGCATCCTCAGCGTATGGCCGGTGGGCGCGGTATCGAAAATAATAAAATCGTATTCCGCCTGCGCTTTTTTATCGGTGATAAAATTGGAAAACTCGTTGAATGCGGCGATTTCCACCGTGCAGGAGCCCGAAAGCTGTTCCTCCATATTTTTAAGAACGGCATCCGGCAGCTTGCCGCGGTAGGGGCCGATCACGCCCTCGCGGTATTCCGCCGCCGCCTCGATGGGGTCAAGATTGGCCACCGTGAGATTCGGCACTTCTTTAATGGGAACGCCCTTGTTTGTCAGCTCCGTCTCAAAAACATCCTGCAGGTTCGACGCGGGATCAGTACTGATAAGCAGCACCTTTTTTCCGCTGTCGGCAAGCGTAACGGCAGTGGCGCAGGCGGCCGAGGTTTTGCCCACGCCGCCCTTGCCGGTAAAGAATAAATATTTAGTAAGGTTTATCTCAAACGGTTGAAACGGTTCCATTGAATCACCTTCCTTTATCCACAGCAATTGCCGGAACAGCCGCAGCCGCCCGAAGTTTTGGGCGTCACTTTGGCCTTGTTTACGCCGAGGAAGCTTCTCGGGATCTCAAGCATGGAAATAAACTCGTCGTTCGTCGGATACCTTTTGGTCATAACCACTTTTCCATCCAGAACGATGATGGGCAGCATGTCGACGCCCCTTGAGATAAGCTGATTGACTTCCGCGTTCTTCATAAATTCCTGCGGCGCGTTCGTAAGGTTATACCTTTCGACCTTGATATCGTTTTTTTCAAGGCTGGCAAGAACGGTGGATATTCTGAGCAATTCCGGATTGACGCCAACTCCGCAAAGCCCCGTGGAGCAGCACATGGCCGGCTCATAGATACTCATTTTTTTCATAGGAAACATCTCCTTATAATTAGTTATTGTCGGGATTCGGCGACGGGAACGGGTATTTTATATTATTTGTAATTTTCACAGGAATACGCATAACAGGTACCTCGGTCAATATGCCGAAGAAGCTGCGCCGAACAAGTGCGATTGCCGCGTCAGGTATTTTTAAAAGGGACCAAGTACCTGCGGCCTTTTTCTTTGCTTATGGAAAATTACTTTTTATTGCTGCAGCATAAATCTTCCTGCTTACAAATTTCTCTTTTTTGGGTATCGGGCTCATAGGTGGGAAGCAGCTTCAGTTTATCCGCAAGATAATGAACAAGCTCCCTGTTTTCGTTACAGAACTCTTCACTCAGCCTGTAATAGGCCCACTGCGCCTGTTTTCTGCACGATAGAATCCCGGCGTTTTTCAGCGTGGTTAAATGCCTGGAAGCATTCGACTGCGTCAGGTCGAGACATTCCTCGATTTCGCAGACGCACATCTCGCCGCTCAGGACCAGAGATAGAATTCGAAGCCTTGTTTCATCCGAAAGGGCTTTAAAAATATCGATCACTTAATTTTCACCCCCTATCAAATTCGTATATGCTCATGTACTCATATTATATACCGAATAAAAACCATTTGTCAATGGCTCCCAAACGCAAAAATCCGCCCGGCGACGAAGCCGGGCGGCAAACGGGTCGGATTTCATTGCCGCTTTCACGATCTGCGCCACTACCACGCAAGCATGTTACACGCCCTCGGAGTGCCGGACAAGTACATTATGGAGCGCGGCGGATGGTGCTCTGCGGCGGTGTTACAGGGTGTTTATCAGCACACATTCACGGACAAAATGAAAGAGGTCGGCGACCTCGTACATCAACAGTATAAAAAAACGGTGCCCATTCCGGTGCCTAAATGAAAAAGCCGGGAACCGCATGATTAAGCGATTCCCGGCTTTCTTTAGTGGCGGAGATGAAGAGATTTGAACTCTTGAGGAGCTTTTGACCCCTACGCGATTTCCAGTCGCGCGCCCTCGACCAACTAGGCGACATCTCCATCGTTGCACAAGTATCTTGCCGGTTATCACGGCACTGTGATATTATACCGAATGCCTGTACAAAAATCAAGTGCTTTCCGAAATATTTTTAAAGCGCCGGGGTCAAGCATATGAAGGCGGGGCTTTAATTCTCCGCAAAAAGACGGAAATTTTTTCGACTTTTTTTCTTTTCTTTTATGTAAAAAAATGCTATACTTCCATATATATTAAAGTAGGAGGTGCGCGTATGCTCGACAGGGAACTTCTTCAAAAAGCCCAAGGGAGCATTTCGACCTCCGATTATAGCGGCGCGGTTTCCATGCTCTGCGGGGTGGATATGAACCACCTCAACGAAAAAGAGCGGAGGGAGATCCTGTCGCTTTTTTCTGCAATTCCGGAGGAAAACCGCGCGGTTTCGCCGGTGCACTGTATCCAGGAGATGCAGTGCGCCTGGTATGAAGGCAGAAGCGAGGAGGTTCTGGAATGGTACTCCCGCCTGCTGAAACTTCGCAGCGGGTGCGGGGTGGATAGTTCCTGCCGGAGCCTGACGGAGAAATGTATCTGCCGGGCCTCTTTTATGCTGCCAAAAACCGACAACGCGAAGGTTTTGCTGATGCTCGCCGTGCTGGCAAACGACAAGAGCTCGGTTTTTCCGCTCGCGATTTCCGCCACGACCAACTATCCCAGCCTGTTTCGGGGAAGCAGGGATTTCTCCGTATGGGGCCAACATTACGGCGCCGTTGCGGAAATCGTACGCCCCATGCTTCAGTCGATTTACGGCAGTGGCAGCCCCGGCAGGATCGAATGCGCAAAGGCGGAGCTCCTGTATGAAAAAAACAACATTCCCGCTGCATCCATGGAAATCGGCGGCGCTTTTGTTTCAAAAGATGTGGATATCCTTTTTGCTGCCTATGCGGTCCTTGCCCGGATCCGCGCCCTTACTCTTTCCGGCTGCGGCTGGAAGGAGCCGCTCGACCGCTTTGGGAGCATTCTGGAGGAGCGCGGCGCCGACTGGCTCATACCGAATTATAAGGCGCTCTGCGTTCGCTTTTCTCTTCTGAACGGCAGTACGGAAGAGGCGGAAGCGTGGCTTTCGGGAAAATCAGGAAACGAATGGGACGGCATCTGTCCGGACAACGCATACCGGATGACGGTCAGGGCAAGAGCCTACCTTGCGCTCGGCAGGTACACGGAGGCGGTCTCCCTTGCGGAGGAGCTGCGGCAGATTTTTACGGCGGATAACCGTACGCTCGATATGATTGAGTGCGGGATCATGGAAGCAATCGCCTGCGAAAAGCTCGGCAGCGACGCGCTTGCGATGGAGCGGCTGGGAGAGGCAATCCTTTCCGCGGAAACCTACGGCTATATCCGCGTTTTTGCGGATTTTGGCGCGCCGGCCTATCATCTTCTTCTGAAATACGGCCGGGATCCGGCGCAGCGTGACGGTTCTGCAAAATTTGTGGCTCAACTGACGGAATCGGCAAAATGCATCGCGCTTCTTTACCCGGAATATCTTTTGGAAAAGAAAGAAAGCCGGGCTATGCCGCCAGCGGACTGCACCGCCGCCGAGATCCGGATGCTCCGGCTCCTGGAAGAGGGGAAGACCAACAGCGAAATCGCCGAGGAGGTCGGCGTCAAGCTTACGACCGTCAAATTCCATCTCCGCAATGTTTACGAAAGGCTCGGCGTCTCCAACCGTACCACCGCTTTGAAAGAGGCAAAAAGCCGCGGCATTCTTTAGAATATTGTGACAACATAGAGAATATCGTTGAAGAAGGGTCCGTAGGATTGCGGGCCTTTTTCTTTTGCAGCTTCAGCGAAAAGGAAGCACAAATTATGCCGGCGAGAATAAAAATGCCGTAGTTTTCAGCATTAGGTATGGAAAATTTTCAAATCATTCGGCCCTGACTTCGCCGGTTATACCGGTTTTTCCGGTAGGGAGAGGCGATATAAAAAAGATTTTGCGTGCTTTTAAAAGGCGGGTCGATGCGGCGCCCTTTCAGGGTTTGTGCATATCACCTGTTCAGCCGGTGGTTTTGGCTGCTTTCGGCGAGGACGCCGCCTTTTTTCTCATTTCTTAAAATTTTTGTCAAAACCTATACTTTCGGTCAGTTGTGCATTTCCTTGGAAGCAAATACAATATAATTAGTCATATTATGGGGGATGCGATGCCCCTTTTTCAGGGAGGCGGGAGGATGGCCGGCAGGGAACTTCAGCAAAAAAAACTGGAGCGGGAGAAAAAAGACCGGGAGGAACTGAAAAACCGCCTTTCTGCGCCGCAGCACATCATCTATAACCGCTTCGAGGAACATGTCCGGGTCGAGGATTTCAGACAAAACGAAAACGTGGCGGATTATTACGGATACGACCGCCTGATGAAGCTGGATACCCTGTACGGCCGCATTCAGATGGGCTACCACCCGGGCCGGGATCAGGCATTTTTGTACGCGAACATTAAAACATCCATTTACGATTACGCGCCGTATGCGTTTCAGAGATCCTATATGGAGCTCCGCGGGATGAAGGAGCTCAAGACCGGCGCCTATGCGAACCAAAACATCGCCTGGTCCTCCCGAAGGATCAAAAACAGTTCGGTCATCCTTTACAAGGCTCAGAACAAGCCGTGGGACGAGTCCTCCATCCGGCCGTATCTCGGCAGAGAAAATCTCGGGGCCCTGCGCAAGACGATGCCGTTTCTGCTTCGAGGCGAAGAGCAGGAGAAGCGCCTCGATCTGCTGACCGAGCAGGCGGAGAGAAAGGCGCGGATCCAGGAAGTGCTGAGCGGCCGGCAGAAAGACGAAGAATTCGGACAAAAGAATGCCGCCGTCGCCGCGCTCCGCGCCGAGCAGGTTGCCGCCGAGAAGCAGATGGAGGGCCTCGAGGCTGTTTTCAGTAAAAAGCAGCTGATGAACATCAATTTTTTCCACAGGATCAACATGGCCTTTGATCTGCAAAAGATCAAAATGTTCGATTATTACCGCACGATCCGGATGCAGCGCGCCTTAAAGGCAGAGAACGCCTCCGCCGCGGAGGATACCTCCGGGGACCGGAATAAAAAGAAAGAGCCGAAAACCACAAAAGCTGAGGGGTAAAGAAAGATGCAGGAGATGACCGCAAGTTCCTATCGGGATGCGATTTGCGCCATCGGCAACGCGGCCGCGAAGGGCTACGGAGCCGAAAAGCTGTTTGCCATGCATCGGGAGCTGAGAGCGCAGAGAGACGCTTCCGGCCTTTTATTCCCCGCGGCAAAAATCGAAGCGGTCTACGGCCTTGACGAAAAAGAGGCGCTGGTATTTGAGCTTTGCTGTGCAAAGCTTTTTTCAGAAAATACGGTTCCCTCCATGAAGGAGCTTTTCGGCTGGATGTCCCGGGCCGGGATGGAGAACCGGGCGCTGGCCCCGGTCTTCCGCAACACCGGAAACGGCTGCCTCGAGCCGGTCGCCGTGGATTACCTGCTGGAGCGCTTGCCGGAACTGCCGGAAGGCGCCTACCTTGACCCCTGCACGGAGGTCGGCCCGTATTTTCGCGAGGACAAACTGCTGCGGGAGTTCGGCGCTTTTCTGGACTGCGCCGCGGAAAAGAACGAATATCCGGCCTGCATCCTGCTCAAAGGCAAGGAAGGGCAGGGCAGGAGGTTTACCTATCGGAAGCTTGCGGAGCGCCGCGGCTGCAATCTGCTTATTTTAAAAGAAGAGATGGACGCCTGCACCGCCGCCGCCGTTTCCGCTTTATATAACGCGTTGGTGTTTATCCCGGATGCGGAGAGTCGCGGGGAGACGTGGATCGTCTCTCTTGAGGAACGCTGCGGGATCCTTCTTCTCACCTCTGAGGATATGGGATTCGGCCCGGCGGGGGAGTGCGCCCTGCTGGAACGGGAGCTG
>CAZLMO010000016.1:0-22885 GCA_964560915.1 uncultured Oscillospiraceae bacterium
ATAAAGTCATTTAATCAAATTATAACCAAAAATAACTGCATATTATTTATTATAGAAGAAATTTCTGTATTTTACAAGACGAATTCCTTCCTCTATCGGAATCTTGACCGATTTTTCCGTTTTTGTATCTTTTTATAAAAAATATATGAGTATAATAGCAAACCCGCATTTTTTTTTCGGCAACCACTTGCATTTATATTTTATATTTGATAAAATAACGCTGTTGACTGTCTCTAAGTTAAAGGAGGTACTACTATGGCAAAATGTGATTTCTGCGGAAAAGGCGTTACTTTTGGCATTAAGGTTTCCCATTCCCACAGACGTTCCAACCGTGAATGGAAACCCAATGTGCGCCGCGTCAAAGCCATCGTCAACGGAGTTCCCTGTCACGTTTACGCCTGCACGCGCTGCCTGCGCTCCGGCAAAGTCATCCGCGCAGCCGAATAAACCGGATTCCGTCCAACAGAATGCCTGCCTCCGTCTATTCGGAGGCTTTTTCTTTCGGCAGACAAAAAGCCCCGCGACATAAAAACAGTGCAGCCCCGTATTGAGCCGCACTGTTTTTCTGATTTTCGAAAGACTCCCCTTCAAACTGCCGCGGCCCGGAGTCCTGCGGCGACAGGTTTCAGGCAGAGGGATTGTTTCCTTGATTTTTAATAGGCGCATAAGGATTCTCTTGTTGACTGTCTCTGTTTTTGGTGCTTTTTCATATTTTCACGTTGGGAAACCGGGCCGCTTCGGCCGCGGCCCGGAGTCCTGTGGCGACAAGTTACAGGCAGAAGGATTGTTTCTTTGATTTTAAAAAGGCTTTTAAGGATTCTCTTGTTGACTGTTTGTTTTTCATATTTTCACGTTGGAAAGCCGGGCCGCTTCGGCGGCAGCTCGAGATCGGAATGCCGCCGGTGAAACCGCTCCCTGCGCCTGAAGGCGCCGCGCCCAAGGCTTTTTTCGCTCAGTTGGTCACGGTATCGACGCCGACCGCATCCATCTCTTCCACCCGAAGCGCTTCAATGTAATAAAATGGGTACGGCTCCTGCCCGGCTCCCGGATACATGGCGCCCTCCCGGAGGATGCCGGTCACACGGATCCAGCTGCTCTCCGAGATCCAGCCGGAAAGATCCTCATCGGTGGAAAACTCAAAGCTCACATAGCCGCCGGAGCAGTATGGGCAGGATGGCCCTTTCCGGCCGACGAAGCTGTAGCCGCCGATATAGATGTAATAGCCCTCGATCTCCACGGTTTTGCCGTCGTAATCCTCAAAATTGATATACCAGTCGTTGATCTGCGTCGCGTAGAGGTTGTCGCCGACCACGATATCCGGGTTGGAGATATCGACGGCGGCTTTATCCGCCTCAATGTCGTTGGGATAGACGTCATACGACCCTCCGTCTTCCGTGTCGGAATCACCCTCCGTCCCAGCGGAAGCCTCCTCGGTAGAAGAGCCCTCTGCTTCGGTGGAAGAAATGCCGCTTCCGGAAGGCACAATATCCGGCGCAGAAACCGCAGAGGCGACCTCGGACTCCGTCTGCTCGGAAGATTCCGTATCATCGGCATGCTCATCAGATTTATTCCCACAGGCGCAAAGAAGGGATCCCATCAGAAACACCATCAAAAACACCATCAGAACCCAAACGGCCTTTTTCATGGTATCATACCCTCTCCCGAATTTTTTCGATGACGGCAAAGACGAAAAATGCCAAAATATCCGTCACCACGATGCAGGCCCCCGTCGGCACCGAGGCGAGATAGGAGACCGTGATGCCCGTCAGAAAACAAACCACGGAGAGCAGCGCGCTCACCAGAATGGTTGTTTTGAAGCGGCGGCACACCCGCATGGCGGTCAGCGACGGGAAGACGATCAGGCTCGAGATCAGCAGCGTACCCATCATCCGCATCCCCAGAACCACGGTGATGGCGGTCAGGAACGCGATCAGCATGTTGTAGAGCTTGGTTCGTACCCCGGTGGCGGCCGAAAACGCCTCATCGAAGGTTACGGCGAAGATTTTGTTATAAAACAGAATATAAAGCAGCAGCACCGCCGCACTCAGGATCACCGAAAGCGTTACGTCGCTCTTGCTCATTGCAAGGATGCTGCCGAACATGTAGTTGCAGACATCGGTATTCATCCCGGTGGTCAGCGATACCGTCATCACGCCCACGGCAAGCGCCCCGCTGCACAGAAGCGCAGTAGCCGCATCCCCTTTGATTTTGGCGTTATCCTTGATTTGCAGCAGAAGGAATGCAGCGAGCACGCAAATCGGGATCGCCACCGTCATCGGCGCGGCGTTCATCGCGTAGGCGATTGCCAGCGCGGCAAAACCGACGTGGGAGAGGCCGTCCCCGATCATAGAATAGCGCTTCAACACGAGCGTCGCGCCAAGCAGCGACGCGCACAGAGAGACCAGCACGCCGACGATCAGCGCCCTGACGAGGAACGGGTAGGAGAGCATCTCGAAAAATGTACTCAGCATTCGGCTTCACCCCCCACAAAACGGCGGCCGAGGTCGCTTGCCATATATTCCGCGGCGGTGCCGAAAAAAAGCTGCCGGTTCCCCAGATGGAGAATGTGGCTCGCCTCTCCGACGGCTCCGCGGATATCGTGTGAAACCATGACGACCGTGATCTTCTCTTCCCGGTTGAGCGAAGCGATCAGGCGGTAAAACTCCGCGGTCATCACCGGGTCGAGCCCCGTGACCGGCTCATCCAACAGCAGCAGTTTTTTGGTCGCGCACAGCGCCCGCGCAAGCAGGACGCGCTGCTGCTGCCCGCCGGAAAGATCGCGGTAGCAATGGTTCCGAAGCGCTTCGATTCCCAAAAAACGCAGATTGTTTTGCACTTCCTCTTTGTCGGCCTTTGAATAAAAGGGGCGGATCCCCCGGCTGTTGAGCCGCCCGGAGAGAACTACCTCATAGACGCTGGCCGGAAAATCCTTCTGCGCCGCCGTCTGCTGCGGCAGATAGCCGATCTCGACCGCTTTCAGGCCGTCTCCGGTCAGGATCTCCCCCTGAGAGGGCTTTTTAAGATGCAGCAGGCCTTTTAACAGCGTGCTTTTCCCCGCGCCGTTTTCTCCCACGATACACAGATAATCCCCCGGGTTGACGCAAAAATCAACCCCGGTCAGCACGGTCGTGCCCTCATAGGCAAAGGACACGTCCCGGCAGGTCAGTAACGCCATGACTTACTCTCCTTCTATATGTAGCTGCTCGTCGAACCACACTTCAAATTCATCCAGAACGGCGCCCAGAATCTCTTTGTCCTTGATGCCGAGCAGCTCGATTTCGCCCTCCGGATGGGTGATAAATTCATAGAAATAGACGTCCTCACTCGTTTTTTCGGTGGGGGTCAGCGCTAGGTACTCCTTTCCGCCGCAGGTGATGACGACAAGCGGCAGCAGCCGGAGGGCGGAGTCGTCCTCAAGCGTGAGCGTCATCGGATCGTCACGCTCCGGCGCCCGATGGGAAACCTCCCTGCGGCCGCCCTTTCCGGCGGAATCCGGGTTTCCAGCCCGACTGGATGTTTTCTCCTTGCTCCTTAAAAAGGCGTGGCGCTCTTCCTGATTCCGGCGAACAAAAGAAGTTCCGGAAATGCGGCGGGCCGGATTTTTTCCACCCCGCGTTTTTCTCTGTCCGCGTATGTTTTTCGCTCTCTGAATCATCTTTTCCTCCAAGCCGCGGAAAAGCATATGTGCCCGGCATCCCCGGCCATGCCCCGCCGTCTTCGTCCTTTCGACAAGGATCATTTTCTGCGGCTCCGCTTTAAAAAAAGCGGAGCCGCGCTTTTTATCAGTTCAGCGCTTCCCGGAGCGCCTCCACATTGTGTTCCATCAGGCTCAGATAAGTGGCGCCGGCGGCGAAATCATCCGCGCTGACGTTGTGCACCGCATTCAAAAGCGCCTTTTTCGCGCCGGTCGCTTCACAGATCGAATCGCACATCTGCTCATTGGAAAGCTCGATGTGGAATACGACGGGGATGGCATCCTCTATCAGTTCAGCGCTTCCCGGAGCGCCTCTACATTGTGTTCCATCAGGCTCAGATAGGTGGCGCCGGCGGCGAAATCATCCGCGCTGACGTTGTGCACGGCGTTCAGAAGCGCCTTTTTCGCGCCGGTCGCTTCACAGATCAAATCGCACATCTGCTCGTTGGAAAGCTCAATGTGGAATACAACGGGGATGGCGTCCTCCTTCACCTTGTCGATCAGGAAGGTGATGGTCGCCGGGTTCGCTTCGGTATCCGTGGAGCAGCCGGGGAATGCGGCATAATACGTCAGGCCGAATTCCTCACAGAAATAGCGGAAAGGGAAACGGTCGCCGACGATGATCTCTTTGCGGGCGGCGCTGTCGATGACCTCCCGGAATTCGTCGTCAAGGGTCTGAAGATCGCCGAGATAGGCGTCCGCATTTTGCTTATAAGTCTCCTGAATCTCCGGGTCGATCTCACAGAGGGTATCGCTGAGCTTCTGAACAATCAGCATGGCGTTGGCCGGAGCGGTCCAGACATGCTCATCCATTTCGGGGGCTTCTTCCTCTTCGGCGGCCTCCTCTTCCTCCGGCTCCATGCCTTCAACCAGTTCTTCTTCCACAAGGTTGACACAATCCATCAATTTTACGGTTTTCATGTTGCTTTGGTCGATGGAATCCAGGATTCCGGCGACCCACTCGTCCGAATCGCCGCCCACATAGACAAACAGGCTGCAATTCTGAATGGCGATCATATCCTGCGGCGTGGGCTCGTAGCTGTGGCTCTCCGCGCCCGGCTTCAGCAGCATGGTAAGGTCCACGGAATCCCCGGCAATCTGGCGCACAAAATCATATTCCGGAAAATTCGTGCAGACAACGCTGATTTTCTCCTTCGGCTCGTCGGCTTCGGATGAAGCGGGCACGGAGGACGCCGCGCCGGAATCTCCGGCGGAAGAAGGCTCGGCCTCCCCGCCGCTTGCGCAGGCACTCAGGGAAACGGCCATCAAAAGACTTAAAATGATCGATAAGAAACGTTTCATAAAGAAAATTCCTCCCAAATACATCGTCGGAAAGAGCAAACCTTCCGGGGCATTTTGGCTCCGGAGGTTTCCTTCCCGGCCATAAAATAAAATCGCAGGCAAAACATCTGCCGGAACCGGGCATTTCTGCGGCGGCTTCGGTATAAATCTACCGTTTTGTCATTAAAAAGATCATGCTCCTTTTTAAAAAAAGGCGCAAAAAAGCGGGGACATCCCGCCGCTTGGCCGGGCGGAATCCCCTGCGGAACATTCAATCATTCAGGCGGACTTTTTGACGGATCAACGTATTGAAAAACGAGAGCTCCGGATGCCGACGGACGGCCACGGGAACGATGAAACGGCTTCCCGCAAGAATCACCGCCCCGGCGACGGCCGTACCGAGCAGGTTCAGCATCCGGGCGCAGACCCGGATTTCGTGACAGATCGGGCAGCTCTCGCCCGTGCAGTCATGGCCGGCCTCCTCCGCGATAAAAAGGACGGATAGGATCACGGCGAATAGGATAACCGCACTGAGCAGCCGCGCGGCCGCCCTGTTTCTCTTTGTCATGATCTCTCCCCTCCGCCCTCTGTCAGACAGCGTCATTTTCAGGCTTTGCATAATCCGTACAGGATGGTTTTTTTGCCGGTCTTGAACCCGTCCGCCCCGGAAACCGCATCCGGCACCGCGGCGGCATCCATGTGAGAAGCTCTTCCGCATTTTTACGCAGATCAAAAGAATGCGGTTGCTAAAGGCATCCAAATCCATGTACGGATGAAAAACTTCCCGGCTGCCTTCCCTGATAAAACAGCCCGGAAACCGCATCCGGCACCGCGGCGGCATCCATGTGTGAAGCTCTTCCGCATTTTTTCGCAGATCAAAAGAAATGCGGTTGCTAAAGGCATCCGAATCCATGTACGGATGAAAAACTTCCCGGCCGCTTTCCTTAATAAAACAGCCGCCAGGTTCCGTCTTCTCCGCCGGCTCCGGATTGCGGAAAACGGCGCTCCGGCTGCTCTCTTCCCGCCCCCGAGCTCCTCGGCGGCCTGCTTTGCGGAAAATTTCCGGTCCGGGTGACTTTGTAAAAAAATCCGCCCTTTTCTTTGCTCCGTGAGAGACGCATCAAAGCGTCCACCAATTTGCAAATCATTCGCAAATTATCATAGCGCCCATTTTACGCCTTGTCAATACCGGATTGCCCGCGGCATACAGGATTTTTTTCACAATAAACATCCGCCGGCCTAGTGAAGCGGTTTTCAAGATACAAAAAAGCGCCCGAACAAAACGGGCGCCGTTTTACATGAAGATCCACGGCGCTCCGGCAGCCGGCCGAAATTCCGCGGAAAAACGGTATTTCATTTTTTGGCAAGGGAGCCCTTCTCCATTTCCTCAATTTCCTCTTTTGCAGCCTCCTCCTCCGAGGTGTCGGCTTCCCGCAGAATCTCCCGGATCCGGTGGAGACTGAATCCGACAATCAGCAGTGGAAACACGCTGTAAAGCAGGAACATCGGCATCAGGCCACCGCGGTCTCCCTCCGGCACGGAATGATACATCCCCGCGCCGAGCCAGATAAAAAACAGGCAGACCACCAGCATCAGGACAAGCGTCGCCGCAAGCTGTTTGGTTTTATGATTGGGTTTCATGTCCTTTACTCTTTCTTGTTGTTTTTGGGAGGCACCGGGAAGAAGTTTTCCTTGCCGTGGCGGAACCGGGCGATGTTTTCCCGATGGGCATAGAAAGTCAGCCCCATAATGATGAGGGCGCTGACCGTATCCGGCAGGACGACGGTCAGAAAATTCTCTCCCTGCAGCATGAGCACCAGGAAGGTCAGCACCGGATAGATGGCCGAGCCGGTCAGGGAGATCGCCGATACGATGCGAATGATGAAGATAATCGGCACCATGCCGATCAGCAGGGTCCCGAACACCATCCAGTTAAGAAACAGCATGGCGCCGAATGCGGTCGCCACGCCTTTTCCGCCGTGGAACCCGAAATAGATCGGGAAGATATGCCCCAGCACAACGAAAATCCCGGCAATATACCCAAAATCCACGCCGAATACCGGATTTTCAAAGATGACCCTCGCAAGAAATACCGCAAGGGATCCCTTGAGAAAATCCCCGACAAAGGTGATGGCCGCAAGCTTCTTTCCATAAGTGCGAAGCATATTGGTCATGCCGGCGCTTCCGCTGCCGAACTCACGGATATCCGGTACGCGGAAGAGCCGGGAAACGATGATCGCCATGTTGCAGCTGCCCAGCAGGTAGGAAAATACCGCCGTGCCGGCAGCGGACAGCAGAAAGGAACCCCATTCTCCCATACGATAATCTGGCAAAGGCTCAGCCTTTGTCCTTTCCCCTTTCTCGAACCAAAATTCGAATCGGTGTTCCGGTCAGGCCGAATGTCTCGCGGATCTGGTTTTCAATATAACGCTGATAAGAAAAATGAAACAGATCGGCGCGGTTGCAGAAAACGACAAAAGTCGGCGGTTTTACCGAAACTTCCGTCATATAATACAGCTTCAGATGTTTGCCTTTATCGGACGGCGGCTGTACCTTAGCGGTCGCGTAGGCAAGCATATCGTTCAGCGTTCCGGTGGTAATGCGGCGGCTGTTCTGCTCATAGGTATTGAGGATCTCTTCAAACAGCTTGTCGATGCGCTGGCCGGTCAGCGCCGAGATGAAGACCATCGGCGCATAAAGCATAAAGCTCAGGCCAATCTGCAGGTTCCTTGTAAATTCGCTCATGGTGCTTCCGTCTTTTTCGATGGCATCCCATTTGTTGACGGCGATGACGCAGGCCTTGCCCTGCTCATGGCAGTAACCGGCCACCTTGGAATCCTGCTCGGTGAAGCCCTCGGTCGCGTCGATCACGATGACGCAGACGTCCGCCCGGTCAACGGCCATGTACGCGCGCAGGACGCTGTATCTTTCGATATTGTCATCCACCTTGCTTTTGCGGCGGATGCCTGCCGTATCGATCAGGGCAAACCGGCCGTAGTCGTTTGTGACCTCCGTATCGGTGGCGTCGCGCGTCGTACCGGCCTCGTCGGCGACGATCATGCGCTCCTCCCCAACGATCCGGTTGACCAGGCTGCTCTTGCCGACATTCGGCTTGCCGAGGATGGCGACCTTAATGACGTCTTCCTCTTCCTCTTCCGCACGGTCGAAATCAATATACTGAAAACAGGCATCCAGCAGATCGCCGGTGCCGTGGCCGTGCACGGAGGAAACCGCAATCGGGTCGCCCAGGCCAAGGTTGTAGAATTCATAAAATCCCACCGGCGGCTCGCCGATCGCGTCGCATTTATTGACGCAGCACACCACGGGCTTTCCGCTCTTTCGAAGCATGGAGGCGATCTCTTCGTCATTCGCGGTGACGCCAGCCTGCAGCTCCGTTATCAGAATAATCACATCGGCGCTCTCGATGGCGATATTTGCCTGATCGCGCATTTTGGAAAGCATATCGTCGCCGGTGTTCGGCTCGATGCCGCCGGTATCCACCAGCATGACCGTATGGCCAAGCCACTCGCATTCGGCATAGATACGGTCCCTCGTCACGCCGGGGGTATCCTCGACGATGGCAAGACGCCGGCCGGTCAGTTTGTTAAAAAGCGTGGATTTGCCGACATTCGGCCGCCCCACGATAGCGATGATCGGTTTCGACATAGGTTCCTCCGGTTTCTATTTTAATCAGCTTCTCCGTAAAGGACTTCGCAGCGGCTCTCTTCCTTCTCGCCCAACATGGCGCAAAGCAGCGAATAGCCGTCGTTTTTTACCATGAGCACAGGAACTCCGAGCTCGCGCTCAAGCTCTTCCGGCGTTTTATCATCCAGGAAACGGTCGTGCTCATAGCGCAGGGTCGACTCGCAGATGAGCAGTGCCTCTCCGGGATCTTTCTCTTTCATCGTTCCGGCGATGTCCCCGCCGGTCAGGAGACCGGTGACGGTGACGTTTTCGCCGAAGAAGCGGTTCTCCACCGCCGTGACCGTGACTCGGAGCCCCGGGAATCTTTCTTCCGCAAGCGCCGAAAGTTCCTTCAGAAGGCTTTCAGCGGCCTTCCCGGTCACGACGGACACCTTTCTGTGGATCTCCGTCGGCGGATGGGCTTCGAGCGCCTCCCGAAATTCCCGCTTTAGCAGCGCACACAGGCCGACACCGTTTTCGAGCTGGGTAAAGTCTCCGTAATAGTCGTCGTCCGGCATCGGACGCCCCGCCTTGATAAAGAATTCATCCGCGGGAAAGGCGACGCGCTCCCCGCGCAGGGCGAGCCGCTCCTTCTGGAATGCCTCAATGAGATCAATGACGGCCGCCGCCTGCTCTTTTGTATAAGGGTCGATGTGCGGCAGATGCTCCCGGTATTTCGTCAGCCCCACCGGCACGCAGGCGATGCTCTCCACCGCCGGCCCCATATTGCCCAGGTCGCGCAGGGTGCGCTCGAGCTCTTCGCCGTCGTTGATGCCCGGGCAGAGGACCACCTGCGTGTGCAGCGTGATCCCGGCTTCGGCAAGCTCTCTGAGATATTGCAGGGAGGTCGCCGCCCTGGGGTTTTTCATCATGGCGGCGCGAAGCTCCGGGTTTGTGGTATGGACCGAAACATTGACCGGCGAAAGGTGCATCGTGATGATGCGCCGGATATCCTCCTCGCCGACGTTGGTGAGCGTGATGTAGTTGCCGAAGAGAAAATCCAACCGGGAATCGTCGTCCTTAAAATATAGGGTCTCCCGCATACCCGGCGGCATCTGGTCGATGAAGCAAAAGATGCATTTATTCTTGCAGCAATGTTCCTCATCCATCAGATAGGTGGAAAATTCAAGCCCGATCTCGGCGTATTCGCCCTTGCGGATGCGGACGGTGCGTTGCCGGCCCTCCCGATCTTCTATCGCCAGAGAGACGAGGCGGTTCACCATATGAAACCGGTAATCCAGCACGTCGTTGACCGCGCTGCCGTTGATCGAAACGAGCGTCTCGCCCGGAAGGATCCCAGCGCGCTGTGCGTGGGACCTCGCCGCAATGGAAGAGATGACGACCGGCAAAGGCCCGCCTCCTTTTTGTATTAAGAATAGAATATGAAGTCCGCCACCGGAAATACGTTTCCCAGGCGGATTTTGCCGTATTGGAACACAATTGGCCGAGAATCGGTTAAAACCCGCAGGGCTGCTTTACAATGAGCAGTGTCATTCTGCCCGGATAAGGCTGACCCTGAATCACGGATAAATAATTGCATACTCTTTGATCGGAGACACAGTCCACACATTTTCCCAAGGAAACGCAGGGGGGATGAAACCCGGCTCTCTCCGCATTCATGGGGCACGCAATATTTTTTACACGATCAATCGCCGTCTCCAGCGTCTCTGTGATTTTATTGATGCCAGCCACGAGGATTACCTTTTTGGGGCCGAAAGTAAGCGCCGCCACGCGGTTCCCGCTGTGATCCATGTTTACGATCCTGCCGTCGGCAGAGATCGCGTTGGCCCCGGAAATATAGTAATCGCTCAGCAGAGCCTCCCGTTTTATCCGGTAGGATTCTTCGCCATCGGCCGCTGTTTCCTTGTCGTATACGGGATTCCCCCGTTCCGCCAAAGCTTGCGTGAGATCCATCTGCTGCAGCGTCGCGGAATGGCCGATGCCAACTGTGCAGGAAACCGGAATTTCCTCTAAAATATATTTTTTTGCCGCTTCGAGAGAATCCAAAACGACAAGACGGATATTGCGCCGTTCAAAATTCCCGGCCATCCCCGTATAGTCTGTCATATTTACCCCCTGCATGATGTGAAAACCATGCGCCTGTGCTCTATTTCCGTCGATCCCGAAGTTTTCCGCTTTGCTATGCGGTTTCTCTTTGAGAGAAACGCGTTGAGATATGGTAGGGTGAAATGATCGGTCGGTTTCTCCGGCCTTATTCCGTGGAAAAAGCCCAGACGGTTTTATGCTCATACCAGCCGTCCGGCGTCAGCAGCGTGGATGGGAATCCGGGCTGATGCGGGGAATCCGGGAAGAACTGCGTCTCGAGGCAGATGCCGGAATTCGGCCCGTAAACGGCGCCGTTTTTGCCCTTCTGCCCTTCCGGGATATGTTGGCCGCAGTAGAGTTGGAGGCCGGGCAGATCCGTCCAAACGCGGAGCAGGCGGCCGGAGGTCTCCTCATAGAGCTCGGCGGCCGGGCCTTTTTCGTTTAAAACGAAGTTGTTGTCAAAATCGGCTGCGACCGGGCGCATTTCCCGGAAATCCAGCTCCGTCCCCGCGACCGGCAGAATTTCGCCGGTGGGGATGAGCTCCCCGTCGGCCGGCGTATAGGAATCCGCATGGAGACACAACCGGTGGCCGAGGATATTCCCTCCGCCGGCGAGGTTAAAATAAGTGTGATTTGTCGGATTGACAAACGTGGATGCGTTTGTGGTGGCGGAATATCCGATTTCGAAGTTTCCGTCGTCGTTGAAGCCGAACCGCACCGTCATGTAGAGTTCCCCCGGGAAACCGTCCTCCCTGTCGGGAGAGACATAGCTCAGATAGAGCCAGCCCGGCGTCTCGGTGGCCTTCCAGAGCTTTTTGTGGAAGCCTTCGCCGCCGTGGAGCGTATTTTTGCCTTCGTTCGCGGTCAGACGGCAGGTATGATCTTCGATATGGACTCTCGCGCCTTTGATCCGGTTGGCGTAGCGGCCGATCGTTGCGCCGAAAAAGCAGCCGCCCGCGAGATATTCCTCCGGCGTGTCATAGCCGAGGATGATGTCCGCCGGGTTTCCGCTCCGGTCCGGCACAAAGAGCGACTGCACGGTGCCGCCGAGGTCGGAGACCGCCGCGCGGATGCCGGCGCCGCTCTCAAGCGTATAAAGATGGGCGTCCCCTTCCGGCAAAGTTCCCCAGAGGTTTTTCTCCAATTTCACGGCGCGTCTCTCTCCTTTCTCAAAAAGAAAAAAGAATTATAAAAACTATACCATGCGCAGAAAAAAACTGCAACAAGAAACAAACAGAAAAAAAGCCCTGACAGGCAAGATTGCCCACCACGGCTTTTCCTGAAAGCAATTTCGACCGGAGGTTCAGGCCTCTTTGTCGACTTTGACGATCTCTTTGCCTTTGTAGTATCCGCAATTTTTGCAGACTACATGCGGGAGCTTGAGCTCGCCGCACTGTGGGCATTTGCAGAAGCCCGGAACGGCAATCTTCCAAACGTTGGAGCGTCTTTTATTCTTTCTTGCTTTGGAAACTTTTCTCTTCGGTACCGCCATGAAGAGCACCTCCTTAACTCATGATCCTCAGCTGTCTAACAGCTCTTTTAATTTTGCCAGGCGGGGGTCGGTCTGTTTCTTTTGGCATCCGCACTCCGTCTCATTGAGATCGGCGCCGCAAATCGGGCAAAGCCCCTTGCAGTCCTCTTTACACAGGAGCTGGAACGGAAGCTCGAGCGTGACATCCGTCATGACAAGCTCATCCATGTTGAGCACTCCCTCCGGAACCACGAGAAATTCATCGTTCTCGTCCCCGCCGGAAAGTTCCCTTACCAGCAGGTGCTCAAAGGAATAGCTCACGCGTTTTTCCGTTTTCCTGCGGCAGCGGTCGCACTCATACTTCAGCAAAACATCCGCCGAATACTGAAGCGACACAACGCCGGTCCGATTTCGGAGCGATCCGCTGATCCGTACGGGGGCACCGAAGACGCTCTGTCCCCAGATATCCACGTCGGCAAGATCGATCTCCCCTTCGACCGGAACGGTCAGATCGGGCGCCTCAAACAGATTTTTAATATCAATCAGCATACTAATCCCTCGCAACGCCACGGAGAATATTATATAGATATCGGTTGGGTTTGTCAAGCGATTTTTCTCTTGCCTAAAACGTAAAAGGTACCGTGGCATAACATTTTAATTTTAGCAGAAACAGAAAGAATATGCAAACCTTTCCCGTAGAATCTTTCCGGAAATTTTTTTCCCGCCTGCGCGGCCGCCTCTCAGGTACCGAGGAAATAGCCGCTCGCGGCCATGGAGACATAGTCGTCGTTCGCCACGATGATATGGTCGATCAGATCGACGCCGACCTCCCGGAGCGATTTGCGGAGCTGCAGGGTCAGATCGATGTCCTCCTGGGAGGGAACGGCGTACCCCTGCGGATGGTTGTGCGCGAGGACGGCGCGGGTCGCTTTCGTGCGGAGAACCGTCTCGATCACCGCGCGCTTCGTGACGTTTACCCTGCCGATATCCCCCTCCGCGAGCTGGTCGCAGGAGAGGATCCGGCCCTTATTATCGATAGAAACAATCAGGAGAAGCTCATGTTTCCGGCCGACAAAGCGCGGCATCAGATATTTTCCGAGGTCGGAGATGCCGCCGACGAGGCTGTCCGTCACGTTTTTCGCCTCCAGATAGCGGCGCGCAGTCTGCGGGATCAAACTGAGCAAAACTGCGGCGTTCTCCCCGATGCCCTTGACTTCCATCAGTTCCTCCACCGAAGCATCCATCACCGCGTCCAGGCTGCCGAAGTGCTCCAACAGGCGGTGCGCGATCGGATTGGTATCCGCCCGCGGGTTGGAATAGAACAGCAGCAGCTCCAAAACCTGGTGCGGCTCGAAGTCATCCAGTCCCTCGCTGCGGTACCGGCTGCGGAGGCGCTGCCTGTGCCCTTCATGCTCACTCGACATAGAATCGATCCTCCTTCGCTTCTGTTGCGTATCCCTCTGAAATGTATTATACTAAATCAAAATAAAAATGAAAGCCCGTGACGGTATAAAAAGTTTCACCATCTCCGAAAACGACGCAGGGCAGCGCCTCGACAAGTTTTTGACAAAATGCGCTCCGAAGCTCCCGAAATCTTTGCTCTATAAATATATCCGCATCAAGCGCATCAAGTGCAACGGCAAACGCTGCGACATCGCCGATCGCCTGGAAGTCGGCGATGTAATCGAGTGCTACATCTCCGACGAATTTTTTGAGGAGGAGACAAGCCGGCCGGCCTATCTTTACGCGCCCGCCGCGGTCGATGTGCTCTACGAAGATCAGAATGTGCTGCTGGTCAACAAGCCCGCCGGCCTGCTCGTCCACGAGGGCGACGAATGGTCCGCCGATACGCTGATCCTGCGCATCCAGCACTACCTTTACAATAAAGGCGAATACGACCCGGATAACGAAAATTCCTTCGTGCCGGCGCTCTGCAACCGGATCGACCGCAACACCTGCGGCATCGTGATCGCCGCAAAGAACGCCGCGGCCCTGCGTTACCTGAACGACAGCATTAAGGAGCGCACCGTCGAGAAAAAATACCTCTGCGTCGTCAACGGCATACCGCCGAAGCGCTCCGGCACCATCGAGGATTTTCTTCTTAAAAACGAAAAGACCAATACGGTCGAAGTGTTTAAGAATCCCGTTCCCGGCGGGCGGAACGCCGTGACGAAATATTATGTGGTTGAATCCAAAAAGGGCATGAGCCTTGTGGAGGCGGAGCTTTTGACCGGCCGCACACACCAGATCCGCGCCCAGTTTGCCTCCATCGGCTGCCCGCTCATCGGCGACACGAAGTACGGCAAGGCAAAGGATGGCCGGGGCTTCTCCTGGCAGGCGCTCTGCTCCTACAAAGTCACGTTCCGCTTCGGCGGAGAAGGCCCATTTTCCTATCTCGACGGAAAAACGTTTCAGGTAAAGGACGCCTGGTTCCTGAAAGAGCTCGGCTTTGCCATGCCGGAAATATAACGCCTTCTATCCGCACTTACCCTGTGCTTACTCCGCATGTACTCTGCACTTACTCCGCATGTACTCTGCATGTACTCTGTGCGTACTCCGCATGTACTTTGCGCGTAACCCTGCGCGTGCTCCGCGTTTACTTTGCATGTAACCCCGCGCTTACTCCGCATGTACTCTGCGCGTAACCCTGTGCTTACTCCGCGCTTACCCTGTTCTTTCTCCGCACATAATGCCGGCGGGGGATTTCAGGGCCATTCATTTACAAAAAGACGGCGGTTCCTCAAAGAGGGGCCGCCGTCTTTTATTCCATTCCCTTCAGCACCGCCTCCAGCGATTCGACCGCAACGTCGTTTTCCGTTCGGTTTCCGGCGAAAACGCAAAGATATTCCCCATCCCGACGGACGGCGACGCCAAGCTCCTCCAGCCCCGCCACAACACGCTCCGCATCGGCGGCCTTGAAAAACACGCAGTCCGCCTTCGTGCGATAAAGCCGCTCGAGCGCACGATATTTCACCGCCAGCTTTTTAATCCGGAGGTAGAGACTTTCTCTGCTGTCCGTGAGCTTCCGCTCCGCCGTTTTGAGCACGGCCGGATGTTTGAAGATGATCTCTGCGGCGGCCTGATCGGGGGCGGAGATACCGCCGCTAAAATCCGGCAGATCCGTTCCGGCCGCATAGACCGGATTCCCGCCGAACCAGAGCCTTTTGAGCACGATGAGATTCGACATCGCGCCGGCATCCCTGAGCACTGATTCCTTTGGATTAACCATGTGGCTTTCATCCACGAGGACCGGGCACTTTGCCGCGGAAGCAAGCTGCCTCACCTCGTCCGCGGAAAGCTCCAGCGACGCCGGGCAGGCCGGATTGGTGATGAAGATCACGCTTCCCGGATGCCTTCCCGCCGCGGCAAGCAGAGCGCCGGCATCGATTTTCATATCCTTTGTCCGCATAGCCATGATCTGTTCGTTTTCCGGGAAGGCGATGCGAAACGCCTCGGCGGAGCAGTCATATTCCGGGATAACCGCCGCCGCGTCGGCGGGAAGGATTCCGCGCAGGAGCGTTTTGTAATCCGCTCCGGCGCGCACAAATTCCGCCCTCGTCCCATAGGCCTCGGCAAAGCCGCCGCAGACGGCCCCTGCCGCCGGATCGCCGGGCATTCCGGCGTTTTCCCCCCGGGCCACGCCGATGATCCGGCTGAAATTTTCCTCAATATCGAAGAAAAAAGCACTTCCGTCCAAATAAAACATCAGGTTCTCCCCCACATCTCAAACAGATTCATCTGCGTAGTCTTTGGCAAACCCTTGAGTGTGCCGGCCGCCCGCAGAATATCCATGACACCGGCGCCGACCGAGGCGCGCGCCATGACGTCGTCCTCCGAAAGATAAGGGCCTTTCGTGCCGGCCTCCTGCAGGTTTCTCGCCGCGGATTCGCCAAGCCCCTTGAGCGCGGTGAACGGCAGGCGCAGTTTTCCGTCCTCCGGCACATATTTGACCGCGTCCGAGCGGTAGAGATCGACCGGCAGGCATTCGATGCCGCGCGCCAGCATCTCGTTGACGATCTGGAGCGTGGTAAGGGAATCCTCCTCCTTCGCCGTCTGATTCGGCAAATCCTCAAGCTCCTTGATCTTCCGCTCCACGGCGGATTTTCCCGCGATTGCGGATTCCGCGTCGAAATCCCCGCCGCGGACCGTGAAGAAGGCCGCGTAAAATTCCAGCGGATAATAGACTTTGAAATACGCGGTGCGGATGGCGCCGATGTCGTAGGCGACGGCGTGGGCTTTCGGGAACATATACTTGATTTTCAGGCAGGAATCGAGATACCAATCCGGAACGCCGTGTTCCTTCATTGCCTGCCTGTGCTCGTCGGTCAGCAGCTTCGCCGCCTTGCCCTTACGGGTGATCTCCATGATTTTGAACGCCATGGAGGGCTCAAGCCCATAGCGGATCAGCGTTGTCATGATGCTGTCACGGGTGCCGATGACGTTGGAAATCGTGCAGGTGCCGTTTTTAATCAGATCCTGCGCGTTGCCGAGCCAGACATCCGTGCCGTGGGAAAGGCCCGCGATTTGGATGAGATCGGCGAAATTCTTCGGTCTTGCATCCATCAGCATCTGCCGGACGAAAGGCGTCCCCATCTCCGGCAGCGCGAAGGTTCCGGTCTTACTGTTGATCTGCTCCGGTGTGACACCCAGCGCCGCCGGCGACTGCAGCAGGCTGTAAACCTTCTCGTCGCTCATCGGCACATCCAGCACGCGGATGCCGGTCAGATCCTCCAGATGTTTATAGAGCGTCGGGACCTCGTGTCCCAGCTCGTCGAGCTTCAGGATCGTGTCATGAAGCGAGTGAAAATCGAAGTGTGTCGTCAGAACTCCGGCATCCGGATCGTCGGCCGGATGCTGGATCGGGCAGAAGTCGGTGACGTCGTGATCCGCCGGGATGACGACCATGCCGCCCGGATGCTGGCCGGTCGTGCGCTTGACGCCGATACACCCGCTCGCAAGCCTCGCTTCTTCCGCTTTATGTAAGGTGACGCCGCGTTCCTCGCAGTATTTTTTTACATATCCGTAGGCGGTTTTTTCGGCGATGGTGCCGATGGTGCCCGCTTTAAACACATGGGATTTTCCGAACAGCTCCTCCGTGTAGCGGTGCGCCCGGGTCTGATACTCGCTTGAGAAGTTGAGGTCGATATCCGGCTCCTTGTCGCCGTGGAAGCCGAGGAAGGTCTCAAACGGGATCTCGTGGCCGTCCCGGCGGTATTCCGCGCCGCAGTCCGGGCATTTTTTCGGCGGCAGGTCGAAACCGGAGCCGACGGAGCCGTCCTCGACAAATTCGCTGTGTTTGCATTTCGGGCAGACATAGTGCGGCGGCAGAGGGTTGACCTCCGAGATGCCGCTCATGGAGGCCACGAAGGACGAGCCGACGGAGCCTCTCGAGCCGACCAGATACCCGTCGCTCTCGCTCTTTGAAACAAGCTTTTGCGCGATGACGTAGAGTACGGCATACCCGTGTTTAATAATGGAGTTCAGTTCCCGCTCGAGGCGCTCCGAAACCTGCGCCGGCAGTGGGTCCCCGTAAATCTCATGGGCACGCTTCCAGCACATATTTTGCAGATCCTCCTCCGCGCCTTCGATGGAAGGCGTGAAGGTTCCCTCCGGGATCGGCCTCAGGAAATCGACGGAATCGGCGATCTGATTCGGCACGGTGATAACCACCTCGCGCGCCTTTTCCTCACCAAGATAAGAGAACTCATCCAGCATCTCCCGGGTGGTCTTAAAATAAAGGGAAGGCTGATTATCCGCATTCTCGAAGCCGACGGCATTCATGATGATCTTGCGGTAATCCGCATCCTCGGGGTTGAGAAAATGGGCGTCGCCGGTCGCCACGACGGGAATGCCGAGCTCCTCGCCCAGCGCGACGATCTGCCGGTTCCATGCGCGGAGCTGTTCGTCGCTTTCGGCCATCTCCTCCCGGATCAGAAAACGGTTGTTGTCAAGCGGCTGAATCTCCAGATAATCGTAAAAAGAGGCGATCCGAACCAGTTCCTCGTGAGGTTTTCCCTCGCGGACCGCTGTGTAAAGCTCTCCGGCTTCACATGCAGATCCGACGATCAATCCCTCGCGGTATTGGGTTAAAATGCTCTTCGGCACACGCGGATGCCGGTGAAAATAGCGGATATGGGATAGAGAAATCAACTCATACAGGTTTTTGAGGCCTTTTTGGTTTTTGGCGATCAGAATCATGTGGTAGGTCGGGAGCTTTTTGGGATCCATGCCGCCCAGAAGCCCGTTGAGGATCGAAAAGTTGTCGGCGTGCTTCTCCGTCTCGATCTTTTTGAGCATCTCGAGCAGGATCAGGGCGAGCTCCCTCGCATCGTCGCTTGCGCGGTGGTGATTGAAAGGCGCGAGCTTCAGGTGATTGGCAAGCGTGTCAAGCTTGTGGTTTGTCAGCTCCGGATAGAGCGACCGCGCCATCGTAACCGTATCGGCGAAGGAATTATGAAAGCCAAGATGGTGCCGGTCGGAGACCGCGCGCAGGAAGCCGGTATCGAATCCGGCGTTGTGGGCGACGAGGAAGGCATCCGGCCCGCAGAATTCCATGAACTGCCGGTAGGCCTCCTCCTCCTTCGGCGCGCCCCGCACCATGCCATCGTTGATGCCGGTCAGCTCGGTGATGCGCTCCGGGATATGCTTCTCCGGGTCGACGAAGGTGCAGAATTCCTCCCGGATCTCGCCGCCCACGATGCGCACCGCGCCGATCTCGGTGATGCGGTCCATCGTGGCGGAGAGGCCGGTGGTCTCGAGGTCGAATGCGATGATCTCCCCTTTAAAGGGCACGTCCGCTTTTCCGGTGACGGATTCCACCGTATCGTCCACATAATAGGCTTCGACGCCGTAGATCGGCTTAAAATTCGGGTCCTTGAGCGCGGCGACGGCATTCATCACGTCGGGGAAGCCCTGCGCGACGCCGTGATCCGTGATGCCGACGGCCCTGTGCCCCCAGCGGTGCGCCGTCTCGACGAATCTGCCGGCCTCGGTCACGCCGTCCATCTGGGACATGTTGGTGTGCAGGTGCAGCTCGACGCGCTTTTCCGACTCGTCGTCCTCGCGGCAGAGGCGTCCGACCGTGGAAATGTCATAAGGCCGAATCGTGATGTCGTGCTCGTATTTATCATAGGAAGCGTCGCCCCGGGCCAGAATCGTCATGCCCTTTTTGAGGTCAAAAAGCGGCGCGGCCTCCTCTTTTTTCTTGATAACTTTAAGAATGTTGGAGCCGGTGTAATCCGTAATCATGATGGAAAGAATGACGCTTTCGCCGTCGCGGGTCTCCCGGCTGTCGATGCTGAAGATATCGCCCCAGACCGTGACTTTTCCGCTCTGCTGGTCGATCTGGGAGAGCGGCTCCGGGCGCTGCCGGATCGGCTTTCCGATCAGAACCTCCATTTCGGAGGCGTCGATGGGGAGGCCGGAGCAGTCAAAGCCGCCCTTTTCCTTTGTCGCATAAGTACGTTTTGCAGATTCTTTATATACCAACGGCTTCGGCTCCGGCAGCGGCGCGGTAAACTCCGTAACCGCCGTGACGCCGCAGAATTCCACCGCACAGTCCAAGCCGAATTCCTCCCGGATGATCTCATGGATCGTCAGATCGGCGCGCATCCTCTTCAGCATCTCCTCGCCGCCGTGGGCAAGGCGAATGCGGAGCCGATTTTCGCAGAATTCCGCCTTTGCGTCGTCAAAAAAGCCGTTGATCGCGGCGCCGCGGCGCTGAGCCTCCGTTAAAAGCTCACCGAAATACTCCTCCGTCAGCTGCTCCGGCGGATAAACAGGAACAAGCCGGACGTCTTCCACACCCAGCTTGGCGGCAAGCGCCTGTTCCAGCGCATAAAGCTCCGATTTTCCCACCGTCTGTTCCGAAGCGATCTCCACCCTCATGCTCTGATCCTCCCGACCGAGCATGACCGAGCGCACCTCCGCTTTTGCCAGAGTCACTCCGGCAGAGATCCCGAAAATTTCCGACAGGGTCTTCCCCATTCCTTTACCGTCCTTCTATGATTTCAGGGCCGCCCCCGTTATATTTTCTCGATTTCCTCAAGAAGCGCCGCGAGCAATTCGCTCTCGGGCACCTTGCGGATGATTTTGCCCTTGCGGAACACAAGCCCACAGCCGGTGCCCCCCGCGATGCCGACGTCGGCCTCCCTCGCCTCGCCCGGCCCGTTGACCGCGCAGCCCATGACCGCCACTTTGATGGGCTTTTTGCAGCCCCGCAGCGCATCCTCCACCTCGCCCGTGAGTTTGATGAGGTCAATGCGCGTCCGGCCGCAGGTCGGGCAGGAGACGATATTGACGTCCTCCTGCCGCAGGCCGATCGCCTTCAGGATATCCTTCGCCGCGTAAATTTCCCGCACCGGGTCGGCGGTGAGCGTCACGCGGATCGTGGAGCCGATGCCGTCGAGCAGCAAGCTCCCGATGCCGACGGCGTTCTTGATGAGGCCCATGCGCTCCGTCCCGGCCTCGGTCACGCCGAGATGCAGCGGATAATCGAAACGCTCCGCGGCGAGGCGGCAGGCCTTCACCATGGTGCCGACGTCGCTCGACTTGATGGAGACGACAATCTGATGAAAATCAAAGCCCTCCAACATGCGGACATATTCTTCGGCGCTCTCGGCAAGGGCTTCGGCCGTCGGGGCGCCGTATTTTTCGAGCAGATGTTTTTCGAGCGAGCCACTGTTGACGCCGATGCGGATCGCGGCGCCGGCCTTGCCGCAGGCCTCCGCGACCGCGCGGGTGCGCTCCTCGCCGCCGATGTTGCCGGGATTGATCCGGATTTTATCGACTCCCGCCTCCACCGCCGCCAGCGCGAGCCGGTAGTCGAAATGGATATCCGCAACGAGCGGGGTATGAATTTTCTCCTTGATCGCGGGGATCAGCCGCACGGCATCCATATCCGGGACGGCCGCCCGCAGGATTTCGCAGCCGGCGCGCTCCAGCTCCACGGCCTGCGCGACGCTTCCCTCCACATCGGTGGAAGGGATGCTGAGCATCGACTGAATGGCGACGGGATAACTCCCGCCGATTGTGACGTTTCCGATTTCAACTTCCCTGGCCATACTCAGCCTCCTCCCACAAGTTTCATGATGTCGTTTGCCGTGACATAGAGCATCAGCAGGATCAGCAGAATGAATCCGGCGTTATGAATCGCGCCCTCCACCTTCTGATTGATGGGTTTTCCGCGAACCGCTTCCAGCAGCATAAAGAGGATGCGCCCGCCGTCCAGCGCGGGCAGCGGCAGCAGGTTGACGACGCCGAGGTTGACCGTGACCAGCGCAACGATAAACAAAAGCGAATCGAGGCTCTGGGAGCTTGCCTCGGAGATCACCTCCGTGACGCCGACCGGCCCCGAGAGCTGGCTAATCGTGAAGGTGCCTTTGATGAGATCGCCGAAGCCGTGCCATGCGAGCTTCACGAGCGCAAGCGTCCAGCCTGCCGAATACTCCGTGACGCGCCAGGCCGTCGGCTCCACGCCGTAGACGCTGAAATCCAATACGATCGAGGAGACCCCGTCGTAATCTTTCATCTGAAAAACAACGCGGTCAAGCTTCACTTTCTCCCCATCCCGCAAAACCTCCATGCTGACGACGCCGTCCGGGTCGCGGATCAGGGAATAGACAACGTCGTTGTCGATCAGAACGTGCTCCCCATTGACAGAGAGGATCCGGTCATCCACCTTCAGGAATTCCGCGGAGGAGGATCCCTCGCTGAAATCGGCGATGATCGGCGTGCCGATCAGCTCCTGCCCGGAGGTTAAAATCATGGCGAGGATGAAGCCGAGCAGAATATTCATGAAAGCGCCGGCCGCCGTGACAAGGATGCGCTTCCAGACCGGGCAGGACATAAAGGAGCGTTCGGTGGGCACTTCGCTCCCGTCGTCCTCGCCCTCCATGGCGACAAACGCGCCGATCGGAAACGCGCGCAGGCTGTAGGCCGTCTCTCCCCTTTTGATGGAAAAGAGCTTCGGCCCCATGCCGATCGAAAATTCATTCACTTTTATGCCGGCCCACTTGGCTGTCAGAAAATGACCCATCTCGTGGAAAACCAGCATCACCGCAAAGCACAGAACTGCAATCAAAATACTCATTGTGAAACGATTATCTCCTAATCTGATCTGTCAGGGAAGCGGCGAAGGCGCGCGCCTCCCGGTCGGCGGCAAAGACCGCTTCGAAGGAATCCCCCTCCGGAAGCGACATCTCCACCGTCCTTTCGAGCACGGGCGGGATATCGTTGAAACCGATTCTCCCACCCAGAAAAGCGGCGACAGCGACCTCATCCGCGGCATTGAAGGCGGCGGAGGCCGTACTGCCAAGGGTTAACGCCCGCCTCGCGATGCGCATGGATGGAAACGCCGCATCATCCGGAGGGTAAAACGTCAGCGAGCCGGTCTCTGTAAGGTCAAGCTGCTTTACGGCGCTTGGCAGGCGCTCCGGCCATGTCAGCGCGTACTGAATCGGCGTATGCATATCCGGTACGCCAAGCTGGGCCAGCATCGAATGATCGCAAAACTCGACCAGCGAATGCACGATGCTCTCCCGGTGGATAACCACCTCTATTTTATCCTGCGTCACCCCAAAAAGATGCGCCGCTTCCATAATTTCGAGCCCTTTATTTGCCATGGTGGCGGAATCGATGGTCACTTTCCGGCCCATCGTCCAAGTCGGGTGCTTCAAAGCCTCCTCCGGCCGGGCGAAGGCAAGCTCCTC
>CAZLMO010000017.1:0-1966 GCA_964560915.1 uncultured Oscillospiraceae bacterium
TTGAGAAAGATATGGGAATATTTAGACCGTGGAAAAATCAACAGATTTTAATTTTCGTAAAAAAGAAAAGCCCCGGCAGGAGGCTTTTCCGATGGTTCCGTCTGTGAGTTTAAGACACGGCGTGCCGGCGGATGGGGCGCCGCCCTTTTTTCCGCAAAGGTTACTCCCGCTTTCTGTCGGCATAGCGGCAGATTGCGGCGAAGGTTTTTTCACTGATATCGTGCTCGATCCTGCAGGCGTCCTCGAGGGCCGTCTGCGCATCCACGCCGATGCCGACCAGCACTTCGGTCAGCAGCTTGTGGCGCTTGTAGATTCGCTGCGCAATCTCCATGCCGGTATCCGTCAGCGTGATCAGCCCGTCCGCGTCCATCGTGATGTACCCGTTTTCGCGCAGGCGCTTGGTGGAGTAGCTGACGCTGGGCTTGGTGACGCCGAGGTGCTCCGCCACATCAATCGAGCGGATAAAGCCATGCCTTTCTTTCATCATCAGCATGGCCTCGAGGTAATCTTCTGACGCTTTTTGTATTTTCATGGCATTTTCACCAACTTTCCAAACCTCTTAAATTTAGATTAACACAGCCTGCCGAAAAATTCAAGAATTCTTAAAAGGCTATTGACAAATTTGGGGCGGGAGGATAAACTAATTGTTAGTTAGAGTAATCTAACTAATTATTTGGGACCTCAGTTAGAATGCCTTAACCGATAAAAAGCAGAGGAGGGACCTATGATGCCGCTCACCCTTGCAAACGTAGGTGAAGAAAACATCATCCGAAAGGTCGGAGGGAGCTCGGAGCTTAAAAAGCATCTGGAGGACATGGGTTTTGTGGCCGGAGGGAATGTGACGGTGGTCTCCACAATCGGCGGCAACCTCATCGTAAACGTCAAGGAATCCCGTATTGCGATCAGCCGGGAGATGGCCGGGAAGATTCTGGTATAAGGAGGGAACGAGGATGAAAACGCTCAAAGAGGCGGCGATCGGCGAGACCGTAAAGGTCGTGAAGCTTCACGGAGAGGGCGCGGTCAAACGCCGCATCATGGATATGGGCATCACCAAAGGCGTGGAGATTTATATCCGCAAGGTGGCCCCGCTGGGGGATCCGGTGGAGGTGACGGTCCGCAGCTACGAGCTTTCGCTGCGCAAGGCGGATACGGAAATGATCGAGATCGAGTAGACGGAGGGAGACCTCATTTTTTATAGATCATTAGTTAGATGCATCTAACTACAAGGGAGAGAAACGATGGAGAAAGAGATCAAAATCGCCCTTGCGGGCAACCCGAACAGCGGAAAGACGACGCTGTTCAATGCACTGACCGGATCGAACCAGTTTGTGGGCAACTGGCCGGGCGTCACGGTGGAAAAGAAAGAGGGAAAACTGAAAAAGCACGACAACGTGTTCATCATGGATCTGCCGGGCATCTATTCCCTTTCGCCCTACACGCTGGAGGAGGTCGTCGCAAGGAGCTACCTCATCGGTGAGCGGCCCGACGCCATCCTGAATATCGTGGACGGCACCAACCTGGAGCGAAACCTTTACCTGACCACGCAGCTGACGGAGCTGGGAATTCCGGTGGTCATCGCCATCAACATGATGGACGTCGTGGCAAAGAACGGAGACAGGATCAATATTCCGGAACTTTCCCGCGAGCTGGGGTGCAGAATCGTTGAAATTTCGGCGCTCAAAAACGCCGGCATCATGGAGGCGGCCGAGGCGGCCATCGAAGCCGCGAAGAACACAAAAACCGTCCCGATGCATACCTTCTCCGGCGCGGTGGAGCATGCCGCCGCCCACATCGAGGAAGCGGCTTTAAATAATGTGCCCGCCGAGCAGCAGCGCTGGTATGCCATTAAGATCTTTGAGCGGGATGAAAAGGTGCGGGATCAACTGAAGCTGGATCCCGCGGTGCTTTGCCATATTGAGCAGGATATCAAGGCGGCAGAGGAAGAGTTGGATGACGACGCCGAGAG
>CAZLMO010000017.1:1976-22430 GCA_964560915.1 uncultured Oscillospiraceae bacterium
CCAACGAGCGGTATATCTATATCGCCTCCATCCTCAAGGGGTGTTATAAGAAAAAAAATGCGGGCGGAATGTCCGCTTCAGATAAGATCGACCGTGTCGTGACAAACCGCTGGCTTGCGCTGCCTATTTTCGCGGCGGTGATGTTCATCGTTTATTTTGTTTCCGTCTCCACGGTAGGCACATGGGCCACCAATTGGGCAAACGACGGGGTTTTCGGAGAGGGTTGGCACCTCTTCGGTATCGGCTCCTCCGCCTATGAGGAGGCCGCCGATGCCTACACGGAGCCGGGTGCGGTGGTCGAAGCGTTTGAATCGGCCGCCGGGGAGGCCGGCGTCAATCCCGCAGAGGCGGCCGGTCTGACCGCGACCGCCTATCTCTACGACGACGGCAGCAGCGTGGAAAAGGAGATCCCCATTACATATGATGATTATATGGCAGCTGCCGGCGAAGAAGAGCCCGATCCCGCCGACTACGGCGTTTGGATTCCCGGCATTCCGACATTGCTGGGGAACTGGTTGAAGAGCATCCACACGGCTGAGTGGTTGCGGGGGCTGGTGCTCGACGGCATCGTCGCCGGCGTCGGCGCGGTGCTGGGCTTCGTACCTCAGATGTTTGTGCTGTTTTTCTTCCTTGCATTCCTTGAGGCCTGCGGCTATATGGCCCGCATCGCCTTCGTCATGGACCGGATTTTCCGCAAGTTCGGGCTTTCCGGAAAATCCTTCATCCCGATGCTCATCGGCACCGGATGCGGAGTGCCGGGCATTATGGCCTCGCGCACGATTGAGAACGACCGCGACCGCAAGATGACCATCATGACCACCACCTTCATCCCCTGCGGCGCAAAACTGCCGATCATTGCCCTGATCGCGGGCGCCCTCTTTGGCGGATCCTCCTGGGTGGCGCCCAGCGCCTACTTCATCGGCATCGCCGCGATCGTCGTCTCCGGCATTATGCTGAAAAAGACAAAAATGTTCGCCGGGGGCCCCGCCCCTTTCGTCATGGAACTTCCGGCTTACCACTGGCCGACCGCGGCCAATGTTCTGCGCTCGATGTGGGAGCGCGGCTGGTCCTTTATTAAAAAGGCCGGGACGGTCATCCTGCTGGCGACCGTGTTTGTGTGGTTCACCTCCAACTTTGGATGGGAAGACGGCACTTTCGGCATGGTGGCAATGAACGGCAGCATCCTCGCCGCACTGGGCGGTGCGATCGCGTGGATCTTCACACCTCTCGGCTGGGGCAACTGGCAGGGAACCGTCGCCACCATTACCGGCCTTATCGCCAAGGAGAACGTGGTCGGCACCCTCGGCGTACTGTTCGGCGGCTTCGACGAAGTGGCTGAAAACGGTTGGCAGATCTGGACCAACCTGCGTGAAATCTTCACACCGCTCGCCGCCTATTCTTTCCTGGTATTCAACCTTCTGTGCGCCCCTTGTTTTGCCGCAATCGGCGCCATCCGGCGTGAGATGAACAGTGCCAAGTGGACGTGGTTCGCCATCGGGTACCAGACCGCTTTTGCCTACGCAATTTCGCTGGTCGTCTATCAGCTGGGCATGCTGGTCACCGGGAACGGGAACGTACTGGGTTCCGCCGCGGCCCTCGCCATTGTGGCTTTCATCGTCTATATGCTGGCCCGCCCTTATAAAGAAGCGGCGGCCCTCAAGGCAACGCTCGACACATAATCGGAAACCTCAAAAGGAGGAGTTTATATGCTTTCCTGGATCATGGAAAATTTGGGAACCGTTGTCGTCAGTGTCCTGCTCCTTGCAGCGATCATCGCCATTCTGGTGGGGATGCTGAGAGACAGAAAGAAAGGCAAATCCTCCTGTGGCGGTAGCTGTGGGGGCTGCCCCGTGGGCGAAAACTGCCGTCAGAAAAAATGATCGGAGGGGAGACGCGGGATGGGAATCTCTGCGCCCGCTTCTCTTCCTGCCCAAAATCGGCCGTGGAAAAAGGATATGGGGGCGGGTCCGCAGTTTTTGCGGAGTGCTTCCCGCAGATAAAGGAAAAACTACCCGGGAAACGGGAAAGGAACGGAGCTCCCATACTTTTTGGAAGGCCCGGCCGCATACGGATGAAAATACGAGAGGCGAAGATGTCTGATTTTATATGTGACCCGGATTTCTGGTACTCGCTATGCTTGGTTGCAGCCATTTTGGCGTTACTTTTCGGCATAAAGCGATATTTCAGAAAGCTGATCCGCCGCTGCCGCGCCCGTGAAGCGGGGCGTGTATGCGGGCGGGATCCGGGTCAATCATCCCGACGGGGCGGGCTTTGACGGCTCGAAGGATGGCCCGCGGCGGCATCGGATCCCCCCTTGCCCACGGGCTATTCCTGGAATCAAAAAAACAAGGCCCCGGAGGATTCCTCCGGGGCCTTGCGCGGTTCTCTTTTAAAATATAACTTTTTCAGCCGGTGCCATGGCGTACAAAAACAGGCTGAACGGCCCGCCGGACACTTATTTCGGAACCTCAAACCCTTTGTTTTTAACCAGGTTCACCATGGCGTCCACGACGTCCGGCGCATACAGGATGCCCCGGTTCGTCACCAGCTCCTCAATCGCCGCATCCACGCCCAGAGCCGGACGATATGGCCGGTGGGAGATCATGGATTCAAAGACATCCGCCACACCCAAGATTTGCGCCTCGGGCAGAATCTCGTCGGCCTGCAGGCCGTAAGGATAGCCGCTGCCGTTGATGCGTTCATGGTGCTGCAGAATGATTTGGGCGATGGGCAGGAGAAGCGGCACATCCTTCAGGATTTCATACCCGGCCTCCGGATGAGTTTTTATCAGCGCAAATTCAAACGGCGTCAGCCTCGCCGGCTTGGAGAGCAGCTCGCTCGGGATCCCAATTTTTCCGATATCGTGCACGATTCCTGCGCGGAAGACGCTCTCGCAGCGCTCCTCGGGCCACCCCAGCTCTTCGGCGATCGCCAGCCCGATTATCGCGACTCGTTTCTGGTGCCCGGAAGTATATAAGTCCCGCTGCTCGACCATTTTCGCGACGGCAAACATAGTGCCGTTCATGGCCTCCTCCAACTGCCGGGCCTTGATCGCGATGATGCTGTGGGAGTGGATGTTGTCCATGGCGATGGCCGCCGTATCCGCAAGGACCTGCATCACCTTGATCTGCTCCGGCGTCGGCATGTGCCTGACGCTCCAATAGGAGCCGATGGCTCCGATCGGATTCTCCGTCCGGATCGGGACCATCACGAGGCTTTTTACAAAAGTATTTTCATAGATATCCATCGAGATCCGCGGATCCGCATAAACATCCTCAATAATAGCCGGTCTTTTATTCAGTATCGTCCAGCCGCTGACGCAGGTCTGCAGGGGGAAGCGCTTCCCTTTCCATAAAGGACTGACGGCATCCTCCTCCGCGTAGTAACAAAAGTCATTGTCCCGCAGGACGAAGGTTGAGCCGTCGGATCCGGTCAGGTCGCGTACCGAATGGCGCACGATATCCATCACGGTGTTCAGGTCGCGCGCCGCGGACAGTTTTTGCACAACGTGAAGCAGCTGCTCCATGATATGGATGTACATGGAGGGATTGAGGGAAATATCCGGATTTCGGATCTCGTCCATAATTGACCTCCAATGGATCAGCCAGCCCGAACGGAGCAAACCTCCGCCCCGGAAAGAAGTGGGCTGTGCGGTTTCTCTCCGGGCGGGTCGGGGAAAAGAGGCGTTTTAGGAGGCAAAGGATGCTCCGTCCTGTAAATTTTTATCCTCCAAATCAAAAGTCTTTGATACTTCTTATATTATACCAGAAAACGGAAGAATTGAAAACCTTTTCCTTATGATTTGGAAAAATTTAAGGAAATTATGGACCTATTTTTATGAGTTTTTGAAAAAATCAAGAACCCCAACAGGCCGTCTTTTTGGGAAAGACGGCCTGTTGGGGTCCGGCGCCACCGAAGGGGCGGCACCGGCGGCACTTGAGAAATCGGCGAAGTGAACTATTCGGGAAAAAACAGGAAGATCCGTATAAAATAAAAATGGGGAAACGGATCTGCTTTTTAGGCAGAAGCGCCTTTTTAAAAAATACTGAAAACGTTGAATTCCGGAAGCTTCCGTTTACCCGGTTTTCAAGGGCGATCCCCCTCAGACCTTTGCGCCGCACTCGCTGCAAAAGCGGACGTCTTCGGCGAGTTTGGCCCCGCATTTGGGGCACGTTTTACCCTGAAGGCTCGCACCGCAGTTGGTGCAGAATTTTCCGTTTCCCGCGGGTTTGCCGCAGACAGGGCAGACAATGGTCTGGCTCTCCAGTTTTCCGCTCCAGACCGTCTGTTCCCCCGCCGCTTCATCCAGGTTGCGCTGCATGGCCTGCGATTTTGCTTTGGCCACCGCGATGTTTTGCCGGGGAGCGCAGTCGGTGCACAGGCCCTCCGCCTCGTTGTAGCAGGCGTCGCAGACCCAGCTGTGGCAGCCGTGGCAGCGGTGAAAATACTGCTGCGCCTCATTTTGTGCCAGTATGAAGGCATGCTCATGCTCTTTTTGCCATTCTGCGCTCATGCCGTTAAATCGCTCGGAGAGCACGTCGGTGCCCTGCTCCGCCGCCCAGCCGACATCGGAAAGCCGACCGCCCAGCAGGTTGCCGACCGCCCAGAGCCCCTGGCCGAGGCCGCGCAGTTTGGCGTTTTTCTTTTGTGTTTCTGATTCGATGAAGCTGGTTTTGCAGCCGTCGTTGCACAGATCGCAGTAAAAGGTAAACTGAAACCCGGCCTCGGTGCTGTTATCCTCGTAGTTCCGGGTAAATGCTGTCATCATACCGGTTTTCCCTCCCGTTTAAAGCTTTTTCCGCAGGCGGTGCATCTGCTGTTTTCAAAAAACTGCATCTCGCCGCACAGCGGATTGGGGCACTTTTTTAAAAGACTTGCGCCGCAGACGTCGCACCTTTCGCCTGCAAAGGTCTGCTTGCCGCAGTTTGGGCAGGCGACGTACAGCGGACGGCCGCAGCCCGGGCAGACGGCGTCCTCCCGGCCGACTTCCCGCAGGCAGGTCGGGCATAGATCCATAAAAGGCGCCCTGCTGCCGCATTTCGGGCAAAACCGGCTGTCGCGCGCAATCAGGGTTCCGCAGTGCCGGCAGGGAACCTTGTAAACCGCCATTTTAACCGCCTCCTAATTTTCAGTGCGGCGTTCCGGATTTCGGGATCGGCCGCTTTCACTCAAACTTTACGCCGGAGATAATCTGGTCGTAATCCGCCGAGAGGGAATCAAACGTACCGGAAAAGTCGCCGAAGGTGAGCACATAGGTTTCATCGCCCACAAAGACGAACACATACATGTATTTCATTTCGATGCCGGAAACCGTACAGGTGAACGTCACCTTTTTTGCATCCCTGCCGTCGACGGTGATGCTCTCCGGGTCGCCCTGCGTCTCGAGCTGGTCGAACGCGCCGCCCAGAATGTCGAGCGCCTCCGTGACAACGTCGTCCAGCGTTTCGCCCGTATAATTCTCCGTCTTCAGCATAAAGCTGGCGGTATTCTTCATGTATTGGTGCTCCAGAACCGAGCCCTCCACCCGCGCCCATCCTTCCGGAAGCGCGACGGTGACCTGCACGGTACCCGCTTCAGAGCTTTCCGTCGCGGGGGCAATTTCCGTTACGGCGGAAACATTTCCCTCAGCGGGGGCAATTTCCTCCGTGGGAGCGGTTTCTTCCGCGGGAGCAGAAGAGGATTCGCCGTCGTCTCCTCCGCAGGCGGCAAGGGAAAGGGTCAGAATCAGCGCCAGAATGCCTGCAAATATTTTTTTCATCGGATAAACTCCTTTATTTTTTTATGGATGTCTTCCAAACCGGTCGGGCAACCGACCTTTTCCGCCGTCAGCCGTCAATCGTTGCCATAATGAGCATCGTCTTTGCGGTTTCGTCGTAGGTCACATAAATGGCCTGCTTATCATCCAGATATCCCTGATAGGAGATCGTGCTGTCCACCGTCATCTCGGCAACCTGCTGGGTGAAACCGGCATTTTTCACGTCTTCCCGATAGGCCTCAAAATCCTCTTTTTCCACGTTTTCAAATTCGATGGAGCAGAGCTGATCGGTCACCACGCCGACCGTCATATCGCCCTTGTCGAATTTGGGGAGCAGGTCCGCCGCGGCGCCTTCGGGCCATTCGGTTCCGCCCACGGTCACCTTGTTTCCTTCGCTGTCTTCGATGGTGTATTTGTCGCCGTCAATATCCACTTCGGCTTCGCCGTCGAGGGCATTGTTGATGACAGCCTCCTGCACTTTTTCATCGACTTTTTCTTCGGCCTTTTCCTTGCCGCAGCCCGCCAGAACCAGAATCAGGATCAGCGCAAGCGCCGTCACCCATGCCGTTTTTTTCATTTTGAATCCTCCTTGTCATAATCGCGGTAACGAATAATCAGTTCCGCGCGGGAGTTAACTCCCAATTTTCTGTAAATGCCTGTCATATGAGTGTTGACCGTGGAATATTTGAGGCCGAGCCGCTGCGCGGTCTCCCGGAGGGTGTAGCCCTCCACCAGCAGGTGAAAAACCTCCTGTTCCCGCCGCGTCAGCGCGGCAGGCCGTCCCTCTGCGGGGTGGGTGCCCTCCGGGTGTACATCTCCCGGCGGGGAGGTGGACTCCCGCTTTTTGATAAACGGGCTTTTCAGCTTTTCCCATAGCGACATCCCATCGATCACCTCCCAAAAACATGGTATGTTGCCAAGCAAGTTTATTTTGCGGCACGACGAAAGATACAGGCAACTCATTAGTTCATCCGAAAACGAAAAAAGCACCTCATTAGTTCTAATGAGGTGCTTTTTTGAGAAATGTTTTTTAGACTTCGATATATTCCTTAAACAGGAGCGTCAGCTCGGTACGGCTGTTGATGCCGAGCTTGCGGTAAAGGGAGGTGCAGTAGGTGTTGGCCGTGGAGTAGGCGATCTCCAGCATGGCGGCGGTCTGGCGCAGGGTATACCCGCGCAGGAGCAGCTCACAGACCTCCGTCTCCTTAGGCGAAAGGTTCAGCTCCCGCAGCCGCGCACGCAGGCGGCTTTCAAACGTCACATCCGGGCGGTAGCTGTCGTCGATCCATTCTCCGGAATAAAGCAGTTTCACAAAGACCGGGGAAAGCGCAAAAAAGCCAATCAGGATGCACGCCGATCCGATGGCCATAATCAGCAGCGCCTTTTCGAAGAGGCGGAAAGCGACGAAGCCGAGAAAGTAATAAACGGCGGATAAAACGATCCCGGCCCGGTAAAAGGTGATATTTTGAAATTTTTTGCTCATAAAGCCCGCCAGATAATAGATGTTGACCATCCCGATCCCATAGGAAAGGCCGAAGCCCGCGGCGCAGATGCCGGAAACCGCGCCGTAGGTTTCCGAGAGAGTGCAGAGCACGAATCCGACGGTCATAAAGGCGAGGGAAAGGTTCAGCATGATGCAGATGTTGAGCTTCAGGTGTTTTTGCAAAAGCAAAACGAGGAGCAGGCCCGCAACGATGCCGCAGAAATACCAAAGCTCCAGAGGCTTGTGCTGGGCGGTTTTCATCCGGAGCAGCAGAAGCGGCACGATCACATCGTTAAATGCCAGAATCAGAAACACCATGGTCATGATCGACCATGCCGGTTTGGGAAATGCCTTTTTTCCCACCTCTGGGATCAAAGCGCGCTCCTTAAAAAAGAATACGGAGCAGAGCAGCATCCCCAGCAGGCAGCAGAGCAGAATAAAGCCGGAGAAAGAGGTTCCCTTTAAATGCTTTGCAAGGGACGGAAAGACCAGCATAATCAGCTTGGGCAAAAAGATCCCTATGAGCATGGAAAAAAATTTTTCCGCGTTGTTGAGAATCATAAAAAAGCCGTATCCGCAGGAGGCAAAGATATGCCCGACGGCCGCCGCGATGACGGTGTGGGCGATCAGCAGAAAAGCGGGGCCGGCCGAAAAGAAGGTCACGCCGATAAAGCAGATGAGCGCCGCCGCCACACTGAAAATGGTGGCAGGAACATATCGGATGGCCTTTGTGAAGGTTGTGATGAGCGGGCAGACGATGAGCCATATGTAGATGGAGGCGCGCTCGTAGCCGGGGAATCCGGTGGAATCCAGAAAAAAGTCGTCTCCGTTGGGAAGAAAACTGACGTAAAGCCAGGTAAAAATAAGGATCCACCCGGCAAAATACGGCAGCGCTTCCCTGCGGATCGAGCTTAAGCCAAGTGCGGAATCCGGCCGGAAGACAAGGCCGGCCCAGCGGCGGACAGTTGAAGTCGGTTTGATAAACATTTCTCCCTTTTGCGTCGGCGGTTGTTCGTGTGGTTTAGAGGCGGGCCTTCGGACCTTCGGTTTCCCCTTTTTGAAAGCAGCCGTTCCCCGGGAGGTGCGGCAGATATCTTTGGCCCCATCAAAAAAGAATCACGTTGCTTTTACTCTTTCGACGGCATTTATATTTCGTATGCCGCGCCGGAATGCTGACGTATTTTTTCAATTATATTACGGCAATGCTCGCGGTTATAGATGACAGGAACGGGGTAGAGCGGGTTTGCTTCGGCAAGCGCCCATGTAATCATCTGATCGATATCCGCATCCTTTATAAAATCAAAACCTGAAGGGATATTCATTCGCGAGTTCATGGCGCGTATTTCGGCAATAAATCTCTCTGATTTTTCCTTTGCCGAATTTCCCGGTAAATCTGAAAGCTCTGCAAGCCGAGCCAGCTTCGGATATACCGCTTTACCATAATCCTCTAAAACAATAGGCAGAATCACCGCGTTAGCCAGACCATGAGGAGTGTTATAGATTCCGCCAAGGGTGTGCGCGATAGCATGTACGTTCCCTACGCCTGCGCGGGTGAAAGCAAAACCCGCTTTGAATGAGGCAATGAGCATTTCGCCGCGGGCGGTTATATCTGATCCATCCGAATATGCTTTTTCGAGATACTTAAATATAGCCACAACGGCTTCCTCAGCATCTCTCAGGCTTTCTTTGGTATTATAAGTCCAACAGATGTATGCCTCTATAGCATGGGTCAGTGCATCCATTCCCGTGGCCGCAGTAGTTTGGGGCGGAAGCGCAACGGTGAGCTCCGAGTCCAATATGGCATATTTGGGAACAAGGCACAAATCCATAATGCCGGCTTTGTGGTGGGTATCTTGATCGGTAATCACAGCCGCTATGGTGGTTTCGCTGCCTGTACCCGCAGTTGTAGGAACGGCGATGAAAGTAGGAATCTTTTTGCGGACCTTAAGAAGCCCGCTGAGTTGCTTTATGCTCCGCTTTGGACGGACAATACGTGCTGCGGCGGCTTTGGCAGCATCCATGGGGCTTCCCCCTCCGATGGCGATGATGCTGTCGCAGTTTTTTGAAATATAAGCGTCTCTGATTTTTTCGCAGGTTTTGATGGATGGATTGCCTTCGACCTCGCTAAATATTTCGTATGGGATGCCGGTCTGATTGAAAATTTCCAGAAGGGCCGGAACAAGCGAGACGCGTATATGCGGTCCGGTTATAATGAGCGGCCTTTTGGAGCTGCTCTGCTTCAATAGCTCCGGGATACCGCGAATACTACCCGCTCCTGCTTTCACAATAGGCTTGCGCCAGTATAAAAAATGTGCGCCCACATTGAATACGGCTTGGAAGGCACGATAGTATGCTTTAATAAGTGAATCCATAAAATATCTCCTCACCAAAAAGACCGCTGCATCCAAAAGTTCCATATCGTACCAGGTAAAATAGAATGATCCGAACAAAGTATATCATAAAAAATAGGAGAATGAAAGAAACCAAACTTCGAGGATTCAGCTTCTTTCATTCTCTTTTATGGTACCGGTAATGGGACTCGAACCCACACGGTTTTAAAGCCAACGGATTTTGAGTCCGTCACGTCTGCCAATTCCATCATACCGGCGCATAGTTTTATTATACATGACCGGGCCGAAATTTCAAGTAAAAAGTTCGGGAACGGGGAGGTTCCCCGAAAACCTGCGCGATAAAAATTTCACCCAAAAACGAAATCGGCGCACCGCAGAAAAAAATTCAGAAACCGGTTTGCCTGAGTTTTCAGTTTCCTTTTTATCTAAAATATGCCTGCGACCCACCCGCCGCGCCCGGCCGGGGGTTCGCCGCGCATTTTTTGCGGCATATCCCATCGGTGCGCAAAAGAAAAGACCGCACGCATTCCCCTGCCGCGCAGCGGCGTTTTTTGCCTGCCGGCGGCTGGCTTTTCTTGAAATTTACGCGGCGGTGTAGTATATATGTAGTATAAAAAAACTCCGGCCCCGCCGGGACAGCCGCGTTTTCCGGGAAAAGACTCCCGGATCGGCGGAATGCGGCCGGGACCGGACGACGGGCGGAGCCCGGCGGCGGGGATTCAATGCGCACCTGCGGCGTACTTATGCCCCTGTCGAGCCTGCCCTCCCCTTACAGGATCGGAACGCTGGGCGCTGCGGCGAGGGAATTCTCCGCTTTTTAACGGCGGGAGGCCGGTTTTCTGAAGGCCTTCACGCTTCGGCGGATTTCATATTGATGAGAGGAGGGATTCTATGCGAACCTGCGGTGTACTTATGCCCCTGTCGAGTCTGCCCTCCCCTTATGGGATCGGAACGCTGGGCACCTCGGCGAGGGAATTCATTCGTTTTTTGGCGGACGGCGGCCAGCGCATCTGGCAAATCCTGCCGCCCGGCCCCACCGGGTATGGGGACAGCCCCTACCAGAGTGCCTCCGCCTTTGCCGGGAATCCCTATTTCATCGACCTCGATCTCCTCTGTGGGCAGGGTTTGCTGAAAAAAGAGGAATTTGAGCACGAGGAATTTGGGCGCCTCCCGGAAAATGTGGATTACCCCGCCCTTTTTGAGCACCGCTTTGCCGCACTCAAAAAGGCGGCGGAGCGCATTCCGGCGGAAGAACAGGGGCTTTGCGCCTTTGTGAAAAAACAGGAGGATTGGCTCCCGGAATATGCCCTTTTTATGGCGCTCAAAGATGAAAACGACATGCGCGCCTTTGCCGAATGGCCGGAACCGCTGCGGAGGCGGGAACCGGAGGCCCTTGCCGCCGCGCAGGAACGGCTCGCAGGAGAAATTCTCTTCCGGGAGAAGCTCCAATACCTGTTCCGTCTGCAGTGGGAGAGCCTGCATGCTTTCGCGGGGGAAAACGGCGTCCGGATCATCGGCGATCTGCCGATCTATGTCTCGCCGGATTCCACCGAGCTCTGGGCGCATCCGGAGCTTTTCGAGACCGACGAGGCCGGGCGCATGACGCGGGTCGCGGGCGTGCCGCCGGATTATTTTTCCCCCACCGGGCAGCTCTGGGGCAATCCGCTGTACAATTGGGCGTACCATAAAGAAACGGGATTTGCATGGTGGAAATGCCGGCTGCGGGCCGCCGCGGAGCTCTGCGACGGCGCCCGCATCGATCACTTCCGCGGGTTTGCCGGCTACTATTCCATCCCAGCGGAGGACCGGACGGCGGAAGACGGCGTCTGGGAGAAAGGCCCTGGGCTTGATTTCATTCGGGCGGTCAAAGAGGAGCTTCCGAACTTCGGCTTTATTGCCGAAGACCTTGGGTTCCTCACGGAGGACGTCCGAGAGCTGCTTCGGGAGAGCGGCTTCCCGGGCATGAAAGTGCTGCAATTCGCCTTCGATTCCCGGGAAGGAAGCGACTACCTGCCGCACAATTTCCCACGGAACTGCGTGATTTACCCCGGCACTCATGACAACGACACGCTGCTGGGGTGGGAGCATGCGCTTTCCCCGGAGAGCCTCGCCTATGCGCGGGAATATCTCGGCGTACCGGAGGGGGAGCCTCTGCGGGAGGCGGTCATTCGCGCCTGCCTCGGATCGGTCGCCGATACCGCGGTGATCCCGATGCAGGACTGGTTAGGCCTTGGCAGCGAAGCCCGCATCAACACGCCTTCCACCCTTGGCGGGAACTGGCGCTGGCGGCTCCTGCCCGGTATGCTGACGCCGGAGCTCTCCGCAGAGATGGCCCGGATGGCGAAACTCTACGGCCGTGCCTGACCGGATGCCCGCATACGCCGGCGCAGCTCCGGATACCGCAAAAGCGGGGCGCTTCATCTTCACGGTTTTCTATGGCCGCCAGGAGCATGATCCTGACCGGATGCCCGCGTACGCCGGCGCAGCTCCGGATACCGCAAAAGCGGGGCGCTTCATCTCCACGGTTTTCTATGGCCGCCAGGAGCATGATCCTGACCGGATGCCCGCGCGTACCGGCGCAAACCGGATGCCCGCGCGACGGCCCGATCAAAGCGAAAGCCGCCGCAGACCGATGCTTTGTGTTTTCAGGCGGCTCAGAATTTTTGAAATAAAAACGCGCCCCGTCTTCCCTCTCCCGGAAAACGGAGCGAATTTTTTAGATAAAAAGGATGCCGGCGCCGTTTGGCGCGGCTCTGCGGAAAAAGGGGGCGCGTTCTTTCGCGGGGGCTATACTTTTACCGGAAAACAGGTTTTCTCAATGAGCGGCTTGATGAATTTCTGTGCGAAGCCGACCGCCTTTCCGACCAGCATGGCGGAGAGCACGGTGCCGATGTGGATGATACCCTCCTCCAGAACCACCGTGTTCCAGAAGCCGGAGAAGCCGCCGAGAAACAGAATGCCCAGCAGAATGGCCGAGCCGACGATGGAGCAATCCACCGCGACCTTCATATTGTGGAATTTGAGGCGGCCGCCGGATTTTTGGGAGATTGCGAGGGCAATCCCCTCAGCCGGCATCGGGAGCAGTTTCGCGTCCACATAAAACGATACGCCGACAGCGATGAGCACGATGCTCGCGGCCAGCATCAGCGCGCGGCCGGGGATGCTCTCCGCGGAGATGGAGCCGAAAACCAACTGCGCCACGCTGACGAACCATCCGATTGCCCAGGAAAAAATGATCTGGCAGAGGTTGATCCATTTGTAATCCTTCCGAAGGATGAGAATCTGCAAGACAATATAAATGCAGAAGGTCAGCGGCAGGCAGACGGAGAGCGTGAGATCCGGCAGCGTGTCGTAGGCGAGAGTGATCCGATTTAAAATTTTCGGCAGGGAGCTGACCGGAGAAATGCCGAATCGGGAATTGAGCGAGAGAACGATGCCGGATGCGATCAGAAACAAACCGGCAAGATAAAACACGAGCCTCAAAAAGAATCTGGAATTGACAGCGGGCTTTTCCATAAACGCCGCCTCCTTCATATGCGTAATGAGGGCAGTTTAGCACTTTTAAGCTTTAAAGTCAAGAAGAATGTTTTTTGATGGAATTTAAATTTTAATTTTTGCGGAACTACCGATCAAATCGGAATCGCGTTTACAGCGCATCCGAAAACGACGAAAAATGTCGTTTCGCAGGCCGATTCGTCCCTTTTCCCGGTAAGGAACAGCCAAAAACACGGCATTCCACTTCCTTAAAAAGAAACCCCTTTTTCCGAAACGGGAAAAAGGGGCCATTTTTATTTTCCTTTTTCATAAATCCAAAGCCGAAAGCCATCCGGTTCCGGTTCGGTCTCTCCGGTCTTTACGAAGCCGAGGCTTTCGTAAAATCGGTGATTATATAAGGAACGATACGGCGTTTCCAGCGTGAAACGCGGTGCCTCCGGATGCAGGGAAAACACATGCCGCATCAGTTGCTTGCCGATGCCGTGCCCTTGCAGTTCCGGCAGGACGTAGATACAGCCGATATGCACCGCTCCATCCGGTAGGGTTCGGAAAGAAACGCCGCCGAGGATGCCGCTTTCTCCTATCAGGATATAATGGCGGTATTCCGGGCAGGAAAAATTTTTTGCCATCGCCTCCGGGATTAGAAAATCCGAATCCGGCAGCCTGCCGTAAAAATCCGTCTCTTTTTGAAAGGCCCTTGCCCGGGCGGAAACGATCTCCGCCGCGTCTTCCGCGTCAGCCATCCGAATGCAAAATTCCACTTTCGCCGTCTCTTTTCCGAAAAGATGTTTTTTATTATATCCGGATTTCTTTTTCCTGTAAATAGCGCTGTGGGGGCGGAAATGGTATAATATTTATCTATAGAATTTCCGCGCGGCAGATTTTTGCTTCCTGCGATTGAGGGGGGATTTCGTGTACCGGTACCGGTCGATGGGCGACGAGCTCAAAAAGGAATACGGCAGGCGGGTGTGGAAGCTCTCTCTGGAGGGCGGCATGACCTGCCCGAATCGGGACGGCACGCTCGGGACCCGGGGCTGCATCTTCTGCCTCGGCGGCTCCGGCGACTTTGCGGAGCCTTATGCCGACAACATCGTCGCGCAGATTGAGCGCGCAAAGGCACAGGTTGCCGGAAAGGCGGAAAACCCGGGCTACATCGCCTATTTTCAGAGCTATACCAACACCTACGCGCCCATGGAAAAGCTCCGCCGGATCTTCACCGAAGCGATCGCTCATCCGGATATTCTGATCCTCTCCGTCGCAACAAGACCGGACTGCCTGCCGGAGGAGACGGTCGCCCTGCTTGGAGAGCTGAGCAGGATCAAGCCGGTCTGGGTGGAGCTTGGCCTCCAGACGATCCATCCGGAGACTGCAAATTACATCCGCAGAGGCTATCCGCTCGAAGTTTACGACGATGCGGTGCGCCGCCTGAAGGCCGCGGGCCTGACGGTCATCACGCATATGATTCTGGGCCTGCCGGGAGAGACGCCGGAGATGATGGTGCAAACGGCGGATTATATCGGCAGAAGCGGGGCCGACGGCGTCAAATTCCAGCTGCTGCACGTCATGCGGGGCACGGATCTTGCGGCGGATTATGAAGCCGGAAGATTTGAGACGATGACCCCGGAGGAATATATCCGCACACTTGCCGACTGTGTGCGGGTGATCCCACCGGAGATGGTTATCCACCGCCTCACCGGAGAGTGTGGAGAAAAGGATCTGATCGCGCCGCAGTGGTGTCTCAAAAAGCGGAATGTTCTGAATGCCATCCATTCGTACTTTGCGAAAAATAACGTCGTGCAGGGAAGCAAATATAAAAAATAAAAATCCGCTTTTTCCACCGAAAGATTCTCTTCCAGCAGGAAAGGGCGGATTTTTTATGCGCGCGAAACGGATCCTGCGCCGCGCGCCTCGAAACCGGAAGCGGGGGGCGGCGAGGTTCCCTTTTGCCACGGCCAAAAAAAAACGGCGTGGTTTCTCCTGCTTTTTGTATGTAGGAGCCATTTCTCCGCGCGGCCCGAAGTCGAAAGCGGGGCAGCGGTTTTTCGCTTATAACAACAAAAAACGGGCGGCGGGGTTCCGTCGTCCGTTTTTCTTTTGTGAAAATGGTTATTTCGCTTCCGGGTATTCAAAGCAGAGCAGATATTCCGCCGGAACATCCTCTTCGATCGTCGGGAAACGGCCGATCGGCGCATAGAAGCGGTTGTCGCTGCGGTCATCATTCACCTTGGAGACCTCCCCCATCAGGACGGTGCCGTGACCGGGCTCCGCCCAGAATTCGTGATAGAGGCCGGGAGTCAGGGTGATGCTCTCGCCGGGGTGCAGGCAGAGCGCCGTGCCCGCCTTGAGCACGCGACTGGTGCCGTCCGTGCTCACAACGACATCCGTATCGGCGTGAGCACCGCATTCATCGGAGTTATATAGCCGGATCATCATGTTGCCGCCGCCGCGGACAATGATGTCCTCGGTCTTTTCCCAATGGAAATGATCGGGGCTGTCCTGCCCCTCTTTGGAAATCAAAATTTTTTCGCAGTAGGTTTTTCCGGAGGGGTCGGCCTTGTCGCCGTTGCGGAGGGTGAAAAGCAGAAGACCGAGGCGCTCATAGTCGCCCAGACCGTAGTCGGTGACATCCCAGCCCAGCATCCGGCGGCGGATCTCGTTACATTCGGGGCCTTTCCGCGCCCAATCCGCCGGGGCCCAGCGGGCAAACGGCGGAAGATAAAAGCCGAGGCTTTCGGTCAGCGCGAGGGCCTCGCGGATAAAGGCGTTGATTTCGGAACGTTTCGTAAAAACCACCTCCGGCGGGAATCCGGCCCCGCCTTCCCGTTATCCGGCATCCTTTGCCGTGGAATCCGGAGCAAAGACACGGAGGTAAAAGGCGGAATGCGCGGTGGAAGAGAAAATATCGTTGTTTCGGGCAATTTTTGTTGCTTTTTGTAGAATTACACCGGGACGGGGCCGTAAAGATTTTCGTCAGGGTCGCTTTCCCGAATCATCGGGATCAGGACGATGATCCAGCCGACCAGCGGAATCAAAGCGAAAAGCAGATAGAGGCCGCTTTTGCCGACGTCGTGAAGCCGCCGGACGGAAAGGGCAATTCCCGGAATGAAAGCGGCCAGCGAGTAGAGAGAGGCGATCCAGCCGAAGATCCCGAGAATCCTCGAAAGGATGCCAAGGACAAGGCCGATTAAAATGTTGACGGCGACGACGCGCCAATAGGCCCCGCGGTTGCTCCGGCCTGTAAAAACCGCAAAGTTTTGCCACATATCCAGATAAGCGAGGATGAATTCGTTCATAGAAAAAACTCCCTTCAAACTGATTTTTCAAGAGTATCATATTCGGCATTTCAAAAAAACATGGGAGAAAAAATGCCGTCATGAAAAAAGATTGCTGCCCCATCCGCCGGGAAAACGGCCGTGTCTCCGCGTGAAAAGGGCGTTTTTCAGCGGATTACTGCCTCATTCCGCTGTGCGGCTTGCCGCGGATGGAATCCGTTTCCGCCCCGGCGGCTTCCGGAGAAAAATATTTTTCGCAGTCCCGCAGCTCGCGCAGGCTCTCGCGGACGCTGCCGTTCCAGCCCTCGACACGCGGCGCGTGCAGCAGGGAGCTGAGAATGCTCTCCTCCACCACCTCGGTTACGGCGCGGAAGACGGTATTCATCGCGGTCTCATGCATCATGGTGACCTGCGTGAAATAGTTGTCGGTCGTGTGCGGCAAATCGTAGGCGGTGGTAAACATCACGGAGATATCGCCGCTCCAGTTGCCGGTGTAGGAGCCGGTGCGCGCGATGCCGTTCTGTGCCCGGCGGCAGGCGCGGGTCAGTTGGCGGCTGCTCATCGGGAGATCCGTGGCGAGAATAATGATGATGGAGCCTTTATCCGGTTCCCCGACTTTATCCGCGAGCTTTTCGCCGCAGAAGTCGTCGTAGACGCGCAGGTCGCACATGCTTCCAAAATTGGTATTCACAAGGCATCCGACGGTGAATTCCCGCCCGCCGATCGTAACGACGCGGGAGGCGGAACCGATGCCGCTTTTGAGCTCGTAGCAGTTCATGCCGCGGCCCGCACCGACGGCGCCCTCCTCAAAATCCGGGCCGGCATTGCGAATGGCCTCCAGCACATTTTCCTCCGAGACCGCGAAGCCTCGGATGTTGCTCAGATATCCGTCGAAGCACTCGAGCACCAGCGGATTCACGGTGCCGATCTCGCCGCCGATCTCCGGATCGGTTTTTACCATGTATTTAAACAGAGCGTCCATGCAGGCGCCGACGGAAAAGGTGTTGGTTAGGAGGATCGGCGTTTCGATGGTGCCCATCTCGCCGATCTGCATGAGGCCGACGCTCTTTCCATAGCCGTTGATGACATGGCGTCCGGCAACGACCTTGTGCTCAAACAGGTTGCCGGAGCGCGGCAGGATGGCCGTGACGCCGGTATTGAATTCATCCGTGGAAATCGTGGAATGGCCGACCAGCACGCCGGGCACATCGGTGATCAGATTTTTCGGGCCGGGGATGCCGGATTCGCGGGTGACGGGTCTGTACGCAAGTCCCATAGAATTGCCTCCATATATATAGAAAAATAAAAGAGCTTTTTTTATTATACCGCAAATTTCCTTTTGTACAATATCCAACAAAAAACGCCCCGCTCAAAAAAATTCCGCGAAGGGACTCTCTGCAAAACCGGTCCCGCGTGCAGCGTCTTTTTTTCGGAATAACAAAGCAACGGATCTTCCCGGAACGATTGGCTCCGTCCCTTTCCGGGTGAGGAAAGGGGCCGGTCAGCTTGGAGAAATCGGCGGCTTTTTCCGGTGCCCGAACCTATGTGGGGAAAGGCGCGGGGCGCTTTCTTTCGGAATTACTTTTCCCGTTTTTTCTTCGGCTTCGGGAAGGGAGTGATCCGCTCCAAAAAAGCGACGACCTCCCCACAGAGCTCGGAATCCTCAATATCCAGAAGATAATGCTCCTTCGCCCCCGGATAGGGGACTCCGGTTTCGGCAAGGGGCATGAGTTCCGCGAGGACATCCAGCTTTTTCACATATACCGTGTTGTCGCAGACGAGAAGAACCGGTTTTCCGTTGACGTAAACCATGTATTCGCCGAACATTTTCCGGTAGCGGATTTCCCACGGGCCCTTGATCTGATCGCAGACATACTCGATAAAATCGACGGAAGTAGCCATTTTTTCACCTCACAAAGCGCCGCAAATTCTTACCCTTCCATTATACGGAACAAAACGCGGAAACACAATTCATACTTTGCCGGGGCGGGCAACCTCCCCGCCCGGATATCCTTTTCAGGAATTGCCGGGGCTCTCGGCGAAAAGCGGCGCTCGCATACCGCCGGCACGGAAGTTTTTTTCTTCGGGGGCGGTCTTTTGCGGTCATTTCGGTTGTAAGTGCCGCATATTGGTGTTAAAATGCAGGATGGATTTCGGCTGTTGATGATCGGAGGGGACAGAAAATGAATGAGGCTGCCGAAAAGGATCGGGAATCCGCGTTTGCGGAAGTGAGAAACTATCTTGCCGAAAAGCCGGAGGGGCAGACGGCCGCCGCGCTGTTCAGCGAATATTATGCCAAGGCGGTGGGCAAGCTCGGCGCATCGGAGGATCTTTCACGGGAGCAGCTCTTTGCCGCGGCGGCGGTTGCGGTCTATCAGACGCTGTGGGATATAGGGCTGCGGGAGGCGGAGGCCTTCGATGCCTCCGTTGCCTGTTTTTCCGGGGAGAAGAAAGAGGCTGAGGAAGTCTGGGCCAAACGGGATGGCGTTCTCTTCAGCGCCTGTAAAAAAATCCGCCGTGCGCTGGAGGAGGAGGTCCAAAAAAATTATGGGGCCGCATTTTCCGAGGAGGAGGGCGGTTTTGTCCGCAGCGTCACGGAGTGCCCCTATGCGGAGGCCTTTGCCGCGCTGGGCAGGCCGGAGCTTGTGCGGATCGCCTGTGAGACCGTCCATTCCGGCTACGATGCGCTGCGGCGCCACCTTCGCTGGACGAGAGAATACGACTTCGGCGACCGGGAGGATCTCTGCTGCTCGGATTCCTTTGAAAAGGTCTGACCGTTTCTCCGGGGAGACGGCGGGCCTTTATTTGGAATTCCTTCAGGTACCCCGCAGCTGCCTGAAAGAAGGGTTTCCTTCTTAACTTTTTTGCACGGAGAAACTTGATTGCGGCCGCCCGAACCGGCAGAGCCGGAGGCGATCCGGCTCGAAAACCACGAAGAAACAGGGCCCCCCTATCGGAGGCCCTGTGTTTTTTGCCTGTTTTCAGTCGTAACGGAGCGACTCGCGGCAGAGATCCGCGGCGGTGATATGTGGGTTGTGGTAAGGCATGCGGCCATCCGGCATCCGAAATAGGTGCAGCCAGGAAGGCCCCGTTCCGGAGAGCTCCTCCGGCAGGCGGTATTTGACGGCATGCTTCGGGCACCAGGAAATGCAGGCCATGCAGCAGGCGCAGTTGTGCAGGAAGACCGGCCTGCCGCCGGTGAGCGTGATGTTGTGCCGTGGGCAGACCTTTGCGCAGAGGCCGCAGGAGATGCAGTCCTCATTGACAAAAAAGTTTCTATCCTGGTCGTGGAGCGTCTCGATGAATTTCGGCATGACGGAAGGAAAAAGCTTTTTCGTCAGCGCCCCGGCGGTGGGGAAAGAATTGCGGCGCCCCATGGCGATCTCCCGTGCAATTTCGGTCAGCTCCCGCTCCGCCTTCGGGACGGTGAGCTTCGGCGCGGGAAACGGAGGATAGACCAGCACCAGATTCGCAACGCTGTAAAGGATGCGGGCATAGGAGAGAGCGGCGCCTTTTTTCCGCAGGAGGGCGGCGAGATTCTCGAAGCTGCTGCCGTTGATCAGGCCGGGCGTTGAAACGGCGAAAATGTAGGCATGCGGGTTGATTTTCAGCCGGTCGACAAATGCCTGCGCCGCTTCCGGCATGATCCAGTGGTAGACCGGAAAGCAGAAGCCGATCAGATCGGCGTCCTCGGCCGGGTAATCATCCGGGTCGGCGCGCATGTTGACGATTTCGCAGCCGCCGAGGAACATGGCGATGCGTTCCGCGGCGCGCATGCTGTTGCCGGTGCCGCTGAAATAATAGATGATTTTTTTCATAGAAACACCTCCGGCCGTTTGCTGATATACTTTCTGCCGCAGGCATCAAAGCCCGCGGCGGCCTTCCGGGTTCAGGAATCCTCCGGACCCGTCTTTGGGCGGGCGGGGATTTTGTCGGGCTCCGATTTCAGCCCCTCCGGGTTGATGCTCTCCTGGATGTGGCGGTAGATTTCGCGCAGCGGCGCCTTGATGTAGCAGAGCTTATCCCGACAGTTTTCGCAGCGGAGCGCGGAGTTGGAGCCGTGCCAGAAGCGCTCCGGATGGGCCGCATAGGTATATT
>CAZLMO010000018.1:0-21662 GCA_964560915.1 uncultured Oscillospiraceae bacterium
TCATACTTGATCGCCACCGCAAAATGCGTCGGGTTTTTGACCACGACATCCGCTTCGGGCACCTGCTGCATCATGCGCATCATGGAAAGCTTCCTACGCATATTGCGCATACGCCCCTTGATCTGTGGATTGCCTTCGGTCTCCTTGTATTCATCCCGGATTTCCTGTTTGGTCATCATGATCTGGTGCTCATAGCTCCACCACTGGTAAATGTAATCCAGCACGCCAATCGCCGTCATCACGGCGGCTCCCTTTATTCCTACATAAAGAACGGACTGTGCCAGATAGGATGCCGATTCCCCGACATCCGCCCCGGACATTTTCATGAAACCGGTGATTCGCGAGACGGTTTCGGAATAAACGGCATAGCCCACGATAATGACCTTGAGAATCGACTTAGCCAGTTCGACCAGAGATTTCAGGCTGATGAGCCGCTGCAAGCCGGAAAGAAAACTGATTTTTTTAAAATCGAATTCAAGTTTTTTGGGTGTGATCTGAAACTTTGTCTGCGCCACATCGAAGGCAAAGCCCAGTGCCGCGGCAACAATGGGAACCGGGAGGCTCAGCAGCAGGATATAGATGCCGAACTTCGAGATCTCCGTACCTGCCGTCGCCTCACTGAGATATGACAGAGAAGAACAGCCGCTCAGATACTCGGTCATCAGCTTGGACAAATACCGGCAAAGATAGGTGCCCGCAAAAGATAAAAATCCGAAGACGCCCAAAAGCACCAGCGCATCCGTGATTTCCCGGCTTTGAAAAATATTTCCCTTTTTGATTTCATCCTGCCGCCGTTTCGGAGTCGCTTTTTCGGTCTTATTGTCCTGCGCTATCCTCTTTTCCTCCCCGCCGGCGGCTCATTCAGCCGCCGAGATAATGGAGCCCTGTGCCGACACATCGGAACATCTGATCCAGCATGTCGTCCAGCAGATCAAACGTCTGCGGCATAACCAGCGTCAAAAACGCAAGCCCCACAAGCACCTTCAGCTGTAGACCGACCACAAATACGTCGATCTGCGGCACCGCCCGCATCAGGATGCCGAGCGCGGTCTCCGCCACCAGCTCGACCGCCAGCACCGGAAATGCAATTTTTAACGCCAGAATGAGGATCTGCCCGAACAGCATCGTCACATATTCCCACCCGGCCGTCCCCACAAGTTCCGCCCCGGGGGGAAGAATCTCGTAGGAATAGACAATCAGCCGGACAAAGGTGAGATGTCCGTTGCATGCAAAAAAGGATGCCGTATACAGCAGGTTGTAGAGTGTGCCCGTCACCGGTATGGAGGTGCTGGTCTGAGGGTCATAGATCTGGGCCATGCTCAGCTCCATCTGGTAGTCGGCGATCCCCCCGGCGATGAGCACGCCCGACAAAAACAGCTGCAAAATAAACCCGGCGAAAAATCCTATGAGCAGCTCCTTGGCACAGACCGCCATAAAAAGCAGGATATGGCCGGCGAATGCCGTGACGTCGTAATCCAAAAAACCGGCGACCATCAGGGCGATCACGAAGGCAAGCCCCGCGCGCACGGCCGCCGGGATGCTCTTGCGGCTGAGAAAAGGGTTAAACAGGATCATACCGCACATACGCGCGAAAACCATCAGAAGCAGGTAATATTTGTCGAAAATAACTTCCCACATGGCCTGGCGGTCAGGTTATCGCGGTCATGGACTGAAAAATATTTTGGGTGAAGGTTATGATCACGCTGATGATCCATGAGCCGCCGAAGATCAGGATCAGCCCGGTTCCGATGATTTTGGGGATGAATACGATATTCTGCTCATGGATCTGCGTGGCGGCCTGAAATACCGACACGATCAGCCCCAGAATCAGGCTGACGACCAAAAATGGAGCGGCTATAAGCAGCGCCGTGAGCACCGTATTTCGGCCTAAGAGTAACAGATCCCCCTGTGACATTGAACAGCACCTCCGTGTTCCTTTATTCAGTTAAAGCTCATGATCAGGGATTTCACCACCAGATCCCATCCGTCAACCAGCACAAACAGCATAATCTTGAGCGGAAGGGAGATCATCGAGGGCGGCAGCATCATCATGCCCATCGACATCAAAACGCTCGCCACCACCATGTCGATGATGAGAAACGGCAAGAAAATCATGAATCCCATGAGAAATGCCCTTCGGAGCTCGCTCGTGATAAAAGCCGGTATGACCGTGCGCATGCTCAGTTCATCGAGGTTTTCGGGCTCCTGTTCGCTTGAGAGATTCAAAAACAGCTTGAGATCCTCATTTCTTGTCTGTTTGAGCATGAATTCCCGGAGCGGCCCCTCCGCACGGTCGATGGCTTCGCTCTGTGTGATCTGCCCGCTGTCATAGGGAAGATAAGCCTCCGCCTTGATTTCATCCACGACCGGCGACATGATAAACAGGCTTAAAAACAGCGCCAGCCCGATCAGCACCTGATTCGGCGGCGTCTGCTGCAAACCAAGGGCGTTCCGGACAAAGGAAAAGACGATGATGATCCTCGTGAAGGAGGTCAGCATAATTAAAATCGACGGGGCCAGCACCAAAACGGTCAGAATCAGCAGAATTTTCAGGCTGTCGCTTCCGCCGATATCGACCGAAACGGAAGGGATGGACGACTCCTCGGCGACATCCGCCCCGGCTCTCTGCAGCAGAAGGAGCGGCATCAAAAACGCAATCAGGCCCGCACATATCATGCGCTTCCGTCTCATGACTTCTCTTCCTCCTCATCGTCCGTTCCGTTTTTATGCCGTGCCTTTTTTAACAGGCCGTCAAACAGCCCAACAAACTGCGAGGGCTCCCCTCCTTCGGGCGGAAGGCTTTCGAGCTGATCCTTTTCATATGTATAAAGAGGATAAATTCCCTTTGCGCTTATGCCGATCATATGGATCTTTCCGCCCGCGCTGACCAGAATCAGGCTTTTATCCTGCCCGGCCGGCACGCGCTCGATCACCCGCATATATTTCCCGGAAAGCATGCCCGAATATCTCTTTGCAAGCCACCTTGTGCCATAATAGGCGAGAGCGATCACCGCAATCACCCCTAAAAACGGCATCAAAAGCATGCTTGCATCCGACATTTCCGTCATGGAAGGAATCCCCCTTTGGCCTTAAAAAGCGGCCGGCATATTGATTTTGGTCTCCCGGTTGGAGACGATTTCGGTAATCCGCACCCCAAAATTGTCGTCTATGACGACCACATCGCCTCTGGCGATCAGCTGCCCGTTGACGATCACATCCACGGGATCGCCCGCCTGCCTGTCAAGCTCTATAACCGAGCCCTGGCGAATCTCAAGGATATCCTTTACCGGCATTTTGCTTTTCCCCATCTCGACGGTCATCTCAAGCTGCACCCCGAGAATCAGGCCGAGGTTTCCGGTGTTTCCGGCGGAATCCGAATCATCCGCCGTGTCATCCTCAATTTCCGTAAGCTTGAGGGGATAGATGTTGACCGGCGCCTTCCGGGCGCTGTCGGTTCCGTTTCTTTTTACCTCTGGCCGGGGCTGTGCCGGTTGTTTTTTGACCGACGCCGCAGGTTCGGCCGCGGCGGGCTTGACCGCGGCCGATGTCTGCGGTTCCCAAGAGAGCGCGGGGGCCTTTTCCTCTTCCGGTACCGGCGAGACATCCTGCCGCTCCACGGCCGGCTCAGGCAGATCTTCTTCCCCCAGATTCATGGCGTGGCCGACAAGCTCCCTGGTAAACGGGATGGACATCACCGTCATGAACTCACTTTTCAGCACGCCCTGAATCTCAAGAAGAAACCGGATGACGACGGTATACCCATCCTCCTGATTCTTATCGACGACGCTTCTGAAATCTCTGGAGTCGAACTGCCTAGGCGTCGAAATGTTGATGCTGTTTCCGAAAAAGCTGGCGAGCGCGGTACTGGAGGCCCCCATCATCTGATTCATGATCTCGCTCACTGCGCTGGTATACAGCTCATTCAGCTCATCGCCCTCGCCATCGCCCATCTCATCGAGCAGCAAGCCGACCATGGCCTTGATGTCGCTGCGTTTCATAACCAGACAGCTTGAGCCGGAGAGTCCTTCGAGATATTCGATCTCAACGCAGGTGGATGGCTCATACTCATTAAGTTTGATCTCATCCACCTTTTGGACGGAAACGGTGGGCGTGGTTATGTTTACTTCCCTGCCAAGCATCGTCGATATCGCCGTGGCCGCCGACCCCATGCTGATATTGAGGATTTCACCGATCGTATCGATCTCCATACCGCTCAGGCTGTTTGAGGTATCTCCGGCCCGTTCTCCGGTCTGTGTCTTCATTTCCATGTCCGTCATCTTCAACGCCCCTCTATTCCAAGACCCTGTTTACTTTGATTACTTTTTTGTTTCTGCGCAAACCGGGGATGCCGTAAAACCAGGTTCTTCCGCCGATATCGATCTTGACCTCGCTCTGGATATCCTGATCGATCTTGATCACATCCCCTATCTGCAGATTCATCACGTCCCTCAACGTCAGCATGGTCCCGCCGAAAATCGCGTCGCCGACAAGCGGCGTCCGCTTGACATTCGAGACCATTGTCTCTCTGTTGGTTTCCTCTTTGGCGCTGTCGACTGAGCGTTTTCCGTTCCTTTTATCCAGGCTCAGCTGGTCGAGAATCGATTCGAGATTGATGCAGGGAATGCAGAAATTGATCGTTCCGCTGACCGAACCTATTGTAACTTCCGTGATGATTAGTAAGACAACCTCTTCCATCGGCATCGACTGCACGAGCCGCGCATTGGTCTCGATCTGTTTGAGGGATGCCTCCACGCCCATAACCCCCGACCAGGCTTCCTGCATATAAACCGTGATCTGCCGGAAAATCTTTGTCATAAGGGTCGTTTCAATCTCGGTGAAATCGCGTTCGGGCACACTGCCTTCGCCGTTTCCTCCCAATAACCTCTCGATCAGACTGAAGGAAATGGAGTTGGAAAGATCGACAAGCATCAGCCCCTCTATGGGCTTTACCTCAAGCGCGCCGATCAGGACGGCATCCGGCAGCGAATTGTTATACTCGAAATACGGCTGCTCATCCATGGAAACCACGTTGATCTCACAGTACTCCCGCAGGATTCCTGAAAAATACGAGGAAAGGTATCGGGAAAAATGCTCGTAAATGCTGTTGATCATTTTGAGCTGCTCTTTTGCAATCTTTTTTGGATTTTTAAAGTCGTATTCCTTGATCTTTCTGTCCGGCGTCTTCTCCGCCGCCGAATCGTCTTCCGTCTGCCCGCTTAGAAGGGAGGACAAAAGATCGTCAATTTCGCTTTGAGATAGGATTTCAGGCAAAGGGTGTCTCCTCCCTCATCAGATTTTTTCCGATCGTTACTTTTTCGTCTTTGCGGCACGGCGGCAATTGTTGATCTGAATATAATACTCCAGAAACCGGTCGCTGATCTCCTGCGGGGACTCGAGGACATAATATTTGCGCCCACTTACCGTACAGATCAGCGTATCCGGCGTCATCTCCACAATCTCCACGTTATTGGGATTGATGTAAAATTTTTCGTTGTTCATTTTGGTAAGCTCTATCACCGCAGCCTCGCTCCTTTTTTATACCAGGTCTCAGCGTTTCAGGTTCACAAGCTCTTCCAGTATCTCATCCGATGTCGTGATAACCCTGGAATTGGCCTGAAATCCTCTCTGCGCCACAATCATATCGGTAAATTGTTTGGACAGATCCACATTGGACATCTCCAATCCTCCGCTGATCAGCTTGCCCGCGCCATCTTCTCCCGGAACGGAGATAACGGCTTCTCCGGAGTTTTGGGAGACCGAGAAATACATGGAGCCATCCTGCGTCAGACCGTCCGGGTTGTTGAACTCGGCAAGCGCAATCTGACCGAGGGTTTCGATCTCACCCGTCGCATCGCTGACGCCCGTGATGGTTCCGTTCTTTGCTATGGAAACGTCGGAATATGCGTCAAGATTATTTACCTGAATCCGCCGCAGGTTTGCCGCCGCAATGGGGCCGTCCGCCGTGGTGACATACGGCCCGGTCGTCGCGGATTCCGGCAAAAGCGTGCAGGAATCCGTTTCGGTTGGATTTGCGTTGACAAGGTTTCCGTTCGTATCCGTCGTATAGAGAATACTGGCGCCGAGCACATGGTTTCCGTTTCCATCCACAAGGAAGCCGCTTTCATCAAACTTAAAAGAACCCACTCTCGTATAACTGGCGGAGCCGGCGGAATTCCCTACCAGGAAATACCCCTCGCCGGAAATATAGAGATCCGTGGTTTTGTCGGTCTGCGAATATCCGCCCTGGGTGTTGACGACATCAATGGAGGCGACTTTTGTCCCGTAGCCGATCTGGCTCGGATTCGACCCACCCGTTCCCTCCGCATCCGTGGAGGCCGCGCTCGCCGAGGAGATCATCTGATAATACACATCGGTAAATGTGACTCTGCTTGACTTGAAACTGTTGGTGTTGACATTGGCAATGTTGTTGCCGATGACATCCATCAGGGTCTGATGCGCTCTGAGTCCTGTGACTCCCGAAAACATGGATCTTATCATTTTTATTCCTCCTGTTTCCGGGGCCGTTTGGGGCATCCAAAGAACGGATGTCCCATAGCTTCCTAATCAGGTCCGGCTATACGATAACGGCTCCGTCTATTTGTGTAAAAACTTGTTCTTTGAGATCATTTTTATCCATTGCGGTGATCACCGTACCGCTCTGCACATTGACAATAAAAGCTTTATCCTCCATGAGGACCAGCGAATTATGTACGCCCTTCTCTTCCGCGCGCTTTACCGCCGAATTCAGCAAGGAGAGATCCGATTCCGTCATGGAAATTTCTCTCTGTTCCAGCCGCTGCTGCGCATGTTTGGAGAAGTTAATCCGGTTCTGCTGTGTGAGCTGATCCGCCAAAATCTGTGAAAAGGAAGCTTCCCCTGTGTTCCCGGTGCTGTTCTCTCCGGAAACCTGTGAGGTTTGCACCCTTTCGGCAACCATCTCCTCGTACCATGCCAAGGAATTGTTTACAATCAAATTTCTTCACCTCCCGTCGCGGTGCGGCGGTGCGTTACACCTCGCTCACTTCTTCGGTCTCTTCTTCAGATTCCCCACCGGCCGTATCCTCGTTCTCTTCCCCGCCGGTGACCTCATCGACCGCCTGGCCGGTTTCTTCACCCGTTTCCGAATCCGTTTTCCCGCCGATCGTTTCGCTGAGCTCTTCAACCGCGTCCTGAATTGCTTCTGCAATCGCGTTTGTGCTGTCCTCCGCGCCCGAACCCTCCCGGATGCTGACAATGCTGTCGGTCGTGTAATACTGGCCGCCGACACAGACATAGGGCGTGCCGTCGTCATAGGTGACGGAATCCACCGATCCGGTGACCTGACTGCTGACACCGTTTTCGTCCGTCGTGAGAAGGGTCACGTTTTTTCCAATAAGGGAGACCGAATACGCCATCTGCAGCCCGGAGGTCAGCTCCTGCATCTGAGAGAGGTTGGTGAACTGAAGCATCTGGGAAATAAATTCCGTGTTGTCGACCGTATCGTACATGCTTTGGTTCTCAAGCTGGGCCGCCAAAAGCGCAAAAAAATCCTCGGTGCTGATGGAATTGCCCGTCGAGGTCGCGGTTGTGTTTGCCGAGGTGCTGTTGTAAGAATTGGCAGCGTCTGTTGCCGGTATCGCCATTTTTTCTCCTTTCCGCCTCCGAACCCGGGGCATTTGGGTTCATGCTTTGTCGTTCAGCCTGCCGTCGTTATACTCGGTGAGCCCTGAAACGGTTTCTCCGGTACGCTGCTCCGGATCGGAGACCGCCGCCGCGGAATAGCTCTGATGCCATGGCTCCGAGGCACCGTGCTCTCCAAAATCCTGCCCTCCCATGAAAAAGGAATTGAGAAAGCCTGAAGTTTCCGTTTCGCCGGCGCTCAGGTGAAGCTCGCCGACCCGGACGCCGTGCGCCTCAAGCGCCGCTTTCAGTTCCCCAGACCGCTGTTCGATCGCCTGAAGGGTTTTTTCTGACGAGGCCTCCATCTGAATGGAAACGCCGTCTGCCGAATTTCGCAGATGAACCGAGATTTCGCCCATCCCCTCCGGATGCAGCTTCATGACAAAACTTGATTCCCCATCCTTGATTTCCTTCATAACCCTGTCCGAAACCTGAAGGTAGGCCTCCTGCGTTTCGGATGACTGGGATGCCGCGTCGGCCTTTGCCGTCTGATGGGATGCCTTCGCGTTCTCCGCAGATCCGATCCGTATGCCGTCCGCCGCCGCGCCGAATGCGTTCCTTTGCTTTGGTTCGTCGTCCGTACCGCTTTTCTCGTCGGTCCGTCCGTCGGAAACATGTGCTTTCCCGGAGTCGACCTGCCCGACGGAGGATGTTTCGTTGGAAACGGAAACTTCTTCCACAGAAAGCGCTTCCCATTCCGTCCGGTTTTCTCCTTCTTTTGCCCCGGCGCCCGTGGTTTCCGAAAATACAGGTTCCGTCGCCGCCGCTTCTACGTCGGAAACGGCGTTTGCAGTTTCCAGAAATACCGGTTCCGTCGCCGATGCTTCCTCGCCGGAAACGGCATCCGATACCTGCGAGATTTGCGGTGCGATCTCCCGCCCGAAGGATTGCTCTCCGGTCATGGCCTGAACATCGGCCTGTGCCGGGGACGAATCTGCGGCCTCCTGACCGGAGACTTCCTCCTTTGGGGACCAAAGCTGTGAAAAAACCGCCTCCCGGGTATTTTGCGCGGCGGGTTCCGAAGCTTCTGCAGTCGGCAGATCCCGAAGCATCCTCATACCTCCGGATACCTCTGCCATCCCGGTCAAAATATTCCCTTCTGTGCCGCCTCCCATGATCGGAACCACGCCCGCCGGATCTCCTTCCACGGAAACGGGCTGCGTGCCGCCTTCGTCACGATCCGGCAGCATCGTGAGCACCTGCCCCAAGAACATGGTGCAGAGGATTTCATCCTTTTTCTTCTGCCCGGAATCTTCCTCGCCGCTCTCGCCGTCGCTCTCCGTGCCCTGCGTCTTTTCACCGCCGTTCTCTTCACCGGCCAGAACCGTCCGGAGCGCCGACAGGAACGTCTCTCCTGACGAACTTTCTCCGTCGTCTCCGGCCTGCCCGTCCGATTGGCATACGGCGGCCGTCTTCGGCATCACTTGGGCGAAAGAAATAAAAGTTGCCATCTTTTTCACCTCCTTTGCTGAAATTTTTTATGGAAAAGGGATTTCCCCTTCCCGGCAAATGATTTCCCGGATGCGGTCATCCGGTTCCCGGAGGATTTGCGGCATGGACGTTTCCCACAAATTCCTCGATAAAAGTCTCGTTCTCTTTCAGCTCTTCCTGCCGATAGACCGCAGCGTATTGACTCTCCAGTTTCTCCAATGCGTTTTTATTCTTGGTCGCCTCAAGCAGAACCGCGGTCTGACGTTCGACTTCCTTCTCGCATTGGCAGAGATCCGCCTGCAGCAGTTTGGAACGCTGCCTGAGCTGCTCCAAATAACTGTCGATCAGAATCAGTTCGCTGTTCCTGGCGCCTGTTTCGCACTTATGTCTCCGGTCCGTCTCGTAATATACGCGAAGGTCATGCACCTCCTGAAGTTTCGAGAGGATTTCCCGGCGGCGCGCATGGATTCCGCTCAGCACCGCCATTTCGCTATGTTCGACATGATCCCTGTATTCCAGCAGTTTTTCAAGAGGAAACCGGAATTTTTTCATCGCGTCCTCCGTTACTCGACAGCCAGTCTCATCTGTTCAAGATCCTCCTCATAGGAATAGGATTCGTCGACCCTCTGCCTGAGAAAGGCGTTGATTTTATCCATACAGCCCAGCACTCTGTCCAGTTCGGCGTTTGTTCCCGCCTTGTACGCGCCGATACTGATCAGATCCTGATTTTCCCGGTACACCGAAAGGATGCGGCGGATCTTGCCCGCGAGCTCCTTGTGCTCATCGTCTACAAGCTCGCTCATCAGCCTGCTGATGCTCGCCAGCACGTCGATGGCGGGATAGTGATTTTTCATCGCAATGGCACGGGAGAGAACGATATGGCCGTCTATGATGCTGCGCACCGTATCCGAGATCGGCTCGTTGACGTCGTCTCCCTCCGAAAGGACTGTATAAAGGCCCGTGATGGAGCCTTGGCCGAAGTTGCCCGACCGCTCCAGAAGCTGAGGAAGCATGGCATAAATCGACGGCGTATACCCTCTCGCCACCGGAGGTTCCCCGGCTGCGAGGCCGATTTCTCTTTGGGCCATCGCAAAACGGGTCAGGGAATCCATCATCAGCAGCACATCCCGGCCCTGATCCTTGAAATACTCTGCGATCGTCGTGGCCACCAGCGCGCATTTGAGCCGCATCATTGCCGGCTGGTCGGAAGTGGCTACCACCAGCACCGAACGCGCCATTCCCCCCGGGCCGAGATCCTTTTCGATGAAATCCCGGACTTCCCGGCCTCTTTCACCCACAAGGGCGATGACATTCACATCCGATTCGATGTTTCTCGCAATCATACCCAGCAGCGTGCTTTTCCCCACTCCGCTGCCGGCGAAGATACCCATCCTCTGACCCTTGCCGCAGGTGAGCAGACCGTCGATGGCCTTGATGCCCATGTTGATTTTTGTATTGATGCTCGAGCGCTCAAGCGGGTTGACCGGAGCATTCTGAACGCTGTATGTGACCATGCGGCCAAGCTCTCCCTGATCGTCGATCGGTTCGCCGAAGCCGTTGAGGATTCTGCCGATCAGCTGATCCCCCACCGCGATTCTCAGCGCCTCCCCGGTCGATTCCACTTCGCAGCCCGGCCCAATCCCGTTCGCCCCTTCAAACGGCATCAGCAGGACTTTATTTTCTTTGAAGCCCACCACCTCGGCACGGATCCGCCGGTTTTCTCTTGGCAGATTGATCCGGCAGAGATCGCCGATATTGACGCGGGGACCGGTGGATTCGATAATCAGCCCCACCATCTTATCCACTTTCCCTTTGTACACGATGGGCTGGGTTTCCTTCAAAACCTTAAAGCAATTCTCTATATTCAAGTGAAAAATCCCCACTCCAATCCGTCAAACGGCCATCCGGGAATCCGCGAACGCCTCCCCGATCCTGGAAAGCTGCGTGTCTGTCCCGGCATCGACAATGGTCTGCGGCGTTTCAATTATACAGGTACCGCGCGGCGCCTTTTCCTGCGTGATAATTTTGATTTCCCTTGCATCCTTGACCATGGAGCGCAGAAGCTCCGCATTTGTGGTCACGAAATCGGCATCATATTCCGACACTGTTAAACGAATTGATTCGGCCCTGGACAGCCCCTGCAGGGCATTCCGATAAATGCCGAGAAACGCTTCGTTATTGGTCTCCAGCTCGGTATCCATGATTTTCCCGGCCACATCGAGCGCTAATTTATATAGATCCTGCTCGTAAGTTTTCAGGATTTGCGTCTGTTTTTCTTCAAGCTCCCTGAGCAGGGTTTTAAGCTCGCTCATTCCCTGTTTCGTCATGCGCAGGGATTCTTCTCTGCCTTTTTCAAGCCCCTCCCGGTATCCGTTTTCCCGGGCCGCTTGAAGCTCGGCGTCGATCTTCTGCCTTGCGCTCTCCACAAGCGCCTGTGAGGCTTTTTCCGCATCATGGAGGATTTTTTCCGCTTCTGCTTTCGCGTCGGGTATTTGCCCTCCGTTTTCCGCAGATTTCTTGGAAACGCCGTTCCCGGCGGATCCGCCCGCGCCCATGCCTGCGGCAGGATTTTTACAGGTGTAAAATCCCGACTCTATCACGGTATCCCCTTTGAATACTTTAGGCAATCAGCTCATCCTTTCGGCCTCTCGAAATAAAGATTTCGCCCGCCTCTTCCAGCTTTCGCACAATGCCCACAAGCTTCTGCTGCGCCTCTTCCACATCGGTGAGTCTGACCCCATGCAGGTACTGGGCATCCTCCTGCATCATCTCGCTCATTCGGGTCGACATATTCTGATAGAAAACATCGGCCACCTCTTTGCTTGACCCCTTGAGGGCGATCAGCAGATCCTTTGTATCGGCATCGCGCAGGAACCTCTGAATATACTGCGGCTCGAGCGTGATGATATCTTCAAAGATGAACATCCTCTTGCGGATCTCTTCGGTGAGCACGGGTTTTCTTTTTCCGAGTTCCTCGAGGATGTATTTCTCGGTGCCCCGGTCGATTTCGTTGAGCATCTCGGCCATATGCTTGACTCCGCCGATCTCCGAAAGCCCCATCGAGATGGAAGAGGAAAATTTTTTCTCGAGCGCGGCCTCCACTTCCTTGACGATCTCCGGCGAGGTCCGCTCCATCGAGGCGATCCGATCGGATACCTCCAGCTGCAAGCCGCGGGGCAGCTCCGCCAGCACCGCCGAAGCCTGCTCAACCCGGAGATAGGCCAAAACCAAGGCAATGGTCTGGGGATGCTCATTTTGGAGAAAGGTCGCGAGGAACTTTGGCTCCACCTTCTTGAGAAAATCAAAGGCTCTGGTCTTGAGCGTCATAGTGATTTTTTCGATCAAGGCACCGGCATTTTGTATCCCGTAAGTTTTATTGAGGATCTCCTTGGCGTAATCAAGCCCGCCCTCGCTCACGAATTTTTGCGCGAGGCACAGATTATAAAACTCCTCCGTCGCCACATCCATAGATTCCGGCTGAAGCTCGCTCATCGTGGCAATCTGGAGCGTAAGCTGCTCGACCTCATCTTCGCGTAAATATTTATAAACTTTGGAGGCGTAATCCGAGCCCAAACTGATAATCACTGCGGCTGCCTTGCTTTTGGAGGTCATATTTTTATTCGTCATCGTCTTCGCCCTCTTTCAGCCAGGTTCTGATAAGCTGTGCGACCACTTCCGGGCTGCTGGAGGTGAATTCCCGGATCTGTTTTTTAAGCCCCTGCTCCCTGGTCTCGTTGAGCACGATTTCACCCGGCATCTGCTCAACCCTTGCGCGGATCTTCGGGCTGTAAACCCCCGTCTCTTCTTCTTCCTCGTCCTCTTTTTTCTTGGATTTTTTGGTTACCAGCAAAATACCCGCAATCAATATCAAAAGCGCACCGACGCCGATGCCCACATACAGCAGGATCTGCCGGTTATCAGATTCTTCCTCTTCATTCCCGAATGAAGCCGAGGAGTTCCCCAAGGCGAATTCGGCGTTGGTGAGCGTGATCTTTTCCACACTGATCCCCGAAGAAGATGCCACCATCTCGCGCAGTATCTGGGTTTGTTCCTCCGATAGCTCCTTGCTGTTCACGAGCACCGCGGCCGAGATATCCTTAATCTCGTATCCGTCGTGCTCAACCTGCTCGCGGAGCTGATTCACGAGATACTCGGTATCCGTACTTTCACTGTTGCTCTGGGAGCCGCTCGCATCGTCGGCCTGCGGATAGGTGGGCACCTCGCTGTTGGTATCGGTTCCCGGCGTGCCTTCGGCGGTCTGCGTGCTTCCCGAGCTTTTCGTCTTGCTCTGTTTGGAGATGACCCCGCCGTCTTCCACCGTGGGTGTGTAGGTAGTCTCCTCACTTACCGACTTGTTGATCTCCACCGATGCGTTGACCGCCACCCGAATCGAACCGAGACCGAAAACAGGTTCCAGAATCTTCGTAATTTTGCTCTCAAGCGTCTGGTTGATGGTGCTTTCCAGATCCAGCCTGGTATATCCGGAACTGTCTGCGTCATCAGATACCTGATCATTAAGAATGTTGCCTTTGCCGTCCACCAACACGACGTTTTCATTGGCAAGATCCGGGACGCTTCTGGATACCAGCGTCTCTATGCCCTTGACCTGCTCCGATGTGAGCTCCGCCCCCGTCTCAAGATTCAGAACCACCGAAGCGGTGGCGGGCGTTTTATCCTCCTGCAAAACAAAAGAATCCTCCTCCGGCAGACTGATGGTAACGATGGCGCTCTCGATCGAATCCAAGGTCGTAATCGCGTCCTGCAGCCTGTTTTGAAGTTGGAACAAAAGATACTCTCTCTTCTCGTAATCGGTCGTCATGAAGCTGGAATTGCCGGTAAAGATGTCGTAATTGAGCGTACTTTGCGGATATCCTTTTTCTGCGAGCGTCATTTTCAGCGTGGATTCCTGCTCCTTAGGCACAAGGATCGAACCGTCCGACTGGACGCGAAAATCCGTATCCATTTCGCTGAGCTGTGCCGCGACCTCGCCGGCCTCGCTTGAGGAGAGCCCATTATATAACTCCACATACTCTCCGCTGTTCATCAATACCGCCGCAATCACGCAGACCGCAAAAAATGCCACGATCAGGGTGATTACCGCGACTTTTGTCTTTTTATTTTTTTTCCCGAAAGCCTGTGTAATTCGGCTGAAAACCTTCTCAAATTGGAGCTTCATCGTCCGCTCTTCCCTCTATAGTAATAAGAAACCGAATGCCCGGTGGAACTCCACCTGTGACCCGTATTCCGGATCACAGCGGCATCTGCATGATTTCCTTATAGGCGTCGATCGCCCTGTTTCTCACCTGTACGAGTGCCTGGAGTGCGAGGTCGGCCTTTGCCATATTGATTGTAATGGTATGCGGGTCATCCACCTCTCCGGTGGCCAGCAGCACCTGATCTTTCTGCACGGTCGCCTCCGTCTCCCCGACGGTTTCCACTGCATTTTTAAAAAGATCCGCAAAGGATGCCGACGATTCTTCGCTTCCGGCAGATCCCGCCGTTTTGAAGGAATTCTCGAACGGCTGCAATTCGATGGTTGGAAATGTGATCATTTTGAAACCTCCGTCGCTTATCTACCGATATCCAGGGCGTTGGATGCCATCTGCTTGACCGCGTTGAAAGCGGTGATGTTGGCCTCGTAGGAACGCGTGGCGGAGATCATGTCGATCATCTCCTTGACCGTATCCACATTCGGCATCGCCACATATCCGTTCTCGTCGGCATCGGGATGGGTCGGATCATATACGGATTTCAGCCCATCGGTGTCCTCAACGATCTGCGATACCGCCACGCCCTGCGCTCCCGCCGCTCCGGACAGGTTTCCTGCGGCCGGTGTGCCGCCCACATCCGTCGGAGTCAGCACAACGGTCTGACGGACATATGGACCGCCGTCCTCCGTCCTCGTGGTGTTGGCGTTTGCGAGATTCTGAGAAATGATATCCATTCTCAGCTTTTGCGCGGTGAGCGCCGAACCGCTGATATCAAGCGCATTTAAAAACGACATCCTTACGCATTCCCTTCGTTGATCGCATATTTCAGACGCGAAATTTCACTGGAGACCGCCCTTATCATATATTCATACTGCAACTGAGTGCTTGCAAGCTCAACGTTTTCCTTCACCGCATCGACGTTGTTCCCGTCCTCACGCGCCTGGGTCGACGTATCTTCAACAATGCGGAAGGTGAGAGATTCCGAAAGGTCGTCGGAATCTTTTCCGGAAGAGGAGAGAAGCGCCTCTTTGAATATTTTTTCAAATTCAACTTCCTTGCTTTTATATCCCGGCGTATCGACATTGGCAAGATTCCCCGAGATCACATTTTGCTTCAGCCACAGGGCATCCAGACTTTTCCCCGCGATTAACAGGTCGCCGGCACCCGGCAAATCGCTCATTTTTTCTCCCCCTTTTTGTCGTTTTCTAGGCATTTTTCTTTAAAAAGGTAAAAATATAGAGAGCCATCGTTATTCGGTAGCTGGCTGCCACTTTCAGGCCCTGTAGCTTTGCGTCGCCATTTTTCAATGGTTTTGCCTTTATCGTATGACGTTCTCTTTTTTAAGTAAACAACGTTTAATAAGTTGTATAATATTTTTAATTTTCTGTATTGAATATTAGCATTCTCCCCTAAAATTGTCAAGCTTTTTGACTAACTTTTTCAAAGAAAATGTCGATTTATGTGATATAGAGTAAGTTTACCTTTTTATTTTTACTTATTTGATAATGAATGTAAAATAAACATAAATAAATGAATTTTTTTGAATTTTTGGATTCCATCTCGTCCGGTCGACACCTTCTAAAGTTTTGTTTTTGCAGGTCGATATAACACAGCAGAAACAAGTTGTCGCGATGGGAGGATCGTTTATGATCAGCACGCTCAACAGCAGCACAAACAGAGTCACCGGGCTCGCTTCCGGTCTTGAGACCGAGGAGCTTGTCACGCAGCTGACCTCAGCCACGCGCTCCAAAATCGAAAAAGCCGAGCAGGATAAGCAGATCCTCGAATGGAAACAGGATGCCTACCGGGAAGTTTCCACGGCCCTGGTCGAATTCCATACCAAGTATTTCGACAGCTCCTCCGGTTCCCTGCTCGCCGATTCCCTCCAAAAGCTGAGCGCGACAAGCAGCGATTCCTCCTACATCAGCGCCATCTCCACGAGCAGCAACTCCGCGACCAGCATCTATGTGGAGGATATTGTGAGCCTTGCTTCGTCTGCGAAGCTGAAAAGCTCCGGCAGCGTATCGGCCGCTCTTTCCGGCACGCTTTCCTCCGAAAACCTTTCGTCGCTGGCCGGAAAATCCATGACGGTCACGCTTGACGGCGTCTCAAAGAGCATTTCTTTCTCAGATCAAACCTATTCTTCATCCGCCGACGCGGCCGAAGAACTGACCGCCCTTTTAAAGGATGCGTTCGGGGCCGGAAGCATTCAAGTGGAGCTGAACGGCGATTCGCTCAGCCTCTCGGCCGATACCAGCACGATCACCCTGGGCTCCGCCGATGATACCGAAAGCGACGCGCTGACCCTGCTCGGCTTCGAGGATGGGGCGTCAAACCGGATCTCTCTCTCAAAAAGCCTGAGCGCGCTGTCGCTGGAGACGCCGGTCGAGACCGATAACGTCTCTTTCACCATAAATGGGGAGGATTTTACTTTTTCGAGCTCGGCCACTCTCAATTCGGTCATCAATTCCATCAACAGCAGCGATGCCGGCGTTACGCTCACATATTCCAAGCTGGCCGATTCCTTTACGATGACCTCCAAGCAGACCGGAGCAGCTTCATCCGTCACTTTTGAGGATACCGAGGGTTCGTTTTTAAGCTCCATATTTGGCGAAGGCAAAGTTACCGCAGGAACGGATGCGGTCATTCGGGTGGGGCTCAATGGAGAAACCAATGAGGACGACCTCATCACGGTGACCCGGAACAGCAATACCTTCGATCTCGACGGTACCGTCATCACCTTGAATAAAAAGGCGGACGCCGATGCGGCGGAAAACGTCACCATCGACGTATCGCTGGACACCGACGCGCTGATCGAAAAGGTCACGGACTTCGTCACGGATTATAACGCCCTTCTGGATTTGGTAAACGGCAAACTAAACGAGAAAAAATATAGCGATTTCCTTCCGCTGACCGACGACGAAAAGGAAGAACTCACTGAAGATGAACAGGAGGAGTGGACGGAAAAGGCAAAAAGCGGCCTGCTGCGAAATGATATTTACCTGCAGGGTATTGTAGGCAGCCTCCGTTCTTCTCTTTATACCTCGGTCTCTTCGCTGTCTTCCTCCGATGAGGGCGTCGGCCTGATCCTTTCCGATATCGGCATCACCACGGGGGTCTATACCGACAACGGCAAGCTCGTGATAGACAGCGACAAACTCCGTGAGACGATAGAGAGCGACCCGGACGGAGTCCTTTCTCTTCTTACGCAAAAATCCACGGTCGCTTATTCCCGGTATAACACCGACGAAAACAAGAAATTGAGATATGAGCAATCCGGCCTCATCTGGAGAATCAGCGACATTGTCAAAAACAACATCAGCAAAACCGGCATCAAGGGTTCGCTCATTGAGCTCGCCGGCAGCCCCGAAACAAACTTTGTCGGAACAACGACCTACAGCCAAAGGATCAGCGACATGGAGGATCGGATCGATGCGCTGACCGATAAATTGGCCGATGAGGAAGATTACTATTGGTCAAAATTCACCGCCATGGAGACGGCGCTCAGCTCACTAAATTCCCAGAGTTCCTGGCTTTCGTCCATGAGCTCCGATTCGTAAAGGACAGAAACGAATGAATACTTATACTCCCTATCAACAATATAAAAACCTCGCCGTGAATACCCTGACGCCCGCTGAACTGTTGGTTCTGCTTTACGACCAACTTGATCTTAATTTAAATCGTGCCATCAACGCGGTCAACAGCGGCAAGCCGTCCGAGGCACACCGTTTCATCATGCGGGCGCAGGATATCGTCATGTATCTTGTCGATATCCTTGACATGCACTATCCGATCTCCCTGGATCTTTTAAAACTGTACGGTTACCTCAGCACCCAGCTGATCCGGGCAAACAGCAGGAAAGATCCAAAGATGCTATCCGAAATCCGTTCGACGGTAAGCGGGCTTAAAGATGTCTGGAAACAGGCGGATACGCTCGCCCGTGAAAAAAATCAGATGATCGGAGAAGCGATATGAACGATATAAAACCTGAAACCGTGGAAAAGCTGTTGCCTCTGGCCCGTCATAGGCTGTCCCTTTTCATGCAGCTTCAGGAGGAGCTCTCGGAGTTGTGCGAAAAAACAACCATCGAGGAAATCGACGGTATCCGGGCGCTTATGGATCGGCAGCATGCGCTCACCGCAGAAATCGACTGCATAAACCGGGACTTTTTTGAAATACTTGGCGGGCCGGGCCTGGATGAGGCGCTTCTGCCCTCCGGCGATGCCCAGACAGAAACCGCCCCAAACTCCGTTTCCTGCGGCCTTAAAGAACTGCGCGACGTCATCGGCAGACAGAGGGAAGTTTTGCATGCCTGCAGACTTCTCAATGAGGATGCCATCCGACGTGGAAAGGAGCTGCAGACCTCCGTAAAAAGAAAACTCTCTCAGATCCGGCAGCAAAAAATAATCCTCGCGAATTACTGCTCATCCGAAAAATCCTGCTCCGGCGTCCTGCTCGACATCCGCGTAAAGCAGCTCTGCAGATCATGACGACAAGTTGACCCGGGCTTTTCCGGAACCGTTTCGAGGAGATTTCTATGGATATTGCAAGCATTCTTGGATTGATTATAGCCATATGTGCCATTGCTTTCGGCTATACCATGGATGGGGGCAACCTGCGTGCCCTCTGGCTCCTCAGCGCCCTCATTATTGTTGTAGGCGGTTCGGCCGGTTCCGTGGCCATCTCCTATGGAGTCAACGAACTGAGAAAAATGCCTGCCCTTTTTCTCCAAACCTTTCGTCAGCCAAAATCCTCAATCCCAAAGACCCTTGAATTTTTGGTTACTCTGTCCGAGCATTCGCGGAAGGACGGCCTTCTAAGTCTTGAAAAACTGCTGAATACACACGATCCCAAAAGCCCTGTCGATCCGCTTCTGAAACGGGGCATGTTGATGGTCATCGACGGCGCCGATCTCGAGCAGATTCGGGATCTGATGGAGACCGATATCGCCATTTTTGAAGAGAGATCCAAAAACGAAATCTCGACCTTTGATTGCTTTGCCGGGTATGCGCCCGCCTACGGGATGGTCGGCACGATTATGGGACTCGTACAGGCGCTTTCCAACATGGAATCTCCGGAGGCCATGGCCGCCTCCATCGCCGTGGCCTTCATCACCACGTTCTACGGCGTCATGATTGCCAATTTGATCTGCCTCCCGGCCGCCAGTAAGCTCAAAAACCGGCTTCGCAGCAGCGTCCTTGAAAAAGAGATGATCGTCGACGGGGTATGCGCCATCCGCAACGGCCAGAATCCGAAACTTCTGCGCAGCAAGCTATCCTCCTACCTCACGCCGGAGACCAAACTTCAGAAGAAAGCACTTGCAGAAAAGGGAGAGAGGAAATGAAAAGACGGACCGGGGAGGAGGAAGCCATCAAAACCGACCGGTGGCTGACCACCTATTCGGATATGATGAATAACCTGCTCGTTCTGTTTATGGCGCTTTATGCGATGAGCATCCTCGATCTTGAAAAATTCAAGGCCCTCAGCCAGAGCCTCAATATGGCTTTTTCAAATGAAGGAACCGTTCAGTCCGTTGGGATGGCGGAAGCATCCTCAAGCATCATTGAAGAGGAATCCTCTCTCGCCTCCGAGCCGGAGCAGTTCGAGGAATTTGACCGGGTTTTCGCCGAGCTGCAGGAAAAAATAAACGAAAGCGGATATCAGAAGGAAATTATCCTGGAACAGGGCGATGGCTATATCCGGATCCGGTTCGGTGATACCGTTCTGTTCTATCCCGACAGCCCCATCATGAAAGCGGAAAGTTACGAAATCCTGAGCACGATCGGCAACATCCTGAAAAGTGTGAACGATTTGACGGAAAGCATCGAAATAGACGGGCATACCGCCGATATCGGGTATGACTCCAACTTCTTTTCCTGGGAACTGTCCTCCAACCGCGCGATTGCCGTGCTAAAGTTTCTGGTAAACATCTGCGAGTTACCCGAATCCAAAATGAGCGTCACGGGCTATTCCGATAACCATCCGGTAAGCGACAACATGACGGAGGACGGCAGAAGCCTCAACCGCCGGGTTGAAATAAGAATCCGGAGGGTCAGCGACGAAAAGACCGGCGAGAACTAAACGAACCCGATGTGCAGCAGGTAAGGTTTCTTCTCCGGGAACAACTCACGAAATCTCATTCGTTCAAAGAAAGATTAATAACCTCGCCGGTCCCCAACGGCGCAGGCTTCCATAGAAGATCTCTGAATCTTCTCCTCACGAAGGCCCGTAAAACCATATGGTTTTATGGGCCTTCGCTCCATAAAAAGATAAACCCATTTATGGGCGCATCGCCCCGCCGGCCGGGCTTTTAAAAAAGCCTCGGGGCCGTGGCGGCTTCGAGGCTTTTTAAGACAAACCCAACCGTGCGTTGCCTTTTCGGCGGCAGATAAGGGACGCTTTTGCCGGAATCGGGCATGAGCAAAAAATTATACATGCAGAACCCCCGGCTCGAATGAGTCGGGGGTTCTGCATCATCTTTGGGGAGATGGAAAAAGTATAAGCTCTTCGCTTTCTAAAAATTAAGGGGTGCTCCGACGCGTTTTTTTCCTGTTTCGGGTGTTTTCTGCGCGGCATTTCCGTCTTCCGGTATTTATAACCGGAATTCCTGCCGGGCATCCGCCCGAAGCCGCATGGGCCGATTTTTATGCGATGGGCTCCCCGCGGGAACATTTTTTTGAGCACCGGCCCGGAAACGGGTGACGGCTCTCCCGGTTATTTTACGATGACGGTCCGGCTCACCGTTGTCGTGCCGCCGTTGCGGTCGGTCACGGTGTATGTCACCTTGTACCGCCCGGCAGTCGTGGTGTCGACGGTGCTCGTCGTGACGATGGCGGAGGTCAGATTCCCATCCTCGGAATCGGTGGCCGTAGCACCGGCATCCTTATAGGTGGTGCCTCTCCGAATTGTAACCGTCGTCTTGCCCTTCATTATAATGACCGGCTTCGTATTGGCCTTGACGATGACGGTCCGGGTGACTTTGACCGTCGCGCCGTTGGCATCGGAGACACTGTAGGTCACTTTGTAAGTTCCAGCTTTTTCCGTGTTGACGGTGCTCGTCGTGACGATGAAGGAGGTCAGATTCCCATCTTCGGCATCCGTGGCGGTTGCTCCGGCATCCGTATAGGCGGCTCCGAAAGCCAATTTTACGCTGCTGCTGCCGTTGAGCCTGATAACAGGATTCGTATTGGCCTTGACAATGACGGTCCGGGTGGCCTTGGCTGTCGCGCCGTTGGCGTCGGTGACGCTGTAGGTCACTTTGTAAGTTCCGGCTTTTTTCGTGTTGACCGTACCCGTCGTGACGATGGAGGCGGTCAAATTTCCATCCTCGACATCCGTGGCGGTCGCTCCGGCATCCGTGTA
>CAZLMO010000019.1:0-20295 GCA_964560915.1 uncultured Oscillospiraceae bacterium
GACTTGGCGCTCTCTTTGGGGAAAGATAAGAAATCTTTTTTCCATGGTGTCCACATAAAGTCCGCTGAAACGTAAGTTTCAGCGGACTTTTTTTGTTTTCGGGGCTATTTTTTAAAGCTTTTCCTCACTTTTGGAAAAGTGCCTCGCGGCTTGGGAACTTTTTCGATCTGAGGAAACGGGTGATAAACACGGTCTGTTTTCTGCCTGAAAACCTGGATTTTGCTTGCTCTTTGCTGAATCCCATAAGTTCACTCCGGCCACAAGAGGAGAGACTTCAGGGAGCTCTCTTTTTTGAGCATGCCGGCGGTTTGGTGACGTTTCTTTTCCATCTTCTATACAACGGCGCGTTTCTCTCCTATAATAGAAACGGAAATTTTCGCTTCAAAGCTGGAAGGATAAAAACAACAACTCCGGAGGGATACTCTGAATGAGTCATATGAAAAACATCATGGTGGTTGATGACGATATCTACATCGGCAACATGCTTGAGGAGGCGCTCACGAAGGAAGGCTACGGCGTTCTGCGGGCGTATTCCGGCACGGAGGCGCTGCTGCTTTTGCCGGATCATCGCCCCGATCTGATCCTTTTGGATCTGATGCTGCCGGGGCTTTGCGGGGAGGAACTTCTGCCGAAGCTCGCGGGGATTCCGGTTATCGTCGTCAGCGCCAAAGTGGATGTGGGCGATAAGGTGGAGCTGCTCATGGGCGGGGCGGCGGATTATATCGCAAAACCCTTTGAAATGAAGGAACTGCTCGCCCGAGTCGCCGTGCAGCTTCGCAACGCCTCCGCCATGGGTACCGCCTCGGTGTTGACTTTCGCGGATCTGACCATGGATACCGCCGCGCACGCGGTCGACGTGAGCGGCATCCCGGTAAAGCTGACCAAAACGGAATATGCCATCCTCAAACAGCTCATGCAAAATCCGTCTCAGGTGGTCACGAAATCCCGGCTGTTGGACCTCATCAGTTTTGATACGCCGGACTGCGTGGAAAGCTCCCTGAAGGTCCATATCAGCAATTTGCGGAAAAAGCTGCGCGAAGCCGGAAATCAGGACTATATCGAAGCCGTGTGGGGGATCGGGTTTAAGCTGCATGAGGAATAAACCTTCACCAAATCTTTACCGATCTCTTTACCGCCGCCTTTACCATATCCTGCTACCATATTGTCGATGACCAAAAGGAGGTATGGATATGGAATATGTATTGACTACGGAAAACCTCTCAAAGTGCTATAAAAATTTTAAGGCGCTGGACGGGCTTTCCATGCACATCGCAAAGGGGGCCATCTACGGCTTTGTCGGCAAAAACGGCGCGGGGAAGACCACGCTTATCCGCCTGATCTGCGGCCTGCAAATCCCCACGGCCGGCGGATTCACGCTGTATGGCGCAAAGGATACCGACGTGGGCATTGAAAAGGCCCGCCGCAGAATGGGCGCGGTGGTGGAGACCCCGTCCATTTATCTGGAGATGACCGCCGAAGAGAATCTGAAAGAGCAGTACCGGGTACTCGGCCTTCCGTCGTTTGAGGGCATTCCGGATCTTCTGGAGCTGGTCGGCCTTAAAAATACGGGGAAGAAGAAGGCAAAGAACTTTTCGCTCGGCATGCGTCAGCGCCTGGGCATCGCCGTGGCACTCGCCGGAGATCCGGATTTTTTGGTTCTCGACGAACCGGTAAACGGCCTTGACCCGGAAGGCATCGTTGAGATCCGCGAGCTGATTCTAAAGCTGAACCGGGAGAGGCGGATCACCGTGCTCATCTCAAGCCACAATCTTGACGAGCTGGCCCGTCTGGCCACGCACTACGGCTTTATCGACCGCGGGCAGATGGTTAAGGAGATCAGCGCCGGAGAGCTCGAGGCCGCCTGCCGGAAATGCGTTCGGTTGACCGTTTCTGATGTGAAAGCGCTGACTCGCACGCTGGACAGCATGGGGCTGGATTACGGCGTTGTATCGGAAAACGAAGCCGATGTATTCGACCAAGTGAATATCACCTCCCTGACATTGGCGCTTGCAAAGGAAAACTGCGAAGTGCTCTCCCTGCACGAGCGCGATGAAAGTTTAGAGAGCTATTACATCAGCCTGATGGGAGGTGGCAGACATGAATAAGCTGCTGAACGCGAATTTCGCCCGTCTGAAGAAGGACAAGGCATTCTGGGCAGGCATGATGTTTATGTTTGCCGCCGGAGGATTCGGCGTGATGATGAAACTCATAAATGACCCCACGGCGACCGCGGATCAGCTGGCGCTTATTTTCCCGGTTCTGATCGGCATCGTTTCCGCCGCATTTTGCAGCCTTTTTATCGGCACGGAGTACGGGGACGGAACGATCCGCAATAAAATTATCGTCGGCCACACGAGAAGCGCCGTTTACCTTTCCAACTTTGTCACCTGCTCGGCGGCGGGAATTTTCATGTGCCTTTCCTATATCGCCGCCGTCGCCGCGTTTGGGCTTCCGCTGCTCGGGCTTTCCGAGACGCGTTTGGGAGCGGTGGGGATCCTGCTTCTCGTCGCTTTTATGATGGTGATAGCCTGCACCGCGTTGCTTACGCTGCTGGGCATGCTGAATCAGAACAAGGCAGCCTCCGCCGTGATCTGCATCCTCTTCATTGTCGCGCTGCTGGTTCTGACGACTTTCATCAAAGCGAGACTGGAAGCGCCCGAGTTTTACGACGGCTACGTTTTTACGGATTCTTTAGGCAACGCCGCGGCGGAACCGGTGAGGAATCCGCAGTACCTGGAGGGGACAAAGCGCGAGGTCTACCAGTTCTTCCTCGATTTCTTGCCTACAGGGCAGGCCGTAGAGATCTCCGCGCAGTGGACGCCGCACCTGTGGCAAATGCTGCTGTATTCGCTTTTCATCACGCTTGCATCGACGGTATGCGGCGTGCTCTGCTTCCGCAAAAAAGATCTGAAGTGAGGAGGAAAGCCCGTGCTCTGGCTCTGGATCGTCTGCGCGGCGCTGGTGCTCATCATTGCTGCGCTGGTCTTAAAAATTGTGCTGCTTCACAGGGCGGCGGATGAAATCCGTGCGGAACTGAGCACGAGACTGAGCACGGATACCAATACCCTGATTACGCTTTCCAGCGGCGACCGCTCTATGAGGAGGCTCGCCGCTGCTCTGAATACCCAGCTTCGCCTGCTCCGGCAGGAACGCAGACGTTTTCAGAGCGGCGATTTGGAGCTGAAAGAAGCCGTGACGAATATCTCGCACGATCTTCGGACTCCGCTCACCGCCATATGCGGCTATCTGGATTTGCTGAAGCGGGAAGAAAAATCGGAGCCGGTTGCCCGTTACCTTGATGTGATTGAAAACCGCATGGAGGCGATGAAACAGCTTACAGAGGAGCTTTTCCGCTATTCCGTCATCGTGTCCGTGTCGAATGACAGAAAATATGAGGACGTGGTTTTGAACAGCGCGTTGGAGGAGAGCATCTCCGCCTATTATGCGGCCCTGAAGAACCGCGGGATTACGCCGGTGATTACGATACCGGAAAGGAAAATCCACCGCACGCTTGACCGCGGGGCTCTATCCCGTATTTTCGGCAACGTGATCGGCAACGCCATTAAATACAGCAACGGCGATTTGGAAATCACGCTGAGCGAAGCCGGAGAGATTGATTTTACAAACAGCGCCTCGGAGCTTGACGAGGTGCAGGCGGGCAAACTCTTCAACCGTTTTTATACGGTGGAAGACGCAAAGCAATCGACGGGGCTGGGGCTTTCCATCGCCAAAGAACTTACGGAGCAGATGAACGGCACGATCGGCGGCCGCTATCATGACGGAAGACTGAGCATCCATATCTTGTTTGCAAAAGACGGACATTAAAATCGATCTCTTCGACTTTCCCTTAAAAGAAAATGTCGGCTCTTTATTATGATGACATAAAGGAGAGAGTGCAATGAAGAAACGGATTGCCCTGTTGCTGCTTATGACGCTGCTTTCCGGCTGCGTCTCCACAGCGCAGCCGGAGGATTCCAGTTCTCTGTCGGAGAGTGAAAGCTCTTCTTCGCAGGCTGAATCCGAGCTTTCGTCCCTGCCGGAATCTTCGTCGCAGCCGGAGGAAACAAACCCAAATCCGGAAAAAGTCATCTCTCCCTATTCTTTGTCGGAGCTCGGATATCGTCTGGAGATCCCCAAAGATATCGGCATCTATGACTCTAATCAATCCCGGGATAACACGGGCCTTGTTCATTCGTATTTCGAGCCGCCGCTCTATTATGTGCAGGAAGAGGAAACCTCTTTTCAATACGGTACCTGTTTTTTTGCTTCCTATGGCGGGGATAACCTCGTGGGCGGATATACTGCCTTTCATCCGCAGTGCATGTACGCTGCCGCGAATGCCGACACCATGGTGTGTCTCTCTTTGCTGCAGGCGTTTCTCCGCAGCGATGTGGAGAAGGAGGACGCCCGGATCGCTTTTCTTCGCACGGAAAAGACTGCGTCCGGCGCAGTGCGCTATGTTCCATACACGCTTTCTCCTGAAGAGACCAATACGTATCAAGTGTATGAGGATGAGGAGATCGTCGTTTACGATTTTCTGGGGCTCACCTCCGCCCCGCCGCTGGATAAACAGCTGGAAGAAGGCGCACAGGGAGATTTTCTGGAGCAAAAGGGGATCGACCTTTCGTGGATCTCCGACATGCGCGATTATTTTATCGAAACGGACGGCGGGATCGGGCGCTTCCTCACAAAATCATAAACATGCATATCAGGGCAGGGAAGGGCTTCTCCGCCCTCTTTTTATCGGGAAAAACGGCATGGCCTATGGAACCGTTTTTGTCTGCAGGATAAGACCCGCCGGCATTCGGTCATTCAATGATATAAAGGTATCTGCTTGCGAGGCCTTTCTCATAGAGGCCTTTTCCCATCATATCTTCTTTTAGTTTGCTTTCATACAGATCCGAATTCCCTTCATTCTTAAATTCCTCTTTGCGTTTTTGGAGAGCAATCAAAGATCTTTCATACAAGAATCGCTCGTTTTTGCTGTACTCGATTGTTTTGTAAGAAATCCTGCTTTCATTCAGAATGTCGGCAACTTTCGTATGATCTCCGCGCAGGGTGTCTCTGTCTCCGTTAGTCTCTTCAAACAGGTACTGGGAATAAAATAAATACATTCTGTTGTTTTTAAGGCTATATAAATCATGAAGCAATTTTTTTAAGTCCTTACTGAAATACAGACTGTCAATGGATAGCGTGACGGTTGGCTTCAGGTGATAATCCGAAATCCGGTCGATATCGCCGTTGACATAGGTAATAAATTTGTTGTCTCTTTTTATAACATCCCCGTTTAGCTGATCCATACCGATTCCCAGGCATTCGTATTTTTTAGCAAGTAAATTCAAAATACTTCCCGAACCGCATCCCAAATCCAGAAGAATATCATCCGATGATAACGAAACGGAATTCAGAATGAAATCCAGCTGCTCTTTATCCATCATGTTGAACAAATATATTCTATATCCGTATACCTCTTCACAATAATCGAGATAAGCCTTGCTTTTCGTCAGGCGGCCGATTTTTTCACCGAATTCATCATTTACCCTTTCCTGGCCATCATCCATCCATATCCCTTCTTCCATTTTAATAACATCTCTGCTTTTTAATTATACATAAGCCGCCAGGGATAGCAATCCCCCAAAACACCATAAACACATGACCGAATGATTCGATTTTTATGTGTAAATACTGCTTTTAAAAGATGCAATCAACAATCTGCGTCTGAACTGAACAAATGACACACAAAGCCCGCGTCGTTTAGGCGCTGGCTTCATAATAAACCCTTAGGGGTTCTCGTGGCCCCGACGGCTTATTTATTTCAGCGGGGGAGAAGCATGCTATGTCGGCTAAAGTCCACGTTTCGCTAAGCAGAACATTCAAGTCAAAAGCACGGTCGCAGCATCGGCGGCCGTGCTTTTCCTATTTATGTCGGAAGAGATTTGAGAACGAGCCCTTGAGGGTGACGATCTTTTTTCTCGTCCGCGGCTTGACTTCATGGTACTGATTTGTTATAATATGACTGTAAAAACAAACTGGTCATATAGTGATGGGAGGTGAAATACATGGCGGTGGCGTTTTCGGAGCAGGAGAGGCAGACGATTTTTCAAAATCTGAGAAAAACGGCGCGTCAATGCGCCGTCAGCCTTGGCATTCATAAAACGTCGGTAGAGCAGTTGGCGCGGGCGGCGGATATTTCCAAAGGGGCGTTTTATAAATTCTATGATTCCAAGGAAATGCTGTTTTTGGAAGTGCTCGAAAAGATTCATACGGAGATTTACGAGGTTTCCTTTCGGGCTCTGGAGCAAAACCGAGGGCTGCCGCCCGCCGCACGCGCCGCGGAGGCGGTGCTGGCCGCCTGCCGGGCCATGGAACAGACCGGTATGATGGATTTTTTGGAGAGGGACGTCCCCTGTATCTTGCGAAAAATTCCGAGGGAGACGCAAAAAAAACTATATCACAGCGACGCGGTTCATATTAAAGAGGCTCTGAACAGGGCGGGGCTTGAACCCGTCGGCGGCGTAGAGCTGGCGGCGGCGGCGGTACGGGGATTGATGCTGACGGTGTCTCACCGGGAGAATATCGGGGAATTATATCCACAGGTATTGGAAACTCTGGTGCGGGGCGCCTGTGACCGGCTATTTCCCCCAAAATAAATCGCTTTTCGGAAGCAATTTCTTTTGGACTTGAGTGTTGAAACGCTCTGATGGATGCAAAAATTAAAAGAGGTGGATCAAATGCTGTCTTTAAAAAATATATCATGGAACGCGCCGGATGGGAAGCCGGTGCTGAAGAATTTAAACCTGACGGTTCCGGACGGGAAGCTTCTTGTTATCACGGGGCCGAACGGAAGCGGGAAGACGACGCTGGCCCGTGTCATCGCGGGGATCGAGCCGCCCGCTTCCGGCAAAATCCTGTTGGATGGGGAAGATATTACAGAGCTGGACGTCACCGAGCGGGCGAAAAAGGGCATCAGCTTTGCCTTTCAGCAGCCGGTCCGGTTCAAGGGAATCACCGTGCGTCAATTGGTTGAGACCGCCGCGGGCGGCTTGCTGGGGGAAGGGCAGCTTTGCGATATGCTCAGCAAGGTGGGCCTGTGCGCGAAGGATTATCTGGATCGCGAGGTGAACGCGACGCTGTCGGGCGGCGAGATCAAACGCATCGAGATCGCCACCGTGCTCGCGCGGCATACCAGACTCTCGATCTTTGACGAGCCGGAGGCCGGCATCGACCTGTGGAGCTTCAAGAATCTCATCAACGTGTTCAAAAACATGCATGAGGAATTGCAGGGGGCGCTTGTCATCATCTCTCATCAGGAGCGGATTTTACGGATTGCGGATGAGATTGTGCTGTTGGCCGACGGAACGGTTCAGGCCTCCGGCAGAAGAGATGAAATGATGGCACACGTTCTTTCAAGCGGAAGCGTCGCCGCCTGCCGCAAAAAGGAGGAAATGTTCCGTGAATGAGACGACAAAAAAATTACTGAAGATGATTTCGGACTGGACCGGCTCCTTTAAAGGCGCCTATAACATCCGCGAGGACGGCTGCTGCGCGGGCCGGAAGTCCAGCAGAAATATCAAAATCGAGAGCAAGACGGACAAGCCGGGGCTGGATATTCATATCCTGCCGGGGACGGTTGGGGAGAGCGTCTACATCCCCGCCTGCGTCACCCACGGCAACATGGATGATCTCGTATACAACGATTTTTACGTTGGACAGGGTGCCGATGTGACGATCGTGGCCGGCTGCGGGGTCCATACCGAAAACGGCGAGCCCGCCCGTCATAACGGCATCCACCGCTTTTTTCTGGAGCCGGGTGCGCATGTGAAATATGTCGAAAAGCATGTCGGCACCGGGGAGGGGACGGGCTCCCGCATCATTGACCCGGTGACGGAGGCCTATCTTGCCGAAAATTCGGTTTTGGAAATGGATACCACCCAGATCGGCGGCGTGGATCATACCATACGCAGAACGAACGCAACCGTTGCCGCGGGCGCGAAACTGCTGATCCGGGAACGCCTTTTGACCGAAAAGAAGCAGGAGGCGGAGACCATGTTTCAGGTGGATCTGAACGGCGAAGGCGCGGGCGCGGATATTGTCTCCCGTTCCGTGGCCCGGGGCACCTCTCATCAGTCCTATACCTCCATCATCGTCGGAAATGCGCCGTGCAGCGGTCACTCCGAATGCGATGCGATCATCGACGGCGCCGCCACGGTGGATGCTTCGCCGAAGCTCTACGCACATCATGTGGAGGCCGCCCTGATCCATGAGGCGGCCATCGGCAAAATCGCCGGAGAACAGATCCTGAAGCTGCGTACGCTGGGGCTTACCGAGCAGGAGGCGGAGGAAAAGATCGTCGAGGGCTTCCTCAGCTGACGCAAAACGAAACGATAAGGGGAATTTTTAGGACGTGACGGAGAAAAAGCTTATGCCCGTCAAAATATGCGGAAATCCCGGCGTCGTGGCCGGAAAGATACGGCCCCGTTTTCGGGTGCACTGTCCGACAGAATCCATTTGGGGGATCGGAGCCGCCGGCGCAGCCAGGGCAGCGGGGCGGTTTTGACGGATCCGACAGCGTTTTATCATGAGAGTCAAATGGAAACGCAGAAACGGGAAAGTTGCCGCTTCGGACGTTTCGAGCGGACAGGATGAAAAAAGGAGGCAGGCGGAGAAAAGATGGAGGCATTTTATGGGATTTTGATCCCTTTTTTAGGGACCTCTCTGGGCGCGGCCTGTGTGTTTTTTATTAAAAAAGCAATAAGCGAACCCGTGCAGCGTGCGCTGACCGGATTCGCGGCGGGGGTGATGACGGCGGCTTCTGTTTGGAGCCTTCTGATTCCGGCGATTGAGCAGTCGGCGGATAAAGGCAGATGGTCGGTTATACCTGCCGCCATCGGTTTTTGGATCGGGATTTTGTTTTTGTTGCTGCTTGACCATATCATCCCACATCTGCACCGGTACAGCGAGCATATGGAGGGCCCGAAAAGCCGGCTGAAAAAAACGACGATGCTGGTGCTGGCCGTCACGCTCCACAACATTCCGGAAGGGATGGCCGTCGGCGTGGTTTACGCCGGCTATCTTTCCGGAGAGGCACAGATTACGGCGATGGGTGTGCTGGCGCTTTCCCTGGGCATTGCCATTCAGAATTTCCCGGAAGGCGCCGTTATTTCCATGCCGCTCCGGGCCGGAGGGATGAAAAAGTCGAAAGCCTTTGCCGGCGGAGTGCTTTCCGGGGTTGTGGAGCCCATCGGCACGGTGCTGACGATTCTGGCAACCGGGTTGATCGTTCCCGCGCTGCCGTATCTGTTGAGTTTCGCCGCGGGTGCGATGCTCTATGTGGTGGTGGAGGAACTGATCCCCGAGATGTCGGAGGGCAGGCATTCCAATATCGGCACGCTGTTTTTCGCCGTCGGCTTCAGCGTAATGATGGTGCTGGATGTGGCGCTGGGGTGAGAACCGGTGGAGAAGGAAACCGCAGGAAGAACTTTTTTCGGAATACCTGCCGACCGGAGGTTTTGGGGGAACCGTTTCCGTAACACAAAACGGCAGATTTTTTTACATACTTTCGTTTTCACACGGAAATAAGAACGTTTTTATGAAAAGATACGGACATAACCGTCGGCGATACCCTTTCAAAATGTATGGGAATTTCTTTCTTTTGCATCTTTTGCCCCGCCGCCCGTAGACGGGCAAATTCCATCTGCGAAGGGGTTGCGCTGATTTTGAACGTTGCTTTTGGAACGGGTCGTTTTGCTCGATGCGGGAAGCGAAAGCTTCATGAGGTGAAACCATGAGCGTGGGATATGCCTGCCTGACCCTCGGCGTACCGGATACGGAAATAAAAGGGTGCCGGCTGAAAAACGCCGGGGAGGAAAGATTGACGGAACTGATCCGTCATAATTTGACATCCCTGAAGAACATCATAGCCTACAATGACGCAAACGGGATCCGCCTTTTCAGGATCAGCTCCGACCTCATCCCCTTCGGCTCAGGCCCGATCCCCCCGCTGCCATGGGCGGATCTTTTCAGGGAGGAGCTTTCCGCCATCGGGGAAAATATAAAGAAAGCCGGCATCCGCGTTTCGATGCATCCGGGACAGTACACCGTGCTGAATTCGCCGGAAAAACAGGTGGCGGAGCGCGCGGCGGAGGATCTCCGCTATCATGCGGCGTTTCTGGATAGTTTGGGCGTCGGCTCCGCCGGCAAGATCGTTTTGCACGTCGGCGGTGTTTACGGCGACAAAAAAGCCGCCGTGCTGCGCTTTTCGGAACGATATCGCGGCCTGGATGAATCGATCCGGCACCGCCTCGTGATCGAAAACGACGACAAATCGTACCACATCGGCGACGTGCTCGAACTCGGCGCGCGCCTCGGCATCCCCGTCGTTTACGACAACCTCCATAATCAAGTCAACGGCTGCGACCCATCGAAGAGCGATACCGACTGGATTTCGCAGTGTCGGCCGTCGTGGGGCGAAAGGGACGGCCGGCAAAAGGTACATTATGCGCAGCAAGCCCCGGGAAAGAGTGCAGGCTCCCATTCCGGGAGCATCGCCATTGACGAGTTTCTGGATTTCTTCGCGGCGCTTGGCGGAAACAAGCCGGATATCATGCTCGAAGTCAAGGATAAAAACCTCTCCGCCGTCAAATGCATCCGCTGCACGGCACAGCAGGAGGATATCGGGATGCTGGAGCTCGAGTGGAGCAGATATAAATACGCGGTGCTCGAAAAAGCGCCGGAGGATTACCAAAAAATCCGGGAGCTTTTAAAAGAGAAATCCGCCTGCCCGGCGCTTGATTTTTACCATCTGATCGAGCACGCCCGGGCGCAGGAGGCCGTTCCGGGAAACGCCGTCAACGCCGCCCTGCACGTCTGGGGATATTTTAAGAGCCTCGCGACCGAAGGGGAGACAAAACGCTTTTTCAATCTGATGCAGGATTATGAAGAGAACGGGCTTTCCACAGGGAGAATAAAAAGATTTTTATGGGGACTGACGGAGCAATACCGGCAGGAGGATCTGCTCCGCTCGTATTATTTTCTGTAATATTTTTTCCCGAACGACCCCGAAGCTCACCCCAGGCCCGGATGCGGCCACAAAAAAAGAGCCGGCAAAACAACAGCCCCTGACGGATACGGTCGACCGTCAGGGGCTGTTGTTATCACTCTCGCTGTACAAGATGCATAAACCGGTGAAATCCGAAAAGGATTTCCTGACGATACCGACAAAAGGGGAAAATGTAATGAATATTTATTGACAATTGATGAATAAATATTTATAATACAAAATAAAATACATACCCGAATCGGGAGGCGGAAAAAGATGCAGAAGGAAAACATCAAAAAGGTGGTCCTCGCCTATTCCGGAGGACTCGACACATCCGTAATTATTCCGTGGCTGAAGGAAAACTACAACAACTGCGAGGTTATAGCGGTCTCCGGGAACGTGGGGCAGGCGGACGAGCTCGAGGGGCTGAAGGAACGGGCGCTGAAATCGGGCGCCTCCAAGCTCTACATAGAGGACCTGACGGATGAATTTGTGAATGAGTACATCATCCCCACCGTGCAGGCCGGCGCAAAATACGAGGAGTACATGCTCGGCACCTCCTTTGCCCGACCGATCATCGCCAAGAGGCTTGTGGAGATCGCCAAGGCCGAGGGCGCGGATGCGATCTGCCACGGCTGCACCGGAAAAGGGAACGATCAGGTGCGGTTTGAGCTCACAATCAAGGCGTTTGCGCCGGAGATGGCAATCATCGCCCCGTGGCGCGAGTGGTCCATCAAATCCCGCGAGGAGGAGATCGCCTACGCCGAGGCGCACGATATTCCCCTCCGGATCAGCCGGGAGACAAACTACTCCAAGGATAAAAACCTATGGCACCTCTCCCACGAGGGGCTGGATCTGGAGGACGCCGGAAACGAGCCTCAATACGAAAAAGAAGGTTTTTTGGAGATGGGCGTCTCTCCGCTTCAGGCGCCCGACAAACCCGCCTACCTTACGCTTGATTTCGTTCAGGGAAAGCCGGTAGCGCTCGACGGCGAGACGATGAGCGCAAAGGAGATCATCCTCGCGCTCAACAAAATCGGCGGGGAAAACGGCATCGGCCTTTTGGATATCGTGGAAAACCGGCTCGTCGGCCTCAAGTGCCGCGGCGTTTACGAGACGCCGGGCGGCGCGATTCTCTACTTCGCGCACAGCTACCTCGAGACGGTCTGTTTGGATAAATATACGGCGCACAAGAAGCAGGAGCTCGCGATCACCTTCGCGGAACTGGTCTACAACGGGCAGTGGTTCACGCCGCTCCGCGAGGCGCTCAGTGCTTTTGTGGAAAAGACGCAGGAGAACATGACCGGAACCGTTAAAATCAAACTTTATAAAGGAAATCTCATCAAGGCGGGCGTATGGAGCGAACATTCGCTCTATTCCGAGGAGATCGCCACCTTCGGCGAGGATCACGTCTACAATCAGGCGGACGCCGCGGGCTTTATCAACCTTTATGGCCTGCCGATCAAGGTGCAGGCCCAGGTCAACGCGAAAAACAACAAGAAATTGGATTGAGGTGTCGGGATGGAAAAGATGTGGGCCGGCAGATCCGCCGGGGCGCTGGATCAGGAGGCCGATGATTTCAACTCCTCAATCCGGTTTGACAGCGTGATGTTCCGGCAGGATATCGCCGGTTCGATGGCGCACGCCGCCATGCTCTCCGCAAAGGGAATTCTGACGGAGGCGGAGGGCACAGAGATCCTTGGCGGCTTGCAGGAAATTCTGGACGATCTGGAAAGCGGAAACCTGTCGATTGATCCGGAGGCCGAGGATATCCACATGTTTGTGGAGGCGGAGCTCACGCGCCGGATCGGGGACGCGGGCAGAAAGCTGCACACGGCTAGGAGCCGCAACGATCAGGTGGCGCTGGATATCCGGCTTTACCTCAGAGATCAGGTGGCGGAGATCGTTTCCCTGATAAAGGGGCTGCTTGCTTCGATCCTTGAGCAGGCGAAGGCGCACAAAACGGCCATCATGCCGGGCTACACGCATTTGCAGAGAGCACAGCCCGTCACCTTTGCCCATCACCTTCTGGCCTACGCCATGATGCTTACCAGGGATGTCACGAGGCTTCGGGACGCATCCAAAAGGATGAACCTCTGCCCGCTCGGCTCCTGCGCGCTGGCCGGCACCACCTATGACACGGACCGGGAGATGGTCGCAAAGGAGCTGGGCTTCGACGGCATTACGTGGAACAGCATCGACGGCGTCTCCGACCGGGACTTTTGCGCAGAGATCCTCGGCGGCATTGCCATCCTCATGATGCATCTCTCCCGCTTTTCGGAGGAAATCGTCCTCTGGTCCTCGTGGGAATTCCATTTTATTGAGCTGGACGACGCCTATACCACGGGCTCGAGCATCATGCCGCAGAAGAAAAACCCCGATATGGCGGAGCTGGTGCGCGGCAAGACCGGCCGGGTCTACGGCGACCTGGTGGCGGTGCTGACGATGCTCAAGGGGCTGCCGCTTGCCTACAACAAGGATATGCAGGAGGATAAGGAGACCGTTTTCGACGGCATCGAAACGGTAAAAAGCTGCCTCAAAGTGTTCACCCCCATGATCGGAACCATGAAGGTGCTGGAGGAGAACCTATACGCGGCGGCGCAGAAAGGCTTTATCAACGCGACCGACCTCGCGGATTATCTGGTAAGAAAAGGGCTGCCGTTCCGGAGCGCCTATAAAATCGTCGGGCAGATTGTGGCGGCCTGCATTTCCAAGGGGCTTGTTCTGGAGACGCTGCCGCTGGAAACGTACCGGGAATTTTCGGAGCTTTTCGAGGGCGACCTTTACGGGGATATCTCGCTGGAGACCTGCGTCTCGAAGCGCATCTCCGCCGGGGGAACGGGCGAAGCATCCGTGGAAAAACAGATTGCGTATATTGTGGAGTTTATCGGAATATGAAGCGAATTTTTATAGACGGCAGGGACGGAACGACCGGTTTGCGAATCCACGAGCGGCTGGAGGCGAGGCCGGATATCGAAGTCATCACGCTCTCCGAAGAGGCGCGGAAGGATCCGCAGGCGCGGAAAGAGGCGATGAATGCCTCGGATATCGTTTTTCTCTGCCTGCCGGATGAGGCGGCCGCCGAGGCGATCACCTTCGTGGAAAATCCGGATACGGCAGTGATCGACACCTCCACCGCGCACCGCACGGCCCCAGGCTGGGTGTACGGCTTTCCGGAGCTTTCCCCGGAGACGGAGGAAGCCATCAGAATCGCGAAGCGGATCGCCGTTCCCGGCTGCCATGCCACCGGCTTCCTCGCGCTGGTATATCCGCTTGTCGAGGCGGGCCTAATCGGGAAGGAGCTTGCGCTCACCTGCCATTCCGTCACCGGATACAGCGGTGGCGGCAGAAAGATGATCGCGCAGTATGAGGCGGAAAACCGGGATGCGCTGCTTGCGGCGCCGAGACAGTACGGGCTCACGCAGCAGCATAAGCACCTCGCCGAGATGAAGGCGGTCGTCGGGCTCGAAAGGGAGCCGATATTCTGCCCGATCGTCGCCGATTTTTGCAGCGGCATGGAGACGACGGTGCCGCTTTTTAAGGAGTACCTCAAATACGGGGGCGCGGAGGAGATTCGGGAGATCTTTCGAAAGAAATATGCCGGGCCGGTCGTGCGGTATGCCGAAGGGACGGACGAAAATGGCTTTCTCTCGGCAAGTGCGCTCTGCGGGCGGGATTCGCTTGAGGTATCCGTCTTCGGGAACGGGGAGCGGATTTTGCTCGTTTCGAGGTTCGATAACCTCGGGAAGGGCGCATCCGGGGCCGCCGTGGAGTGCATGAACCTGATCCTCGGCGCGGAGAAGGAGACAGGGCTGGTTCTGTGAAAATGAATGAGGAGTGGATGGAGATGGAGATCATTGAAGGCGGCGTTTGCGCCGCAAAGGGATTCACCGCGAACGGCATACACTGCGGAATCCGGAAAAACAAAACGAAAAAGGATCTTTCTTTAATATACAGCGAGGTCCCGGCCAATGCGGCGGCGGTCTATACGACGAATCTTGTCAAGGGCGCGCCGCTTACGGTGACGAAAAGGCATCTGGCGAAGAGCGGCACGGCGCGGGCGGTCATCTGCAACAGCGGAAACGCCAACACCTGCGCCGTCGGCGGTGAGGAGCTTGCGGAGGAGACCTGCGCGCTGCTCGCAAAGGAGCTGGGCATCTCCGCGGATGAGGTTGTCGTCGCCTCCACCGGGGTCATCGGCCTCCCGATGAGCATAGAGCCGTTTAAGGCCGGCATACCGGAGCTGGTGCACGGCCTTGGGGATCACGGCGATTTTGCGGCGGAGGGCATCATGACGACCGACACCGTAAAAAAAGAGGCGGCCGTGCGCTTTTTTGCCGGCGGAAAGGAATGCCGGATCGGCGGGATCGCCAAAGGCTCCGGCATGATTCGCCCCAACATGGCGACGATGCTGGTCTTTCTCACCACCGACTGTGCAATCACGGTTCCCATGCTGCAAAGGGCGCTAAGCGGGGACGTGCAGAGTACGTTTAATATGGTCAGCATCGACGGCGATACCTCCACGAACGACATGGCCGTGCTCCTCGCAAACGGCATGGCCGGGAACAGGGCGATCGACGCGGAGGGCGAGGATTTCTCCGCTTTTATGAAAGCTCTAAATACCGTCACGGTCTGCCTGTGCAGGATGCTTGCGGGGGACGGGGAGGGCACCTCGAAGCGGCTCGAGTGCAGCGTCTCGGGCGCGAAGGATGCCGAGGCGGCGAAAAAGGCCGCGAAGGCGGTGATCTGTTCCTCCCTTGTCAAAACCGCCATGTTCGGCGCCGACGCGAACTGGGGCAGGGTGCTCTGCGCGGTCGGATACAGCGGCGCCGAGGTGGATATCGGCAAGGTGAATATCCGTTTCCGCTCGCCAAAGGGGAGCATTCTTCTTTGCGAAAACGGGATGGGGGTGCCGTTTTCTGAGGAAAAGGCCAAGGAGATCCTTCTGGAAAAGGAGATCGAAATCCTGCTCGGGTTCGGCGACGGAGAGGCCTCGGCCACGGCGTGGGGCTGCGACCTGACGTACGACTACGTCAAGATCAACGGAGATTACAGAACCTGAAGCGGATGGGAGACGGGAACATGTGCGGGATGATTACGAACACCGAGCGGGCGGAGGTGCTGACCCAGGCGCTTCCATACATAAAGAAATATTACGGCAAGATCATCGTCGTCAAATACGGCGGGAACGCCATGATCAACGAGCAGCGAAAACATCAGGTCATGGAGGATATCGTGCTTTTGTCGCTGATCGGCGTCCGGGTCGTGCTGGTGCACGGCGGCGGCCCGGAGATCACGGAGATGTTAAAGAAGATCGGCAAGGAATCGACCTTCGTGGACGGCCTGCGGGTGACCGACGCCGAGACGGCGGAAGTCGTTCAGATGGTGCTTGCCGGTAAGATCAACAAGGGCCTCGTGAATCTGCTCGAGATTAACGGCGGCAGGGCCATGGGTATCTGCGGCCTCGATGGGCACATGATCGAGGCGGAGCAGAAGGACGAAAGGTTGGGTTTTGTCGGAAAAATCACGGGCGTCGACGTGAAGCCGATCACGGATCTTCTGGAGAAAAATTATATCCCTGTCGTCTCCACGCTCGGCTGTGACGCAAAGGGAAACGTCTACAACATCAACGCGGATACGGCGGCGGCTCATATCGCGGGCGCGCTGAAAGCGAAGCGGCTCATCAACATGACGGATATCGCGGGAATTCTCCGAGACCGGGACGATCCCGCTTCTCTGATCCCCTGCATCGGCACGAAGGAAGCGGAAAAACTTTTTGAGAGCGGCGTCATTTCCGGCGGGATGATCCCGAAGGTGGAGTGCTGCATCGATGCGATCCGGCGCGGGGTTGACAAAGTCATCATCATGGATGGGCGCGTGCCGCACGCCATCCTTCTGGAGCTTTTGACCGATGAGGGCGCGGGCACGATGATTGTGGGGGGAGAAGCATGAGCATCAGGGAAACGGATACCACCTATATCGCGAATACCTACAGCCGCTTCCCGGTGGAGATCGTATCGGGGAAAGGTTCGCTCCTTTATGACGAGACGGGGAAGGAATATATCGACCTCGGCGCGGGCATTGCGGTCAACACCTTCGGCACGGCGGATGAGGAATGGATCGTCGCCGTGACCGGGCAGCTCCACAAGGTTTCGCACACGTCGAACCTGTTCTATTCCGAGCCCTGCGCCGAACTTGCAAAGCTGCTCTGTGAACGCACCGGCATGAAAAAAGTGTTTTTTTCCAATTCCGGGGCCGAGGCCAACGAGTGCGCCATCAAGGCGGCAAGAAAATACGCGGCGGAGAAAAAAGGGGCGGACTGTTATACCGTTATCACGCTTAAAAACAGCTTCCACGGAAGGAGCATCACGACGCTCGCCGCGACGGGGCAGGATTCCTTTCATCGGGACTTTCTTCCGCTGACGGGAGGCTATGTCTACGCCGAGCCCGACGACCTCGGGAGCGTGGAAAAATTGGTGAAAGAAAATAAGGTGGCCGCGATCCTGTTTGAGGCGGTGCAGGGCGAGGGCGGGGTTGTGCCCCTCTCCGGGGAATTCATCCGGGGCCTTGCCGCCATTGCAAAACGGGAGGATATCCTCCTCCTCGCCGACGAGGTACAGATCGGCAACGGGCGCAGCGGCATGCTTTATGGATATATGAATTACGGCGTCACGCCGGATATCGTCTCCACCGCGAAGGGGCTCGCGGGCGGGCTTCCGCTCGGAGCCACACTGCTCGGCGAAAAGGTGCAAAACGTGTTTACACCCGGCTCCCACGGCTCCACCTTCGGCGGAAACCCGGTCGTCTGCGCCGGGGCGGCCAACATCCTTTCCCGGATCGACGATGCGCTCCTGAAAGAGATCTGCGAAAAATCGGCGTATATCTTCCGCGAACTGGAAGGCGCCAAAGGCGTGAGGAACGTCAGCGGGCTGGGGCTGATGATCGGGGTTGAGACGGAGAAGGATGCCTCCGATGTGATCGCCGCCTGCCGGGAAAACGGCGTTCTGGTGCTAAAAGCGAAAAACAAGGTTCGGCTGCTGCCGCCTTTGAATATCCCAATGGAACTTTTGGAAAAAGCGGTGGACGTGCTCAAACGCGCCTGCGCGGAGTAACATTCCTTTGGATATCCGCTTTCGGTAAATGGTCACGGGCGCTCGGATGCGCCCATACGGAGGAAATTACTTTATCGGCGGCAAACATGTTGAAAATAGGCGGCGTTTAAACGCGCCTGCGCGGAATGACGGAGAGGAGAGGTCAGTATGAATCTGAAAGGCAGAAGTTTTCTGAAACTGCTGGATTATACGCCGGAGGAAATTGAGGGCCTGCTCGATCTGGCGGCCGATTTCAAGGCAAAAAAGAAGGCGGGCATCCCGCACAAGATCGATCAGGGCAAAAACATCGCCCTGATCTTTGAAAAGACGAGCACCCGCACCCGCTGCAGCTTTGAGGTGGCGGCCTATGATCTCGGGATGGGCGTCACCTATCTCGACCCGACCGGCTCGCAGATCGGGCGCAAGGAGAGCATCGCCGACACGGCGAGGGTGCTCGGCCGGATCTACGAGGGGATCGAATACCGGGGATACGGGCAGGAGGTCGTGGAGGAGCTCGCGAAATACGCGGGCGTCCCGGTGTGGAACGGGCTGACAAACGAATTCCACCCGACGCAGGTGCTGGCCGATCTTCTTACCATCCGGGAGCATTTCGGGCGACTGAAGGGAATGAAACTGGTCTATATGGGCGACAGCCGCTACAACATGGGCAATTCCCTGATGGTCGGTTGCGCAAAAATGGGAATGGATTACACGGCCTCGGCCCCGGCCAAGTATTTCCCGGATCCCGCGCTTGTGGAACGCTGCCGGGAGATTGCGAAGACCACGGGCACGTCGATTTGCTTTTCCGAGGACCCGTTCGAGGCGGTGAAGGGTGCGGATATCATTTACACGGATGTCTGGGTCTCGATGGGTGAGCCTGCCGAAGTATGGGAAGAAAGAGTCCGGGAGCTTTCTCCGTATCAGGTGAACGGGGTCCTGATGGAAGCCGCCGGGGAAGAAGCGGTCTTCATGCACTGCCTGCCCTCCTTCCACGACCGGAAAACGGCGATGGGGAAGGAAATGGGGGAACGTTTCGGCCGGGATGCCATGGAGGCGACGGACGGGGTATTTGAGAGCGCCCGTTCGCTCGTTTTCGGCGAGGCGGAAAACCGGATGCATACGATCAAGGCGGTCATGGCCGCCACGCTATAAAAAAGACAGTTGGTGAATATGAAAAAAGGGTATTTGGTATTGGAGGACGGCACCGTATTTGAAGGGGAACGCTTCGGCGCAGAGAGCGAATCGACCGGAGAGCTCGTATTCACAACGGGCATGTGCGGCTATATCGAAACGCTGACAGACCCCAGTTATTACGGGCAGATCGTCATGCAGACGTTTCCGCTGATCGGAAACTACGGCATCATCGAGGACGACTTCGAGGGCGGATGCTTTGTGAAGGGCTATGTCGTCCGGGAGTGGTGCGACACGCCCTCAAACTTCCGCGCGCAGGAGGATCTTGACACATTCTTAAAAAAACAGGGCATTCCGGGGCTCTGCGGCGTCGATACGCGCGAGATCACAAAGATCATCCGCGAACACGGTGTGATGAACGCGAAGCTCTGCGGCAGCGTGCCGGAGGATCTCGCGGAGATCCGGGCCTATGCCGTCCGGGATGCCGTGGGCAGCGTCACAGCGGAGAAGGAGTTCGTCTTCACGGCGGAACATGAGAAATTCAGGGTGACGCTGATCGACTACGGGGCAAAGAGAAACATCATCCGGGAGCTCGTAAAGCGCGGCTGCACCGTCACCGCCGTGCCCGGAAACACATCGGCGGAGAAGATCCTCGCGAAAAAGCCGGACGGCGTGATGCTCTCGAACGGGCCCGGCGATCCGGCTGAAAATATCGGGCAGATCGAGGAACTTTCCAAGCTGCTGGGGCGGGTGCCGATCTTTGGGATCTGCCTTGGTCACCAGCTTCTGGCGCTCGCCGGCGGCGGAAAAACCGTGAAGCTCAAGTACGGCCACAGGGGCGTCAACCAGCCCGTAAAAGAGGTCTCCGGCACCCGCACCTATATCACGAGCCAGAATCACGGCTACGCGGTTATCTCGGAGAGCCTTAAAATTGGACGCGTCAGCTTTATCAATGCCAACGACGGCACCTGCGAGGGGATCGACTACCCGGATGAGCGGGCCTTCACGGTCCAGTTCCATCCGGAGGCCGCTTCC
>CAZLMO010000020.1:0-18689 GCA_964560915.1 uncultured Oscillospiraceae bacterium
CCGCCCTGCGCGGGGATAAAACCTCTCTTTCCTCCGCGAGGGACGGAGCCGTCGCCCGTTTCCATACGAACCGCGCCGCCGGTGAATCCCTGCGCGCGCTCTGCCCGCAGTTTCATGAGGCGGAGAGCCGTTGCACCATGCTGAACGCGCTCTCCGGCACCGCCAACGGAGCGGTCGGCGGCAAGGAGAAGATCACGCTCGAGACCTATATTCAGACGGCGTATTTCGATAGGGTGATCGCCCGCGCCAACATCCGACTGATGAAGATGAGCGGCGGGCAGTACGAGCTCGCGCGCCAGGTGGAGGCTGACAATCACATCAGCCAGAGCGGCCTCGGGCTGGAGGTCGTCGATCATTACAACGGCACCCGCCGCAGCGCAGCTTCCCTTTCCGGAGGGGAATCCTTCAAGGCGTCGCTTTCGCTCGCGCTCGGCCTCTCCGATGAGGTGCGCTCCTCTTCCGGCGGAGTCAGGCTCGACAGCATGTTTGTCGACGAAGGCTTTGGCTCTCTGGATAGCGAATCGCTCGAAAAGGCGGTCAATGCCCTCTGCGGCATCACGGAGAGCGGCCGGATCGTCGGCATCATCTCTCATGTGGAGGAGCTGAAGGATAAGATAGACCGGCAGATTGTCGTCCGCAAGAAACGCACAGGCGGCAGCACGGTGGAAATTGTCGTCTAATAAAAAAAGATCCCCGGATTTCTTCCGGGGATCTTTTGCATGTCGAACGATCAGCCCGGAGGCCACCCGAGCTCCCGGCCGGCCAGCACATGGAAGTGCAGGTGCGGCACGGACTGCCCGGCATCGACGCCGCAGTTGGTGACGACGCGGAAGCTCGCAACATTCTGCTCTTTGCACAGGCGCGCGATCACTTCATAGATATAGGCGACGATTTCGCTGTTTTCCGGAGTGATCCTGTCGGCGCCGCTGATGTGCTCCTTCGGAATGACGAGAAAATGGACGGGCGCCTGCGGACTGATGTCATAAAAGGCAAAAACCCGCTCGTCCTCATAGAGCTTCTTGCTGGGGATCTCTCCCGCGGCGATTTTGCAGAATAAACAATCCTCCATTCGGATTCTCCTTTCTCCGGTAGCGCCGGCGATGTTTTTAAAACTCTCCTTTTGTCGGAGCCCGGCCGCTCCCGCGGAGGGAAAACCGGGCCCTGTTTTTTATTTATTGAGCAGAAGCGTTTCGACGATCTCCGCCGAGGAGGCAAGAGCCTCGTCGATGAGCTCCGGCTTTCCGCCGCCCATGGCGCCGTCGGGCCGGCCGCCGCCGGAGCCGCCGCACATGGAGGCGATCTCGCGCACGATCTTGCCCGCGTTGGCGCCGGCTTTCAGCGCGTTGATGCCGCAGACGACATAGATGGTGGCCTTTTCCCCGCAGACGGAGAAGAGGATGGCGATGGAATCCTCGGATTTAAACTTGATATGGTCGCCCATGATGCGCAGGCTGTCCGGCAGGACGTCTTCGAGCTTCGCGGCGATAAACTTCATCCCGGCGACGTTCTTTGCTCCGACGATCAGGGCCTCGACGCGCAGCTCCGCGAGCTTATCGTTGAGGGTGTCGAGCTGTTTTTCACGGCTCCGGAGCTCGGAAGCGAGGGCGGCGACTTTAGCCGGAATCTCGGAGAGGCCGTTGACCTTCAGGGAGGCGGCGGTCTCGGTCATCATGGCGTTCATCTGATCCATATATTCCAGAACGCCGGTGCCGGTGGTGGCCTCGATCCTTCTGACGCCGGCGGCGACGGAGGTCTCACTGAGGATCTTAAAGAGGCCGATACGGCTGGTGTTTTCGATATGCGTGCCGCCGCAAAACTCAATGGAGCGGCCGGAGATGTTGACGACGCGCACGACGTTGCCGTATTTTTCGCCGAACAGGGCCATGGCGCCGAGCTTTCTGGCTTCCTCGATCGGCATCTCGCTGATATCGACATCGAGCGCCTGAAGGATCATGTCGTTGACGAGATTCTCGGCCTCTTTGATCTCCTCCGCGGTCATCGCGGAGAAGTGGGTGAAGTCGAAGCGGCAGCGGTGCTCATCCACATAGGAGCCGGCCTGATGGACATGCTCGCCGAGCACCTCGCGGAGGGCCTTCTGGAGCAGGTGGCAGGCGGTGTGATTGCGCATGGTGGCGCGGCGGATGGCCTCGTTGAGGCGGGCACGGACTTCGCCGCCCTTATGCAGGGTGCCGCTTTCCATGACGCCGATGTGCATAGACTGCCCGGTCGGGGATCTCTTGCAGTCGGTGACGTTAAAGGTGGAGGTGCCGTCGGAGATGGCGCCCCGGTCGCCGACCTGGCCGCCCATTTCCGCGTAGAAAGGCGTGCAGTCGAGCACGACGACGCCCTCCTCGCCGGCATGCAGTTCCTCGGCGAGTTCGCCGTCCTTGAGGATGGCGAGAATCTGGGCGGCGCTGTCCATGCGGTTGTAGCCGACGAATTTCGTCTTCTGGGAGCCGAGCACGGAGAGCGCGTCATCCACCCAGCTCACGCCGTTGGCGGAGGCTCTGGCGCTGCGGGCCATCTGCTTCTGATTGCCCATCAGGGCGTTGAAGCCCTCCCCGTCGACGGTGATGCCTTTCTCTTCGAGAATATCCTCGGTCAGATCAAGCGGGAAGCCGAAGGTGTCATAAAGCTTGAACGCCACCTCGCCGGAGAGGACGGTGGAGCCGGTCCTTTCCATCTCGGCGGTCTCCGCATTCAGCAGCTCGAAGCCGGAGTCGATCGTGCGGCAGAAGCGCTCCTCCTCGGAGAGAATGACTTTTTTGATGTAGTCGCCGTGCTCGGTAAGCTCCGGGTAGGCGGCCTTGTTTTCCTCGATGACGGTGTTGACGACTTTATAAAGAAAAGGCTCGTTGATGCCGAGAAGGCGCCCGTGGCGGGCGGCCCTGCGGAGCAGCCTCTTAAGGACGTAGCCGCGGCCCTCGTTGGCGGGCATGACGCCGTCTGCGATCATAAAGGTGGTGGAGCGGACGTGGTCGGTGATGACGCGCAGAGAGATATCCTTTTTCGGGTCGTCGTGGTAGTTGATGCCGGCGATGCGGGAGATATGCTTCATGATATTTTGGACGGTATCGACCTCAAAGAGGTTATTTACGCCCTGCATCACGCAGGCGAGACGCTCGAGGCCCATGCCGGTGTCGATATTCGGGTGGGCCATGCGCTCATAATGGCCCTCGCCGTCGGAGTTGAACTGGGAGAAAACAAGATTCCAAACCTCGATATAGCGGTCGCACTCGCAGCCGACGGCGCACTCGGGCCTGCCGCAGCCGTGTTCCGGGCCGCGGTCGAAATAGATCTCCGAGCAGGGCCCGCAGGGGCCGGAGCCGATCTCCCAGAAGTTATCCTCCTTGCCGAAGCGGAAGATGCGGTCCTCGGAGAGGCCGATCTCGTTATGCCAGATGTCGTGAGCCTCATCGTCCTTTTCGTAGACGGTGACATAGAGTTTGTCCTTCGGAAGCTTGATAACTTCGGTGAAATATTCCCATGCCCAGCGGATGGCCTCTTTTTTGAAATAATCCCCAAAGGAAAAGTTCCCGAGCATCTCAAAGTAGGTGCCGTGGCGGTCGTCCTTGCCGACGTTATCGATATCGGGGGTGCGGATGCATTTTTGGCAGGTGGTGGTGCGGTGGAAGGGCGGTTCCTCCTGCCCGAGAAACCACTTTTTTTGCGGCGCCATGCCGGAGTTGATCAGCAGAAGACTTTTGTCGTCCTTGGGGATCAGCGGAAAGCTCGGCAGGCGCAGATGGCCTTTCCCTTCAAAAAAGGTGAGGAAGCTCTCGCGGATATCGTTGAGACCCATCCACTCCAAAACAATCAAATCCTTTCAAGATAAATTGACTTTCGCAATAAAAAAAGCCTTCTTCCCACGCAACCGGGACGAAGACAACGCTCCGCGGTACCACCCGCATTGCCGCTGCCAGTTTCGTGCGGCGGCCTCTCCTTTTCCCTTAACGCGGAAAATCACGCCGGAATCTCTTCCGGAGGCTCCGAAACGGCCCCCACTTCCACGCATACCGCCCTTTCAGCTCCCGGCGGCTCTCTGCGATGCGCGAAAAACGGTTCTTTCCTTCACAGCCTGCGCTTTTTTAAGTTATGCTCAGTATTATAGACTGAAAATTCTCTCTTGTCAACGAGGCGGAAAGCGATTTTCGGGGGCCTCCGGCGGGGCGGCGGGCATGTTTGGAAAACGGGCGGCCGTTTTTGGAAATTCTCTTGATAACTTTCTCTCTTATTGATATAATAAGCTGAATAATTATTGTAAAAAGGAGGCGCGGATCTTGGCGAAGGTCGTTCTTATCGCAAGCGGAAAAGGCGGAGCGGGAAAAACCACGGTCTGCGCGTTCCTGGGCGAAGCTCTGGTGGCCAAAAACCAGCGCACCCTTTTGGTGGAGCTGGATTCCGGGCTCCGCGCGCTGGATGTCGCCCTCCGCGTGACGGAAAACCTCGTCTTCGACCTCGGCGACGTGATGCGCGGCTCCTGCGCCGTGAGGGAGGCAATCCGCCCCTGCCCGTTTCAGAAAAACCTCTCCGTGATTTGTGCGGCGGCGAAACCCGCGGCGGTCCCGGCGACGGCGATCTCGGAGCTTGCAGCGGAGTTTTCCGAAGAGTATGATTTTATCCTGCTGGATTGCCCGGCCGGCATCGGCTACGAACTTGAGTATGCGGCGGCCGCGTCGGATGAGGCGCTGGTCGTCGTCACGCCGGATCCGGCCTCCATGCGGGGCGCAAGAGCCGCCGCCGACGCCATGCGGGGTCTCGGCCTCGTGAATCTGCGGCTCGTCATCGAGCGCTGCCCGCGCAAGCCCAAGCAGCTATTGCCGCTCGAAAATCTCGATCAGGTGATCGACGGCGCGGGCGTGCAGCTCGTCGGCGTGATCTGGGAGGATGCAAAGACCAGGGCGGCCTTCGCTTCCGGCGCCGCGCTCCCGGAGGACAGCCCAAACAAAAAAGCGTTTTCCGATCTTGCATCCCGCCTTTGCGGCGAACGGGTGCCGCTTGATTTCAAATAACCATTTTTAGCGAGACCCGGAGGATGATTCGGGTGGAAAGGAAGGGTTCCCATGAATATCGCGCTGATTGCACAGGACAGCAAAAAAGAGCTGATGGTTCAGTTCTGCATCGCTTACAGCGGCGTGCTGAGCAAACATAAACTCTGCGCCACCGCGACGACCGGGAAGATCGTCTCCGAGGCGACCGGTCTGCATATCACCAAGTTCTTAAGCGGCAGCCAAGGGGGTGTGGAGCAGGTGGCCTCCCGGATCGCCTGCAATGAGATCGACCTTCTGCTGTTTTTCCGTGATCCGATGGCCTATAAGCCCTATGAGCTGGGCGAAGCGAGCCTGATCCGCCTGTGCGACGTGCACAACATCCCGCTCGCCACCAACATCGCCACGGCTGAGGCGCTGATCCATGCGCTGGAGCGCGGCGATCTCGACTGGCGCGACCTCGTTAAATAATTCATTCCGACAAAGGAGTTTTCATGTTATGGCAATTCTGACCAAGGCTCCGAGGGGCACACAGGATATCCTTCCGGACGAGAGCGGAAAGTGGCAGTATATTGAGCGGACGGTCCTTTCCACCGCCGAGCTTTATGGATATAAAGAGATCCGCTTCCCGACGTTTGAGCACACCGAGCTGTTTGCCCGCGGTGTCGGCGATTCCACCGATGTGGTGGAAAAGGAAATGTACACCTTCAATGATAAAGGCGGCCGTTCCCTGACGCTCCGCCCGGAGGGCACCTCCGGTGCCATGCGGGCCGTGATTGAGCACGGGCTGCTCGGCGGCACACTGCCGTTTAAACTGAGCTACCTCACGAGCTGCTTCCGTTATGAGAAGCCGCAGGCCGGGCGCCTGCGTGAATTCCACCAGTTCGGCGCGGAATGCATCGGAACCGAAAGCGCGGCCGCGGACGCCGAGATCATCGCGCTGGCATCACAGGTTTTTGATGAGCTGGGCGCCAAAGGGATCCGGCTCGAGATCAACTCCATCGGCTGCCCGGAATGCCGCAAAACGTATCACGAGGCCCTGAAAGCCTATTTTACCGAGAGAAAAGATCATCTCTGCGAGACTTGCCTCGACCGCCTCGACCGCAATCCGATGCGGATTCTCGACTGCAAATGCCCCGCATGCCAAGAGGCCGCGAAGGACGCACCGACGATTCTGGAGTTTCTCTGCGAAGGCTGCAAGGCGCATTTTGAGGATCTCAAGGCCCGGCTCGAGGCGATGGGCATCGCCTACACCGTCAACCCGACGATCGTCCGCGGGCTGGATTACTACACCAGAACCGTGTTTGAATTTGTTTCCACGCAGATCGGCGCGCAGGGCACGGTCTGCGGCGGAGGGCGATACGACGGCCTCGTCGAGATGCTCGGCGGCAGCCCCGCCCCGGGCATCGGCTTTGGCATGGGCATCGAGCGTTTGCTGCTCGTCATGGAGGCATCCGGGGCCGAGTTCCCGCCCACGGCACCCGTCGACATCTACATCGGCTCCCTCGGGCAGGCCGCGGGCATCGAAGCCGCGAAGCTCTGCGCCGGGCTCCGCGCCGAGGGGTTCTATGCCGCCTGCGACCTCAATGAACGCAGCGTCAAGGCCCAGATGAAGTATGCGGATAAGATCGGCGCGGTGCTCTCCTGTATCATCGGCGACAACGAGCTTGCCGAAGGGGCGGCCTCCGTCAAGAATATGAAGGACGGAACGGATGAAAAAGTGAAATTCGACAGTTTTATCGACCATCTTTACAACACGCGGATCGACGGTCTATGCGAAGTGCTCGAGGATATCTGAGCCGCGCCGTTTGAGGATAAAATCCAGTCAGAATATAAATCGGAGGAATTTTTATGGTCTTTGGATGGAGCCGCACCAATTACTGCGGGGAATTTACGGAAGAACAGATCGGTCGGGAGGTCACCGCGTTCGGTTGGGCGCAGAAGACCCGCGATCTCGGCAACCTGGTTTTTATTGATTTACGCGACCGCACCGGCATCGTGCAGCTTGCGTTCGGCAACGGCACCGACCCCGCGATTTTTGCGGACGCCGCCTCCGTCAGAGCGGAATTCGTCCTTGCCGTCAAGGGCACCGTGCGCCGCAGGGAATCCGTCAACAACGACATTCCGACCGGCAAAATCGAAATTTTTGTCACCGAGATGAAGATTCTCGCAAGGAGCGCCACCCCGCCGTTTGAAGTCGCCGACAACATCAAGGCCGGCGAAATGCTCCGCCTGCAGTATCGCTTTCTGGACCTCCGCAGAAAGGAGATGCAGGACGCCCTGATGATTCGCCACAGGATCGTCAAGTGCGCGCACGATTACTACGACAATCAGGGTTTTCTTGAGGTGGAGACCCCGTGCCTGATCAAATCGACGCCAGAGGGCGCCAGGGATTATCTCGTCCCCTCCCGCGTCCATCCGGGCAGCTTTTACGCCCTGCCGCAGAGCCCGCAGCTCTATAAACAGCTGCTGATGCTCTCCGGCTGCGACCGATACATGCAAATCGCCCGCTGCTTCCGCGACGAGGATCTCCGCGCCGACCGCCAGCCCGAGTTCACCCAGATCGATATGGAGATGAGCTTCGTCGAGGAAGAGGACGTCATGTCGATGAACGAAGGCTTCATTAAATACGTATTCAAGAAAATTCTCGATATTGACATAGAGACTCCGCTGCGCCGCATGAAATACAACGACGCCATGGCGAGATACGGCTCCGATAAGCCGGATACCCGCTTCGGCCTTGAGATTCAGAATCTCTCCAACCTGCTCGCGGGCTGCGAATTCAAGGTCTTCGCCGGCGCGCTGGAAAATGGAAAGGGTTCCGTCCGCGGCATCAACGCGAAAGGCGCCGCCGCCAAATTCACGAGAAAAGAAATCGACAGGATGACCGAGCTCGTCAAAACCTACCGGGCCAAGGGCCTTGCGTGGACCCGTTTGACGCCGGAGGGCGAGAGTTCCAGCTATGAGAAATTCCTGACCGAAGAGGAAAAGAACGCGATCCGCGAGCGCCTCGGCGCCGAGACCGGGGATGTGCTCTTCCTCGTGGCCGATCCGCGCAATGACATCGTCTGCACAAGCCTCGGCCAGCTCCGCCTCGCACTTGGCGCGGAGCTCGGCCTGATCCCGAAAGATACGTTCGATCTGCTCTGGATCACCGAGTTCCCGCAGTTTGAGTGGTCCGACGAGGAGAACCGCTGGATGGCCATGCACCATCCCTTCACCTGCCCGCGCCCCGGAGACGAAGACCGCCTGACGACCCACCCGGAGGACTGCTATGCCCGCGCCTACGACATGGTCATGAACGGCTGCGAGGTTGGCGGCGGCTCCATCCGGATCAGCGACCCGGTTGTGCAGTCTAAGATGTTTACCGGGCTCGGCTTCAGCGAAGAGGAGGCCTACCGGCGCTTCGGGTTCCTGCTGGATTCCTTCAAATACGGCGTGCCGCCTCACGGCGGAATGGCGTTCGGCCTTGACCGCCTCGTCATGCTGATGCTCAAAAAGGAGACCATCCGCGACGTCATCGCCTTCCCGAAGGTTCAAACAGCAACCGAGCTGATGACGCAGTGCCCCGCCGAGGTGGAGCAGAAATCCCTTGATGAGCTGCACATCGCCGTCGTGCTTGACAACATAGACAAAGCGGAAGAATAAACTGATTGGGCGCCGGAAACGCAGGGACTGCATGAAAGGCGCCCTCTTTTGTATTATTTTATAGAAATTATACGAATCGGAGGGGATTACAATGGAAACAAGCGAAAAAAAGCTCGTCCGGCTGCTGGAGGAGCAGGGCCTGACCGTCTCCGCAGCCGAGAGCTGCACCGGCGGTATGGTGGCGGAGCGCATCACCTCCGTTCCGGGGGCGTCGAAGGTCCTCCGCTTCAGTGCCGTCACATACTGCAATGAGGCAAAGGAAAAAGTCCTCGGCGTCCGCCGGGAGACGCTCGGTGTATATGGGGCCGTTTCGGCCCAGACTGCCCATGAGATGGCATCCGGCGTCCGGGGAATCCTCGGCGCGGATGTCGGCGTCTCCGTCACGGGGCTTGCCGGGCCGGACGGCGACGAGGGAAAACCCGTGGGGCTCGTCTATGTCGGCGCCGACGCAAACTGGGGGAACCTCACCCGGGAATTCCATTTTTCCGGCGACCGGGACGCCGTGCGAAGGCAGGCCGCGGAGGAGGCGCTCTGCCTTGCCGCTGAGCTTGCGGGGCGCTGCCCGGAAGAAAGATCCACGGCCGAGGCCGTATTTGAAGTGGAGGAAACTATTTAATAATGTCTTTTACCTATATTCTATTTGATCTGGACGGGACGCTGACAGATCCGTTCGAGGGCATCACCAAGAGTTACAACTATGCGCTCAAGGCGCTCTGCGGCTATGAGGAGACCGACCGGGACGTGCTCCGTAAGATCATCGGCCCGCCCCTGCGCAATTCCTATATCGAGAGCTGTGGGGCCACGCCGGAGCTGGCGGAAAAACTTGTTGAAAAATACCGGGAACGCTTCGGCCCCATCGGCCTCTATGAAAACCGGGTCTATTATGGCGTTCCGGAGATGCTCGCCGCGCTGAAAGAAAGGGGTAAAGTACTTGCCCTTGCCTCCGGAAAACCGGAGGAATTCTGCGTCAGCATTCTCAAACACTTTGATCTTTTTAAATATTTCGACGAGACGGTCGGCGGGTCGTTCGACACGAGCCGCGACACCAAGGAGGGGGTCGTGGAAGAGGCCCTCCGCCGACTTGGGCTGGATGAGGAAACAAAACGGGAGGCTGTGATGGTCGGCGACCGCGAGATGGATATTTTGGCCGCCCACGAAAAGGGGATCGCGGCGGTGGCCGTCGGTTACGGATACGGCCGCGAAGAGGACCTCCGGGCCTGCAAGCCGGAATTCTTTGTGAACGATATCGTGGAGCTGCAGGAGCTGCTGCTCCGCTGAAAGAAGATGGATAATGAGCGAATCCGATTATTCCGCCGTGCTGAGGGCGCTCGCACGCAACCGTATGGATGCCATGTATGTGGAGACAAAAGAGGAAGCAAAAGCCCTCGCGGAGAAACTGATCCCGGAGGGCGCCGTCACGGTGGTCGGCGGTTCGGTGACGCTTGATGAAACGGGCATCCTCGGCCTGCTTCGTTCAGGGAAGTACCGTTTCCTTGACCGCTACCAAGAGGGCCTCGCCAAAGAACAAAAAGAAGAACTGTACCGGCAGTGTTTTGCAGCCGATTGGTTCCTCGCGAGCGCCAACGCGATCACGGAGGACGGCTGGCTGTATCAGGTCGACGGCATCGGCACCCGCGTTGCGCCGATGATCTTCGGGCCGGAGTATGTGCTGATCGTTGCAGGAATCAATAAATTGGTTCCGGATATGGAAGCCGCTGTTGAACGGGTCCGCACGGTTGCGGCGCCGAAAAATGCAGTTCGGCTCAAAAAGCAGACACCCTGCACGGTGACGGGGAAATGCGAGGACTGCCTCTCGCCGGACCGCATCTGCTGCACCTACACGGCATTCGGCTTCCAGCGGATTCCGGGGCGCATCAAGGTTATTTTGGTGGGTGAGCCGCTCGGCTACTGAGCCGAAGGGTTTCGATAAGCCGCTTTTTGAACCCTGAGCGGAGAGCTCACCGCCCCGGCCGGAAAAAACCGTTTGAGGGAACGGATCTGTCGGCAGAACGGCCTTTCGCTGTTCCGCGGGTGGGCCTTGCCCTATGCGGAGAGCCCGACGCTCATGCCATAAACAATCCCGCGCCGGACGCTTCCGGGCGGGAATTTACAAGCCGTGCTCATGCTCGGAAAGGAGGGCGTCTGTGTTACAGGAACCTGCGGCGGATTATGATTTTTCCCTGCTCAACAGCGCGCTGCTGTTTGCCGCGGAGAAGCACGGCGGCGTCTTCCGCAAGGCGACCGGGATGCCGTACATCCTCCACCCGATGGAGGCGGCCGTCATCGCCGCAACCGTCACGAACGATCCGGAGATCCTCGCCGCCGCGCTGCTGCACGACGTCGTGGAGGATGCCGGTGTGACGGAGGAAGAGCTGCGTCTGCGCTTCGGCGAACGGGTGGCCGCGCTGGTGGCGGAGGAGAGTGAAAACAAGCGGGAGGATATGCCGGCGGAACTGACCTGGAAGATCCGCAAGCAGGAGGCCGTCACACACCTTGCCTGTGCCGGCCGCGACGCCAAAATCGTCGCGCTGGGCGATAAGCTCTCCAATATGCGTGCCGTCGCACGGGATTATGAGACGCTCGGCCCGGATCTCTGGCGGAGCTTCCACTGCAAGGATCCGGAGGAGCAGGCCTGGTATTACCGCTCCATGGCGTGCGCACTGGAGGAACTTTCCGGCACGCCCGCATGGCGCGAGCTTACGGAGCTTGTAGACCGCGTCTTCGGGCCCGAGCCGGAGGCTTGAGAACGCATCCTGCTTTTTGGCCGGGATGGCATTCTCTGCGTTTTCGCCCGTTTTGGCCTGCCGTGCAGACACGGGGAAGGTATTTGCCTTTAAGTTAAGCGTATTTTGCCCTTTCTTTCAAGAGAGGGCTTTTTTATGGGCTCCACTCAAAGCAAACATCTTTGTCGGCGCATTTTTTCTTTTTTGGGCATAGTCTTATCCGGCAGCAGGGGATCTTCGCCCGAAACGAAAAGACACTTTATAGGCCCTTGGGGAGAAAATTCTGCCTGCTGCGGCGAAAAAGACCCGGCCGGACGATAAAAGGGCCGGCATGTCAGAGGCTTTTTTCCTATTTTGTCTGCCCGCTTTTTCATACCGAACCGGCTGACGAGAAAACAGGAGGAAAATCCGCCCCGCATATAAGAATCACAAATTATAAAAAAACAGGTTCCGAAGACCGAAGGAGCTTTGCGCATGGAAAATCCCGCGGAGAGAGGGATCGGGCGGCGGCCCAGCCGTTTTTATAAATAAAGGTATGAATAAATAAGGTTCCGGAAACAATGGATTTGGCAGACATCCCGCGGGACTGCTGAAATTTTTATGAACTTTTTGAAAACCCTATTGACAGCCGGACGCCGAATGGGTATATTATACATGTTGGCACTCGAACAATTGGAGTGCTAATCCGAAAGAGCGGAAGGAGGCGGGCATGTGCAGTTCGATGAACGGAAACAAAAAATCCTTGCCGCCATTGTGGAGACCTATATCCGGACCGGCGAGCCCGTCGGTTCCAAAACCTTATCCCGGATGCCGGGGATCGATGTTTCTCCGGCGACCATCCGCAATGAGATGGCGATGCTGTTCAACATGGGTTTTTTGGAGCAGCCGCATACTTCCGCAGGAAGAATCCCGAGCCATCTCGGCTACCGCACCTATGTGGATCGTCTGGTCCGCTTCCGGCCGCTGACCGAGGAGGAAAAGGACGGCATCGACGCGCTGTTTAATGTGCGCGACCCGGATCCGGATAAACTCTTACAAGACGCGGCGGAGACGCTGGCGGAATACACCAACTGCGCGACCATCGCGGCGACAACCACACCCGCACATGTTACGGTCAATCACATCGACATCGTTCCGGCGGACAGCTACACGGTGGTGCTGATGGTGATCGCCTCGAACGGCGTGATCAAGAGCAAAGTTTGCCGGCTCGGTTTCTGCATCAATTCCGGCATTGCGGACTTTTTCAAAAAGTTTTCCAACGACCGATTCGCCGGCGTAACGCTCAAAGAGATCAGCGCGGAGTATATCCAAGCGGTCTCCGTCCAGCTGGGCGAGTATTCCGGGGTGTTCAATCCGCTGATGGTCGGCATCTATGAGCTCTGCAAGGAGGCTTACGACGGCCAGTATTATTTGGGCGGTCAGGAGAAGCTCCTCACGTACAACGAATTTTCCGACAGGGCGCTGGAGATTATGAAGCTTATTAACCGCCGGGAGGAGATGGGCCCTCTGCTGGACCGCAACTCCGGCGGCATTCAGGTCTTCATCGGCAAGGAAAACTGTTTTTCGGAGCTCTGCGGCAGTTCGCTGATCGTCGCGCGGTTCCGCATCGGCGAAAACGACTGCGGCGCCATCGGGCTGATTGGCCCGGTGCGGATGGATTACGCGAGACTGATCCCGCATCTGCGGTATTTTGCCGAAAAACTGGGCGGGCTTCTTTCCATCACTTATCAACAGAAAACGGGAGACGAAGATGAAGAGTAAAGAAATCAGAGAAGAGACCGGAGCTTCGCAGGCCGTGGAAACAGCGGCTCCGGCGTCTGGAATAGAAGACACGGCAAGAAAAGAGCAAAATCCGGCGGATTCCGTTTCGAAAGAGGCGTCCGCGTCGGCCCTAAAGCTCCAGGCGGAGCTGGAAGGCCTGAAGGCGGACCGGGATGAGCTCCAAAAGAAATACGACGAGCTCGGCGACCGGTATCTCCGGGCCCTGGCCGAATATGACAATTTCCGCAAGCGCACCCAGCGCGAAAAGGATGCCATCTATGGGGATGCCATCGCGGACGCCGTCGCAAAGCTGCTGCCGATCCTTGACAGTTTCGAGCGGGCGAAGGAGTACCCCTGCGCCGACGAGAATTTCAAGAAGGGGATCGACATGATCTGCAACTCCGCGGAGGAATCTTTTGCCTCGCTCGGTGTCACCGAAATCCCGACGAAAGACCAGCATTTCGACCCGAACCTGCATAATGCGGTTCTCCATGTGGAGGATCCTACCGTAGGCGAGAACATGATCGTGGATGTGCTTCGTAAGGGTTACCGGGTTGGCGACAGGGTGATCCGTTTCACCATGGTCAAGGTTGCAAACTGAAAACTCCGGGGATGACCCGATCAGATAGAATTTTTATGGTTTAGTAATATATCGAATGGATATTGGAGGAATACATCATGTCTAAAATTATTGGTATTGACCTTGGAACAACGAACTCCTGCGTTGCCGTCATGGAAGGCGGTTCTCCGGTTGTCATCCCGAACCCGGAAGGCGCGAGAACCACGCCGTCCGTTGTCGGCTTCAACAAAAACGGCGAGCGCGTCGTCGGCCAGGCCGCGAAACGTCAGGCCATTGCAAACCCGGACCGCACCGTGACCTCGATCAAGCGCAAGATGGGCTCCGACTATAAAGCCTCCGTTGACGGGAAAAATTACACGCCGCAGGAGATTTCCGCGATGATCCTGCAAAAGCTCAAAGCCGACGCCGAGGCCTACCTCGGCGAGCCGGTCACGCAGGCTGTCATCACGGTGCCGGCCTACTTCAACGACTCTCAGCGTCAGGCCACCAAAGATGCCGGCCGCATCGCCGGGCTGGATGTTAAGCGGATCATCAACGAGCCGACCGCCGCCTCCCTCGCCTACGGTGCGGATAAAGAACAGGATCAGAAGATCATGGTCTACGACCTCGGCGGCGGCACCTTCGATGTTTCCATCATTCAGATGGGCGACGGCATCAACGAGGTTCTCGCGACCAACGGAGATACCCACCTCGGCGGCGACGATTTCGACGATCGTCTGATCAACTACTTCGCCGACGAATTTAAAAAAGAAAACAGCATCGACCTGCGCTCCGACAAGATGGCGATGCAGAGGCTCAAAGAGGCCGCCGAGAAGTGCAAATGCGAGCTTTCCGGCATGGTGCAGGCGAACGTGAATCTACCGTTCATCACCGCCGATTCCACCGGCCCGAAGCACCTCGATATGAATATCACCCGTGCCAAATTCAATGAGCTGACCGCCGACCTGGTCGAAAGGACCATGGGCCCGGTCCATAAAGCGCTCGCCGACGCCGGGCTCAAATTCTCCGACATCGACAAAGTGCTGCTTGTAGGCGGCTCCACCAGAACCCCGGCCGTTCAGGATGCGGTCAAGAAAGCGACCGGCAAGGAGCCGTTCAAGGGCATCAACCCGGATGAGTGCGTGGCCGTAGGCGCCGCGATTCAGGGCGGCGTGCTCGGCGGCGAGGTCAAGGGCCTCGTTCTGCTCGATGTCACTCCGCTTTCCCTGGGCCTTGAGACCCTCGGCGGCGTCTTCACCAAGATCATCGACCGCAACACCACGATCCCGGTCAAGAAATCCCAGATCTTCTCCACCGCCTCCGACGGCCAGACCACGGTCGAAGTGCATGTCCTTCAGGGCGAGCGCGAGATGGCCCGCGACAACAAATCTCTCGGCCTGTTTCATCTGGACGGCGTCGTTCCCGCTCCGAGAGGCGTTCCGCAGATCGAGGTCACGTTCGATATCGACGCCAACGGCATCGTAAACGTCAGCGCCAAGGATCTCGGCACCGGCAAGGATCAGCACATCACGATCACCAGCTCCTCCAACATGAGCAAGGATGATGTCGAACGCGCGGTCAAGGATGCGGAGCAATTCGCCTCTGAGGATAAGAAACACCGCGAGGAGATCGACCTTCGCAACTCCGCGGATCAGATGGTCTACCAGAGCGAAAAGACGCTGAGCGACGTCGGCGACAAGCTCACTTCCGACGACAAATCCGCCCTCCAGAGCAGGATCGACGCCCTGAAGGAAGCTCTCAAAGGCGATAATGCCGAAACCATCAAGACGAAGCAGAAAGAGCTGCAGGATAAATTTTACGAGCTTTCCGCGAAGATCTATCAGCAGCAGCCTCAAGGCGACCCGAACGCCTATCAGCAGCCGCCGCAGGGCGGCCCGAGCAACACGCAGGATGGCGGCGCCGGAAACGGCGGCACCGGGGCGACCGACGGCTATGTGGACGCGGATTACCGCGAAGTAAACGACAACTGATCCCCGCAGCGGGGATAAAAACGGCAGGGCGGGGGCATCCCCGCTTTTTGCCGTATTAGAAGACATAAAGGGTGAGAGAATATGGCGGAAAAGCGCGACTACTACGAGGTGCTGGGCATCGAGAAGGGCGCCTCGGAGGAGGAGGTCAAAAAAGCCTACCGCGCCTTGGCAAAAAAATACCATCCGGATCTGAATCCGGGCGATCCCACCGCGGAAACCAAATTCAAAGAGGTCGGCGAGGCGTATGACGTCCTTTCCGATCCTCAGAAGCGTGCCCGTTACGATCAGTTCGGCCATGCCGGAGTGGATCCTTCCTATGGGGCCGGGCAGCCCGGTGCGAGCGGCTTCGGCGGCGCGGGCGGATTCAGCGGGTTCGGGGATTTCGGCGACATCTTCAGCGATATCTTCGGTCAGGGCTTCGGCTTCGGCGGCTCCACCCGGGCGAGAAACCCGAACGGCCCGATCCGCGGAAACGACGTCAACGTGCACATCCAGATCAGTTTTATGGATGCGGCCAAAGGCTGCCGGCGCGAGATCCCAATCCAGCGCCTGGAGCGCTGCGCAGACTGCGGAGGTACCGGCGCAAAGGCCGGCACGCAGCCGGAGACCTGCCCGGAATGCGGAGGCAGAGGCCAGGTTACGGTTCAGCAGCGCAGCCCGTTCGGCGTCATTCAGACAACCAAGACCTGCCCGCGCTGCAACGGGCGCGGTAAGATCGTAAACGATCCTTGCCCGGCCTGCAACGGCATGGGCAAGATTCGTCATAACCACAAAATCTCCGTGGATATTCCGGCGGGCATCGACGACGGCCAGACCTTCGTTGTGCGCGGCCAGGGAGACGAGGGCACCAACAGCGGCCCGGCCGGTGACCTCAACGTTACGGTTTCCGTCCAGAAGGACGCGATCTTTCAGCGGGACAGCTTCGATGTCTGGTGCGACATCCCGATCAGCTTCATGCAGGCGGTGCTCGGCGACGAGATCACGGTTCCGACCATCGACGGCAAGGTAAAGTACGATATTCCGGAGGGTACGCAGTCCGGCGCGACGTTCCGGCTCCGCAACAAGGGCATCCCGTATGTCAACAGCCGCGGCCGCGGCGATCAGTATGTCCGCATCGTCGTCGAAGTGCCGCAGAACCTTGCCGGCAAGCAGAAGGATCTGCTCCGGGAGTTCGAAAAATCCATGACGGACCGCAATTACACAAAACGCAAGAGTTTCTTCGATAAAGTCAAAGATTCCTTCAAAGGAGATTGAGCATGGATGATATCTGGAACGAGCTGACGGTAAAAATTCCGACGGAAGATACCGAGTGCGCCGCGGCGATCTGCTCGATGGTCGCGGATGCCGGCATCTATATCGAGGATTATTCCGATCTGGAGGCCGAGGTTCGGGAGATTGCGCATGTGAATCTGATCGAAGAGGAGCTGCTGGAAAGGGACCGCGCGCATTCCCTGATCCACCTGTATCTCAAACAGGAGCGGGCGCTCGCAGAAGCAGTCGGTTTTTTGAAAGAGCGGCTCGGCGCGGAAGGGATCGCCTATGAGTTGAGCACCGCCGGTGTGCGGGAAGAGGATTGGGCGAACAATTGGAAAAAATACTATCATGCTCAAAAGATCAGCGAAAAGCTGGCGGTCTGCCCGTCGTGGGAGGATTATACGCCTTGCGGGGATGAAAAGGTCATCCGGCTCGATCCCGGCATGGCCTTCGGAACCGGCACCCATGAGACAACGCGGCTCTGCCTGCGTCTCTTGGAGGAGTGCGTGACGGAAAAGACAAAGCTCCTCGATGTCGGCACCGGCAGCGGCATTCTTGCGGTCGGCGCGGCGCTGCTGGGCGCGCCGTATGTGCTCGGCGTCGATATCGACCCGCAGGCCGTGGAGGTCGCAAAAGAGAATGCGGCGAAAAACGGCACCTCGGGCGTCACCGAGTTTGTCTGCGGGGATCTGACCAAAAAAGTCACCGGCCGGTATGAGATTGTCACCGCAAACATCGTCGCCGATGTGATCCTTCGCCTGCTGGGGACGGTAAAGAAGTTCCTGGCGCCGGGAGGCGCGCTGATCGTCTCCGGCATCATCGACACCCGCGCGGACGAAACCGAAAAGGCCTGCGTGGACGCCGGGTTCCGCGTTGTCGAACGCATCGGGGAAGGCGGCTGGGTGGCCATACTGCTGCGGCTCTGAAAAAAATAAAACCCACGGAGAGGCTTGGACGATACCCCTCAAAACGGACCACAAAAAAAGAGACCTCCTGTTGTAGAATAAAACTACGACAGGAGGTCATTTTCATGGCAAGCAAATATGCAAAAGTTAAAATTCTAAGCGAAGAGGGATTCCACCGAAAGGCAGACCGCGGCAAAGAGCCTTCGGCGACATGCGGCGAGGGATAACGGCTGCGCGGCCCGGCAGATTTTCCTTCCGGCGGGCCGGGTATGCGGCGGGAATCATTCCTCCTGTGCGTTCTCCATAATATCGGTAAAGACGGTCAGCAGTTCCTCGGCTTTATCGAACTTTGCCGTATTGCTGAGAATCTGGGGCGTCCAGTTATCGGTCTCCGCGCTCTCCTTGCGGCGCTTCCAGTCGGCAATCTGGGGAGCCAGCACTTCGGCGTAGGCTTTTACAAAATCCGCATAGCCTTCCCGTCCGTGCGCCTTTTCCGTCTGCTGCAAATAGGCGAGAAAGATGTCGCCTGCGGCGACTTTCGCCTTTTCGACGGCGGCCTCGTCGCTCCGGCCGTTCTCGATCAGCGCACCGATGGTCTCGGCGGCCTCCATTTTTTGGCCGGCAATATAAATGCGGAATTCGTCCAGTGCTTTTCCAAGAGGTTTCATATCGGCCCATCCTTTCTTTCCGGATGTCTTTAATTTTCTTTATGAGGATGTTCCGCAAAGCGGAACTCCCAGTCTAAAACATGGCTTCGCCGATCCGTTTTACGAGGATGTTTTGCGTCAGCAAAACTCCCAGTCTGAAACATGGCTTCGCCGATCCGTTTTACGAGGATGTTTTGCGTCAGCAAAACTCCC
>CAZLMO010000020.1:18789-20017 GCA_964560915.1 uncultured Oscillospiraceae bacterium
AGTTTAAAACATGGCTGCGCCATGTTTTAAACGCCGTTACATGGTCTCCCGACCATGATGTAGGCGCATTTGTAGACGTCGCCGCAGCCGAGGGTAATGACGAGGTCGCCGGGTTTGGCGTGGGCGAGGGTGTAATCCGCCATCTCGCGGAAGGTATTGAACCAGACGCTGCCGGGGATTTTGTCGGCCAGGTCCTTTGTGTAAATGTGATAGGTGTTTTTTTCGCGGCTGCCCATGATCTCGCTCATGACCACATGGTCGGCGACCGAGAGCGCATCCACGAAATCATCGAGCAACATCGCCGTGCGGGAGTAGGTGAACGGCTGGAACACGGCCCAGACCTCATGGAAGTCCATTTCCTTTGCGGCCTTGAGCGTGGCCTTGACCTCCGCCGGATGATGGGCATAATCATCGGCAATCGTGACGCCGCCCACCTCGCCGAGAATCTCAAAGCGTCTGCCCGCGCCGGGAAAATGGGCAATCTTCTCGGCGACGACTTTCGGGTCGGCACCGACACGGATGCAGGCGGCGGCGCAGGCGAGCGAGTTGAGAATGTTATGCTTTCCCGGGATGGAGAGCGTCACTTCCGCAAGCGCCACGTCCCCGCGCATCAGGGTGTAGCCGCTCTTTGCGCCTCCGAGGGGACGAATATCCTTCGGCCAGTAGTCGCAGGAATTATCCCAGCCAAAGGTGATGATTTCTTTTTCAAGGCCATCGACGGCCTTCATCGTGTTGGCGTCGCAGCCGTTGACGATCACGGGGCCGGCGCTGTGTTCTGCGAATGTGCGGAAGGAACGGATGCTGTTTTCAATCGTGCCGAAGTAATCGAGATGATCGTTGTCGATGTTGAGAATGACGGAGATGTCGTTCCCAAGATGCAGGAACGTATCCCGAAACTCGCAGGCCTCGATCACGATGATGTCGCTGTTGCCGGCTCTTCCGCTGCCGCCGAGAGCCTTGATCTTCCCGCCGATGAAGGCGGAGGGGTCGAAGCCGGCCTCCAGCAAAACCTGTGCGATCATGCCGGAGGTGGTGGTCTTACCGTGCGTGCCGGAGACGCAGATTGCCCGGTTGTAGCGGCGGGAAATCAGCCCAAGCATCTCACTGCGCTCGAGGCACGGCACGCCGGAGGCCCTCGCCGCGATCAGCTCGGGGTTGTCGTCCATGATGGCGGCGGTGTGAACGATGAGATCCGCGCCCGCGATATTTTCGGCCGCCTGTCCAAAGG
>CAZLMO010000021.1:0-19738 GCA_964560915.1 uncultured Oscillospiraceae bacterium
TCCGCCCAAGATCCCGGAGTCGGAGGTCAAGAAGCTTCCGTTTCCCAAGGATCTGGTAGTTCTGCCGCGGCCGGTGGTTCCCGGGCTCATCATCGTTCACACCGGAAAGCCGGATGACGCCACGGCGCCCAACTACACCGTGACTTTCAAAGAGTATATTAAGAATGTTGCCAGCAGCGAGATTTATGCCACCTGGCCGAGGGAGACGCTGAAAGCCAACGTCCTTGCCATTCTCTCCTTTACAATGAGCCGGGTCTATACCGAGTGGTACCGGAGCAAGGGCTACGATTTCACCATCACCAGCTCCACCGCCTACGACCAGGCCTTCACTTTTGGCCGAAATATTTATAAGGAGATTTCCGTAGTGGTGGATGAGGTATTCACCGCATACATCTCCCGGCAGGATATCGTTCAGCCCCTTTTTACGCAGTACAACGACGGCGTTCGGGTCAACCGCGAGGGTTGGCTCAGTCAGTGGGGCTCCAAGGATCTGGGGGAGCGGGGCTATACGGCCCTGCAGATTCTGAAAAACTATTACGGCTACGACATCGTGCTGAAAGAGGCGGAGAAGGTTGAGGGCATCCCGATTTCCTTCCCCGGCACGGTGCTGAAGGTCGGCTCCACCGGCGAGTACGTCAAGGTCATTCAGCAGCAGCTCAATGCCATTTCTCAAAATTATCCCCTTATTCCAAAACTGGTGGTGGATGGCATCTACGGGATCGATACGGCCGGCTCCGTCAAAATCTTTCAGGAGGTTTTCGGCCTCCCGGTGACGGGGGAGGTAAATTATCCGACTTGGTACCGGATCTCGGAGATTTTTTTGGCCGTCACCATGCCGAGCTAGAGCGGCGCCCGCAGGGAAAAATGCACGGCAAAATAAAAAAAGACCGGAGCACAGAACTGTGTGCCGGTCTTTTGGAATTTTTGATGGATATAGATGCCACGTTTAATTCGCATTATGCTTATACGTTCGCCACATCTTAATCATCGTTATCATTTTTGTTGTTTACTTTTTTTATGATGGCTGCAATCAGCGAAATGAGTAAACCGATGGCCGATACAATAAAAAGAATGAGCGCGGAATTGTCATTTGCATCCTCAACAGCAGATTGAGCTGATAAATTTCCAAAGAGGTTAAATGCGGCTATCGCAAGAATAACAGAAAAAGTGATAGCTATGATCGAGTATATTATGTTTTTTCTGCTTTGAGCTTTTGGAGGCAGATACGCGTTTGCAATTATCGTTCTAATAAGGTATACACTCATACAAGCCATGATGATTACCATAATATTTGAAGGATATTTAAGCCATTGTATTCCTGCCCCGTAAAGGCCGGAATCAAGAAAAAGAGCATAAAACATCAGCATGAACATTTGATTGCCAATGTTGTTACGTCTTTCTTTTTGCATTTCATCCAGACCATTATTTTTGATTTTCATACTCGTCATCCTCCCAAAAAAGTTGGTTAAGCGTTTTGCCTAGAACCTTGCAAATCGCAATGCACAGGTTTATCGAGGGGTTATAGTCTCCCTTTTCAATTGCGTTCATTGTTTGGCGGGCGACTCCGACAGCATCCGCAAGATCTTTTTGCGTCATGTCTTTTGCTGCTCGTGCTGACTTTATTCTTAAATTTTTACCCATCGTTACACCTCCTCCTATGAAGATGGTATCATAACTAAGGCATAATGTCAATAGCGTAAGACATTTATTTATATATATAAGACTTTTACGCACAAAAAAGATTTCCCGTAAGAATGCTGTCTATTGCAGCAAAAAAATAAAAGGCCTTAAACGATGAGGGTTCAAGTCCTTTTGCTCTTTGTTTAGATGGCGGAGACGAAGAGCATCAAACGTTTGACTTTACGGAAGCGAACCGTACGCGCCGCACCTGATTTTTGAGGCCGGAGGTAAACCGATTGCCGGGCATTGGGTTCACGGTTCCGCTTTATAGATCGATGCAAAAATTCATGCCTGTGCTCGCTGCGGTCACGGCGGGATCGCGCTGTGCGTTGCCGCCGGCAGCCGAATTCCGCCCGCACAAATCGGGCCGTCATAGGATGGAATTCCATATCCGCTACATATTGTTGTGCTACTATTCTATCAGGTATATGATAGTAACAACTATTGTCTTTCGGGCGGTGATTTTTTTGAAACTGCTTATTGTCGAGGATGACCGGGATACGAGCGACGGGGTCTGTGAATATTTCAGGGAAGCGGGATACGGAGTATCCCCCGCTTATGACGGGGAAGAAGCGCTGGCTTTGGCAAAACGCGATTCCTTTGATCTTATCCTGCTGGATGTGATGCTGCCCAGGCTGACCGGGCTCGCGGTGCTCCACGAACTGCGGAAATCAAACGACGTGCCGGTCATCATGCTCACCGCCATCGGGGATGAATATACGCAAATTGCAAGCTTCGACGGGATGGCGGACGATTATGTGACGAAGCCTTTTTCCATCGTCCTGCTGGGAAAGCGCGTAGAGGCGCTGCTTCGGCGGGGAAAATGCGGAGAGGCACCCTACCTGTGGCGCCACAGGGATGTGACGGTCGATTTCACGGGCTACACCGCCGAAGGGGTGGAAGGCCCCATTGACATTACGCCCAGGGAGGTGAGGCTCCTGCGGCTTCTGGTGGAGCAAAAGGGGAAAGTGCTGACGCGCGAACGCATATTGGACGAGCTGTGGGGGGAAGATCGTCCTGTTTTTGACCGGACGGTGGATTCGCATATCAAAAACCTCCGGAAAAAGCTGAATCTGGACTGCATTGTGACCGTCACCGGCGTGGGCTACAAGCTGGAGGACGAGCCATGAAGATTTTTCCGAAAACTTTTTTATATACGCTGGCTTTGCTGGTGCTGATCGCCGGGCTTGCCAACGGGCTTATTTATAGCCTCATGCCGACCGTCTATATAAACCGGAAGCAACAGGAGCTGACCTCTCAGGCGGATCAGTTGGCACAGCAGCTTGAGAACGCAAAGCGCGAAGACATCGTCGGCCTGATGGGAAACTCCGCCGCCCTTGGCCAGACAAACATTGTTATCGAGATCGGCGGGGATAAATACGCCCTGATCAAGTGGAGCGGCGGCTCGGAATCGGATAAGACCGTAACTTCCTATGTTACGGTTACATCAAATACGGACTCGGAAGAAACCGACCCATCCGCCGCGGCTTTCACAGGGGACGGTGATAAAAGTCAAAGCAGCGTGACGGTTCAGGATGGGAGCCCGTCTTATACGCCGACCATTTTTTACAGTCCGTCACAAACGATCCAGGCGCAGCGCAGCTTTACGATGAAGGGCGAATCGGGCACGTTTACCTTAGCCATGACGCTGGCTCCGGTCGAGGAAGCCGTGGGCGTCATCGTATCGCTGCTGCCCATATCCGTCTTGATGTGTGTTGTGGTCGCGGTCGTTTTTTCGCTGCTGTATGCCCGCGCGATTACCCGCCCCATCCAGGCGATCTCCGACGAGACTCGCCACATGACCCTGCTCGAACGGGACGCGCGGTGCAAAATACAGTCGAAGGATGAATTCGGCGAGCTTGCAGCCAACGTGAACGGACTCTATGAAAATCTGCTGAGCACCATAGATTCCCTTGAAACGGAGCTGAAAAAAGTCGCGGCCGCAGAAAAGGCGAAAACCGATTTCCTGCGGGCCGCCTCCCATGAACTGAAGACGCCGGCGACGGCGGTCAGCGTCATCATGGACAATATGATCCTCGGCGTCGGGAAATACAAGAACTACGACGAATGGCTTCCGAAGTGCAAGGAACTGGTGGACAGCTTATCGGACAAGCTTCGCGACATTCTGGACGCCTCGCGCCTTGAGGCGATCTCGGAGCCATGCGTCACGGAAAGCGCGGAAGCACTCTGCGCGAGAGTACTGGAGCCCTACCTCATCATTGCCCGGGCCAGAGGCCTCTCTCTTTATATCGACTGGAGCGCGGCTTTTCCGATCACGGCGCCGCCGGAGCTGCTGGGGAAAGCCCTGTCCAACATTTTTTCGAACGCCGTCCGATACACCGCGCCGGGCGGGAGATTCTCCGTCTACTGCAAAGAGCGCAGCCTCGTTGTGGAAAACGAGTGCGCACCCATACCGGAAGATCAGCTGGAAAGACTGTACGAGCCCTTTTACCGTCCCGACGTTTCCCGAAGCCGCGAAACGGGAGGCAACGGCCTTGGGCTCTACATTGTGGAAACGATATTGCGCCGCCTCGAGTTGGATTACCGCTTTGAGCCGATGGCATCGCCCGAGGGGATGCGTTTTACCATCAATTTCTGAATTCCATATCCGCTACACACGGATTTCATAACCGCTCCATTCGCCGGGGCTATGCTCAGAGCATCACCGACGAATGGAGCTGATTTTTTGAAAATCGAACTGAAGAACCTGCAAAAAACCTACAAAGGCGGAAAGGCCGCACTGAAGGATGTAAGCCTCACGCTGGCAAGCCCGAGCCTGATCGGTCTTGTCGGGCCGAACGGCGCGGGGAAAAGCACGCTGATGAAGCTGCTGACCGCGAATCTCCTGCCAAATTCCGGAGAGATCCTGATGGACGGACTGCCTCTGGAAAAGCAGGAAAATCTGCTCAAATCAAGCCTCGGCTATCTGCCGCAGGAATTCGGCCTGTTTGAGGACCTGACAACGGCGCAGTTCCTGGATTACATGGCCGCCCTGAAAAGTATCAAAAAGCAAGAGGCAAAGGAAGAAGTCAACAGAGTCATTACGCTTACCCATTTGGAGGACAAGCGCAGATGCAAAATCCGGACGCTGTCGGGCGGGCAAAAGCAGCGGGTCGGCATCGCGCAGGCCCTCATAGGAAATCCCAAACTTCTCATTTTTGACGAGCCCACCGTGGGCCTTGATCCGGCGGAGAGAGTGGCGTTTCGCAACCTGTTTACGGAAGCGGCCAGAAGCAGGCTGGTCATCCTTTCCACACACATCATAGAAGACGTGCAGTCCGCCTGCGACCATCTCATTGTTCTGGATAGGGGCGAGATCCGTTACGCCGGGACACCCGAGGCGCTGATGGCGCAAAAAAGCGCGCCCTCTCTGGAGGCCGCGTATATGGCGCTTATGGATGGGGGGGATCACGCTTGAACGCTGCCGCAAAACTCTCACGCGAAGTGGGGAGAATGATGGGCGAACGCCTGACGTGGCTCATTATGGCGCTGACGGCGGCCGGTGCCGTATGGTTCAGCCTCAACGGGACGGGCCGGACCGCTTCCGACGCGTTTCTCGTGAACGCGGCCCAAAACAGCGCGTTTCTCGGCGCTTTTCTCTTTACGCTGCTTTCCCTCGCGCAGTTTCACAGGGATTACAAAAACAATACGGAGGCTATCGTGCTCACGAGCACCGACCCGATCCATCATCAGATACGCAGAACGCTGGCGCTTCTCTGCACCGCGGCTGCCACAACGTTTCTGATTTCATTGTTTGCGCTTCCGTACGGGATCGTGAAAACAGGCGATTATTTTCAGCCTGCAACCTTTTTGACGGCGTGGTTCCTGATTTTTTTCGGCGCGCTTGTGTTTGTCGTATTGCTGTCCGCCGGCTTTTATATGCTGACAAAGCGGGTCGAGGCGGCTTTTATCATCATGGCGGGGCTGATTCAGCTCTCCAAGCTAATTGAGAGCATGTATACGCTTAACCCCAGCTATCTTTTCTACTGGGTGCAGACGACCGCAGACAGCTTCTCCGATCTTATAACAAATCAATTCCAAATTGACATGCTTCTGTGGAACCGCCTGTTTTGCCTGCTTGCCGCGCTGAGCATATGGGCAATGGGGCTGTGTGCATTCAGGCGCTATGGACGCGGGCTGCCCGGCTCGCTTTTTATGAACTGCCGCCGTGTCTGGATGCCGGTTTTTCTCGTCGCGGCCCTGTCGCTTTCCGGGATCAGCTACGCGTTTGAGCCGATATTCGACGACAGCAAGCCAGTTGATTTCAGCGGGGCCATGAGCTCGGGCACGGGGATAGTCACGTCTTACGGCGGCGAGCAGGAGGCCGGAAATCCGAATCTCACGCTGACGGAAAAGAGCTTTGATTTGGATATCGATGCCGGCGGCCGCACGCTGTCCGGCGTCGCGAAATACAAACTTGAAAATGCCTCCGGGGAGATTCAAGCGCTGCCCGTTATGATAAACACGGGGCTTACCATCGACAGCGTTCTTATTAACGGAGTGGAAAGCAAGGCGGTTCGCGGCGAAACCGGAGAAAGCAGCACGGCCAACTGGAGCATCGAGCTGCCCGCGGCGGCGGAATATGATATTGAAATCGGCTATTCGGGCCATATGCGGAACGACAACACGATTCTTCAGGGCATTAGATATGGGATCGCCGATGGGTATATATGGCTGCCGGCAATCGGCTTTTCTCCGAGCTTTGATATCAACGTGTCCGACGACAGCGCTTTTGCCGGCACATTATCCCTGGATGAAAATCTGGAGCCGGTATTCGCCAAGGGTAAAGCGGAAAAAGGCGAAACAAAGGACGGAAGGACTGAATGGCGGTACACGGGAGGTGCGGGCGCTCAGGGCACAGGCCTGTTTGCCGCCGAGTACATGACCCGAACCTTTGAGGCCGGCGGCCTCAATATCGAACTGAAGTATTTTGCAAAGCACGATGCATCCATTACGGATATGGACGCGGTCAATGTGATCAAAGCGACGATAGACTACTTTACCGAGGTCTACGGCCCGCTGATATACGACAAGAGCCTTACGATGCTTGAGCTTCCTGCGTATGCAAGCGGCGGTTTCGCCGGAGGCAACATGAGCGCCATGGATGAGACCAGCTATGACGCGGAGGGCTACCTTCCCGCGGAATCCCTTTCCCCCGATTCGGGCGGCGGGCTGGACGTGCTTGTCCATGAGATCGCGCACCAGTGGTGGGGGCTTGCCACCATGCCGATGCAGGACGGCGTCTCAAGCTGGTCGGCCGAGGGCATCACCTGTTACAGCACCTATTGCTTTATGAAGCAGTATTTCGGCGAGGAATACGCGGAGGAACATTACCTGAAGGAGTGGCGGCAAAATGGGGATACGTATAAAAACGCCTTCTATATTCAGCACCCCGAATACCTGGCGAAGCTCTCTGCTGCGGACGCGTCGAATATCATGGGCTCGTTCGTAAATATGAGCCTTTATGATATTATGCCGCTCCAGCTCCTCAAGGCTGAAGAGGCGCTCGGCGGAACCGAGGCGTTCCAGAAAAAACTTTCCGGGCTGTACATGACGCATCTGGGGCAGCCGATCACCTACGACGACTTTTTGACTGCGGCCGGACTGACAAAGGAGGCGATCAATCTTGCGTAAAGGCACGATTTTTGCATATGAACTGAAAAGGCTGCTTGTCTCAAAAGAATACCTGCTGCTGCTTATCGCAACGGTTCTTTACGGCATATCCCTGCTCCGCGGCGTTGTGCTGTACGGGACAAATTACACGGCGCCGTTTTCTCAGCTGACCTTTGGCGCCTTCTGCGCTTCCCTGGCCCCGTTTCTTTTTATCCTGCTGCTCGTTTTATGCGCGAGACAATCAAAAGAATCCGAACGCGGCGCGGAGGCCATTATCCGCGCGACACCCATGCCGCTGCCGGTTTTTCGGCTCCTGCGGTACGGCGCAATTGGGTGTGCGTTTCTGACTGCCGCGGCGCTGCCGATGACGGCCTGCTTCGTGTTCTACCGGCTGGCTTTTGGTTATACGGCTGTCGGCGCGCTGCTCCGGCCGGGGCTGCTTCTCCTTTTGCCGCCGGCGATCCTTCTGTTCGGCGCCGCGGTGCTCTTGGGCGGCAAAAAAACCGCGGCGGTATATGTCCTTTTGGCGGCGGTTCTGATCGTGAGCGTCTTTCAGATATCGCTTCCGGGATTTACCGATATCACGGAAAGTTCGGCGGATTTTGAGCTTACGCCCGCCTTTATTGCGGGACGGGCTGCTTTTACCGGAATTGGGGCTGCGTGCACCCTTGCTTCGCTGTTTCAGTCCAAAAAGCAGCGCGTATAACCGGAAGATCAAGCGCCATTTGAAAGCGCCGTCCCTGCCGAAAGGCAGGGACGCGGAAAAGTGCAGAATTTATTAAAAACAAAAGTTTTGATATAGAGGAAAAGAGACGCCATGAAAAACCTTGAAGCCGGGATCGCCTCGATGGATGATATAGAAGCGCGTAAGAATTCCATAATTTGAGGAGGTTAATGATTTTCAGAGCTTGTTTTATCCGCGTTTTCAAAATATAATAATCAGGAAGTGGTTATCGGATTCGGTCAAACAGCAGGGGGGGATCCTGCCCGGAGGGAGCTGAAAATCGTGTGTGATAAGATTCTCGTTGTCGACGACGAGCGTGAAATCGCCGATCTCGTTGAAGTTTATCTGAAAAACGAGAATTATACGGTATTTAAGTTTTATAACGCGGCGGACGCGTTGGCCTGCGTGAAATGCGAACCTCTGAGCCTTGCCATTCTGGATGTTATGCTGCCGGATATGAGCGGCTTTACGCTCTGTCAGAAGATCCGCGAAGAGCATCTGTTTCCGATTATCATGCTGACCGCCAAGGTGGAGGATATGGACAAAATTACGGGGCTGACCTTGGGCGCCGACGACTACATCACAAAGCCGTTTAACCCATTGGAACTGGTTGCGCGCGTCAAAACGCAGCTCCGGCGCTATACCCGCTATAATATACCCGATACCGTGCCCGCGGCAAAAAACGAATTTGATATCAAAGGGCTTCATATTTGTCAAAACAGTCATGCGTGTACGCTAAACGGCGAGGCGCTTACCCTGACGCCGATAGAATTCAGTATTCTGTGGGATCTCTGCGAGCATTGCGGAAGCGTGGTTTCTTCCGAGGAATTGTTTGAGGCCGTATGGGGAGAAAAATATCTGGATAACAACAACACGGTCATGGCCCATATCGCGCGGCTCCGCGAAAAAATGCATGAGCCGGGCCGGAAGCCGAAGTTCATCAAAACCGTATGGGGGGTTGGGTATAAAATTGAAGAATGATTCTGTAAGACGCTCAAGGCGCAGCAGGCTTTCAAGACGAATTTTGATTCAATATACCGCCGCACTGGCGGGTTTTGCAGCCGCCCTGGCCCTTCTTTTTTGGGCGGCGCGCAGCATATATTCCCTCTTCTCGTTTCAGGCAACCGATTGGGTCTATATCCTTGCGCAGTTCTATTCGGAATATATGCTCGTCATCAACGGGATCATCATCCTTGCGGGCTTGGCCTTCATCACCTACCGCTTCTTTCAAAAACCTCTCCGCTATCTGGACGAAGTCGTTGAGGCCTCCGAACAACTGGCGCAGCCGGATAGCACGCCGATCGTTCTGTCGGATGCCATGAAAAACGTGCAGGATGAACTGAATCTGGTGCGGGAACAGGCCCTGCGCAATGCCGCGGCCGCAAAAGAGGCGGAGCAGCGAAAAAATGATCTGGTGGTTTATCTGGCCCACGACCTGAAAACGCCGCTGACGAGCGTGATCGGTTATCTGACCCTGCTTCGGGATGAACCGCAGATTTCACAGGAGCTGAAAGCCAAGTATACCGGCATCGCCCTCGATAAGGCGGAGCGCCTTGAAACGCTCATCAACGAATTCTTCGACATCACCCGCTTCAACCTCACCCAGCTGACGCTGGAGCCGGAATCGGTGAACCTGACCCTGATGCTGGAGCAGATTACTTTTGAATTTAACCCCGTGCTCACGGAGAAATCCCTGCGCTGGGAGCTGCACCTGGCGCCGGATATCCGAATCGTGTGCGATCCGGATAAATTGGAGCGTGTTTTCGATAATCTCATCCGCAACGCCATCAACTACAGCTACCCGGATACGGGGATCCTCGTTGAGATGGAGCAATCCGGCGACCATGTGACGGTGCGCATAGAGAACCATGGCAGGACAATTCCGCCCGAAAAGCTGGATCGAATCTTTGAGCAATTCTTTCGGCTGGATACCTCCCGCTCCAGTTCCACCGGCGGAGCCGGTCTCGGCCTTGCTATCGCGAAGGAAATCGTGGAACTGCACGGAGGCGCCATTACCGCCGAAAGCGCCAACGAGCGTGTGATCTTTACCGTTACACTTCCGATGGATTGTCAGAAAATCGTATGATTTTTGCATGGTAATTTTCGGATTTTCCTCATCAAAATCAAAAACATGCTTGTCCCCGCTTTGCTACGATAGACGTAGAAAGCGGGGGCTTGTTTTATGCCCCCGGATAAGGGGATGCCAATGGATAGAAATGCTCATTACCAAAATGAAAAGAGTAAGCCGCGCAGAAAACGGGCGCGGTATTTAAGAAAAGCGGTCTCGCTCATTTTTTGTCTCGCGGTGCTCGCCGCGGCTGCCTGCGGGCTTCTTGTTCGTTCCGGCGTTTGGGACGATTGTTTTGAGCATGCGGCGGTGCGCGAAGGCAACCTTCAGAGCCGCTCCGGGAGCCTGATGAATGCAGACGAAGACGGTGAGACGTCATGGAACTTGATCTTGGTAAATAAATGGAACCCCATTCCGGACGATTATGACGTTGACCTGACACAATTGTCAAACGGGGAATATGTGGATACCCGGATTTATTCGGAGCTTCAGGAGATGTTTGACGCTGCAAGAGAAGATGGCGTCTATGCCATCGTCGCGGCGGGATACAGGACCGCCGAAGAGCAGCAAAGCTTGATGGACGAAAAAATTGCCGAATTTGAGGCCGAGGGCTGTTCGGTTACCGATGCAAAAAAAGAGGCCGAAACATGGGTGGCCGTTCCCGGAACAAGCGAGCATCAGCTCGGCATAGCGGTGGACATCAACGCGGATGGGATCCATTCGGAAGGAAGCAGGGTATACAAATGGCTGAGAAAAAACGCCTGGGAATACGGCTTTATTCTCCGCTATCCCTCCGATAAAACAGACATAACCGGTACCGGTTATGAACCATGGCACTATCGTTATGTCGGAAAAGAGGCCGCCGAGGAAATTTACCGCCAGGGCCTTTGCCTTGAAGAATACCTGGGACAATACGATGGTGTGGAAAATGCGGAAGGATAGAGAATCCGCAGCGCCGGCAAAACCGAATGCATGTATCGGCATTCGGACAAATGACTTTTTCCATAATATATGTTACACTTACAACAGAAGAAGGAAAGCTTATACGATGAACGATTTTATCATGCAAAAATAGAGAAGGCGAACTATGCTAAAAATCGGTGAATTCTCTGCTCTGACCGGAATCAGCATCCATATGCTCCGAAACAATGATAAGATCGGCTTGCTCAAGCCGGAACAGACAGACCGGATGAACAGCTACCGGTTTTATGGCGAAAAGCAGATTGTGCGGGCCAATCATATCCAGGTGTTAAAAAGCCTTGGCTTTGGTCTGAATGAAATATCCAAAATTTTGACGGACGACACGCTGGACGACAGAATCAGAATCTTTCTGGAAAGCAAGATAAATGAAAAGGAAGAAAGTCTTTCCGTAACGGAAAGACAGATCGCAAAGATGCGGCAGGCTCTTCACGAGCTCGATACGCAGAACTTATATACGCTCTCTGTCAGTATTAAGAGACTTCCCGCGCGCAAAGTTGTCGGTCTGCGCGACGTTATCCGAGAATTCGGCGAGGAAGGGCTGCTGTGGAAACGCCTTGACAGGGCGTGCAGGGCAAACGGAGTCAGGCTTGCGGATGTGCAGTATGGCATGGCCATGACGCACAGCGTCGATTTTGAGAAAAAACGAATCGACACAGAGGTCTTCAGAATCGTCGAGCGGGCCGGGCCGGATATCGAAGGGCTGCGGTTTTCGGAGATGCCTGAAACGGAAGCGGCCGTCGTGGCGTTTCAGGGCATATACAGCCGGATAGGCGACATCAACAGGTACATGTATCATTGGATCGAGGAAAACGGCTACAGGTTATCGGGAGAAGCGTTTAACATCTACTACCTATCGCCGGGGAATGAACCAAACCCGAAGAATTATGTCACCGAAATTTGTTACCCAATCAAAAAATAGTTCTTGACTCTCGCACGATGCGAGGGTTTATGCTCCTGTTGTAAGAAGGACAGAAACGACAGGAGGCCTCGATTTATGCATAAGAAATGGATTCCATTAAAGCACCATATGGACGACTACGAATGCATGTGGAACGGGATAGAGGATTTATATATCCGGGATACCGGAGAAAAACTTCCGCCGAGCTTCTTTTTTGTGCTCTCCGGATTTGGCTCGTTCTGCTACATGAAAACGCCAAAATCCGACCTGAAAAGAATGATTGCGCTTGGGGACGGACGTACGAAACAGATGTATGAGTTTCTTGCCCCCATTGTAGGATTTGAATACAGGCATTACGAGTATAAAACCTTTGAACAGGCGATCATAAAGGCCAAGGCGGAAATAGATGCCGGGTATCCGCCTGTTTTGGGCGCTCTGGATATGTACTACCTGACGTACTATCCGAAACTGTATCATGGAGATCATATTCCCTTTCACTATGTTTTGATGGTAGGCTACGACGAGGATGCACAGTATGTTTACCTGCATGACTGCGGACGCGAAGAAGTACAGACGCTTTCCTACGAGGAACTGCGCCGCGCATGGGATTGCAGCTATCCGGGCCTGTCAAAGCCGAACACCGTCTGCACGGTCAGAATGAACGCCGCGAAGAACAAATACCGGATTGCAAAGGAAGCGCTGGCAAAAAAGAGTGAACTGTTTTTGAATCCGCCGGTGAGCTTTGTCGGCAGAAAGGGATTTCAAAAATTTATCTATGAGCTGCCTACGCTAAAAAGGGAGCTTGCGAAAGAAGATTACGATAAACTGCTCGCCAACATGGTGACGTTTTTCGGTACGGTGCCGACGATTCCGAATGCGCTGCGTGGCATCAAGGAGCCGGATGAGGTGGCCTTTGGCGGCGGATTTGATAAAATGAGCCGTGTTCTCAGCGAGATGGGAAGAGAATATGAAAATGAGGCGTGGCTTGAGGCATCCGGCCGTTTTGAAGAGGGAGCCGGAATCATCTCTGAGATCACGAAGGTCATCGTGGCCTATCTCACCGGGGAAAACGACAGGACGGACGAGCTGCCGGGGCTGTTCACAAAGATCATGGAGATTATGACGGATGGATTTGTTCTCTTAGTAAGATGACATTCCCGGCGAAATTTCAATGATAATAAATAAAACCCGGAGGGTATCGCTTGAAAGAGAAACTTTCACGCCGGAAAAATCCACTTGCCGGCCGAAAACGATGGCCGGCGCCCGCCCAGACGGGACGTGTAGACTCCATTCCTATTTGTGCGCCTGCTTCGCAGGCAGATGGAGGTTCGTATGGCTTTTGATTTTAAAAAAGAGTATAAAGAATTTTATATGCCTAAGAACATCCCGGAAATCGTGACGGTTCCGGCCGCAAACTATATCGCGGTGAGAGGCAAAGGAAACCCGAATCAGGAAGGCGGTACCTATCAGCAAGCGGTCGGTATTCTTTATGCGGTTGCATATACCATCAAAATGAGCGACAAGGGCTCGCATAAGATTGAAGGTTTTTTTGAATATGTGGTGCCTCCGCTGGAGGGCTTTTGGTGGCAGGAGGATGTCGACGGCGTGGACTACGGAAACAAGGATTCGTTCAACTGGATTTCCGTTATCCGCCTGCCGGACTTTGTGACAAAAGATGATTTTGATTGGGCAGCGGCGGAAGCGGCAAAAAAGAAAAAGCTGGATTGCTCCACAGCGGAATTCCTGACCGTCGAGGAAGGCTTATGTGTGCAGATCCTGCACACGGGCCCGTTTGATGACGAACCTGCTTCCGTTGCCATTATGGACAAGTATTTGCGTGAAAACGGATATGTCAATGATATGACAAATACTCGTTTGCACCATGAAATCTATCTTTCGGATGCGCGCAAAGTCGAACCCTCAAACTGGAAAACGGTCATACGTCATCCGATTAAATTGGTTTCATGCGATTATGAGAAGCACCGGGAAGCTGACATGCTGCGTCAGCTTTCCGGTGCTTTTTTATCGTCTCCCACGGTCATGATCGGCCGCGCCCCGGGTGACATTCATGAGGGCGGCCGGCATCGACGCCGGCTCCGGGCGGGCGGCCCTGCGTATCGGCCTCCTTCAAAGCCTTTTAACGAGGCCGACGACGAACTCCTTCCGGCTGAGTTTTTTGCCGGGGCCCCCTTCTCGCGGCCGAGACAATCCGTAAGCCGCCGGAGGAACTCCTCCGACAAAAAAATGAAGGAGTGGGGATTTTTATTTTTTAAAATTTGCTTGACATTTCAAAAAAGCAGTGGTACATTAATTACGCAGTTAATTACTACACCAATTAACCAAAGAGGGGGTATGGAAATTGACCTTTCAGGATGAACGCCCAATCTTTCTCCAGATTGCAGAGCAGCTGGAGGAAGGGATACTCTCAGGGGCCTATCCGGAGGAAAGCCAGGTACCGTCCATCACGGAGTATTCGGTGACGTATAAAATCAATCCGGCGACTGCGCTGAAGGGAATCAACCTGCTTGTGGATGCAGGACTGCTGTTTAAGAAAAGGGGACTGGGCATGTTTGTTGCGGCCGGAGCAAAGGAGAAGCTGAAATCTCAGCGCCGGGATCTTTTTTATCACGATTATATTGAAAAACTTGTGCGGGAAGCCAGGAACCTGGGGCTCACCGCTTCTGAGCTTACGGCTATGATAGAAAGAGGGTTTAAAGATGCCGATTGAAATTAAAAATCTTACCAAGGATTTTGGCGATACCCGCGCGCTCGACCATGTAACCCTGACGCTGGGGGACAATAAGATTTATGGCCTTTTAGGAAACAACGGCGCGGGCAAAACCACTCTTCTGAGCATTCTCACCGGGCGCCAGTGCCCTACGGAGGGTACAATGACGATGGACGGTGAACCAATGACAAATAACGATGAGGTGCTGGGAAAAGCTTTTTTGGTGGCCGAGCAGAATATGTTCCCCGACGACATGAATGTGAAAAAGGCTTTTAAAGCGGCGGGGCTGTTCTATCCTCAGTTCGACAGAGGATATGCCGACAAGCTGGCGGAAAAATTCGGCCTCAGCACAAAGAAAAAGATAAAGTCGCTGTCAACCGGCTATTCCTCTATTTTCCGGCTGATACTGGGCCTTTCCGTAAATACCCCGTATCTGTTTTTTGACGAGCCCGTGTTGGGGCTGGACGCACAGCACCGCGATATGTTCTATCGTATCCTGCTGGAGAAATATGCGGAGTACCCCTGCACGATCATTATTTCCACGCACCTGATTGCCGAGGCGGCGAACCTTATTGAGCATGCGGTTATTATCCGCAACGGCAAAATTCTGAAGGATTGTCCCAGAGAGGAACTGACGGCCGACGCGTACTCCGTATCCGGCCCCGCGGGCCTGGTCGACAAATACATGGAGGGAAAACATGTGTTATCCTTCAATATTCTGGGCGGCCTGAAAACAGCCTGCGTGCAGGGCCCGTGCGATACGCTGCCGGAAGGCTTGGAACTTTCCGCCATAAATTTGCAGGACTATTTCATCAGCCTGATGGAGGAGGAAGACAGGAAATGAAAATGAATATAAAACCGGCTTTCCGGTACCAGTTCGACGTTTTTTTCAAAGGATCCGCCGTAACCTTTCTGGTAATTATGGCTGCGATAGCGGCGCTCATGATTACTTCTTTGTATATAAGCGCGGACACGACGGTCATAAGCTTTACAGGGTACGGCATTTCCGCGGTGATCTTCCTGTTTATCATGGGGATCGTCAATATCCGCAGCGATCTGCGGCTTTGCCTGCAGTATGGCGTCTCCCGCCGCACTTCTTTTGTAAGCGAGATTCTGGTTGTTCTGTCAGCTTCCGCGCTCCTGGCCGCCGCCGGGGAACTGTTGACAGGGGTTGCTCAGGCGTTTTCAGCCGATAATTATCGATTCCTTATAGCCGACCTTTATCAGCTTATTTATGTGGGCCCGGATGCCGTTTCGCTCTCCTTCGGCCAGCATATCCTGAGCATGCTGCTCAACACAAGCCTGACGTTTTGCGCATGTCTGTTCGGAATGTTCTTTTCCCTGCTGTTCTGGCGACTCAATAAAGTCTGGACGGTCGTTGCCGCCATCTCTATTCCGGTTTTGATCAATGTCGTTCCCATACTGCTTAGCAGGCTGGGCGTCAATCTGATGCCCTTTATCAATTGGATTGCCGCCTCTCCGTTTTATTTTATTTTGTTCTTTTTGCTTCTTGCGGGTTTATTCGGCGCCGTCAATTGGCTGCTGCTGCGGAGAGCAAATATAAAAGAAGCCAAGTAAATGAAGAAACAATAATCGGCTCGGGCGATAATAAAGGGAAAACAGCAAAGGCGTGAAGGGGAACCGTTCGGGCGACCCTTCACGCCTTTCGGCAATATCAAAGGCGGGGACGGTAAAGGCTTAGCAGATCTTCTTCCGAAACAGCTTCAAAAAGCATGGAACCAGCCTATCTTCAGTTTCTTCCAGTTTGATAACTTGATGGCCCGCGGCATGGAGTTGGCGGAGCACGCTTTTTGTTCAGCGGAATTACCGCGCACGGCTCGCAATATTTGCACCTTTAAGAATACAAAAGCCCGGCAGAAGTTCTTTATAAGCATCCATATCTCCTGCACAGTCCAAATAATACGTTCTCAGCATAGACTGAACCGCAAGGAGGTCTTGCCATGGACAATCATCTGTCACTCGGAATGCAGGCGCCCGACTTTTCCGCGATTACAACTTTCGGGCCGCTGCAACTGTCCGATTATAAAGGGAAATGGGTGGTGTTGTTTTCGCATCCGGGCGATTTTACACCGGTCTGCACCACAGAGTTTATTGCATTTGCACAAGCACAGCCGCAGTTTGCCGCGCAGAACGCTCAATTGCTGGGGCTGAGCATCGATAGTAATCCTTCTCACCTGGCGTGGGTATATGCGATCTATCTGACCACCGGCGTGGAAATCCCGTTTCCGGTCATTGCCGATCGAACCGGAGAAATTGCGCGGCTATACGGGATGATCGCACCGGATGCCAGCAAGCAGGAAACAGTACGCAACGTATTTGTGATCGACCCACAGCAAAGAATCCGCGCGATCTTGATCTATCCGCTGACCAACGGCCGAAGTATTCCGGAAATTCTGCGGCTTTTGACGGCGCTTCAGACGACGGATAAATATAAGGTAGTTACCCCCGCAAACTGGCAGCCCGGTCAACCCGTGCTGGTTCCGCCACCTCAGACATACGAGGCCCTTTTGAATCGTCAGAATGACCCAAAAGCTCAGGGACTGACCTGTAAGGACTGGTTCCTCTGCGGAAAGGAATTGCCTGACGGTAAAGAACAAGGAAACTGAAAATTGCTGTGTGACGCAAAACAGGCAGACATTTTTCCGTCTGCCTGTTTTGTTGTTGACAGCGCATTTCCAGATGAATATCATGACGAACAATCTCGTTGCATTGGATTACATCCCGGTTTGCCGGCATGCGAAATCACCAATACAAACGGAGCATGCGATGCCCGCGAGGGTGTCACGGGGCTGGGCCGTCACAGCAGCAGTTTGCAGGGAAAGCACATCTGAAGGATAGTGATATGTTCCATCACTCGTTTGTTTCTCGATTAGTTCTTGGGTAAACGCTTTAAAAAAATGATAAAAAAGCCGCAAAATCATAAGATCTTGCGGCTTTGGTGGAGACGAAGAGGATCGAACTCTCGACCTTACGGATGCGAACCGTACGCTCTCCCAGCTGAGCTACGCCCCCAAATATTTCCGTTTTTACGGATGCGAACCGAGTGGTTGCCAAGTGAGTTACATGACTGTTGCTGAAACCGTTCCGCGTGCTCTCCCAGCTGAGCTACGCCCCCGAAAATGCTTGTTTATTATATCATGACGCTTTCGGCTTTGCAAGTCTGAAGCCTAAAATTTTTCTTTTGCTGTTCAAGAGGGGGCGGCTATGATATAATATATTTGAAAAGAACGGGAGGTGATTGGATGAACGGCTTTGAAAGCATTTTGATCGGCATGATTTCTTTTTTGCCTGCCGTATTGATCTTTGTCGCGGTTGCCGTCTTTGCGGCCAAAAAGCTGAAAGAGCGGGACACTTCCTCTGGAAAGAAATATACGCAGACTTCCGGCGGCGTACAGGGGTATACACCGAAAGAGTATTCCCGGGAGACCAATGCGATCCAACAGGCCGATCCGACGGATAATTACCAGCTTCGCATGGAGCAGCTCCGCGCCCTCTTTCGAAACGGCATGATGGACCAGGGGGAATTTGAGGAGCGGAAGGCCGGCATCGAAGCGGACTATCGACAGGACCTTCGTATGCGCTGAACGTAAAAAACGAAGATGAAACCGGGGAGGAAACGGATTCCGCCCCGGTTTTTTGTTTATGCTCAGGCAAGCTCGAACGCGCCGGTATAGAGCTGATAGTAACGACCCTTCTGGGCGAGAAGCTCCTCGTGGCTGCCGCGCTCGATGATCTCTCCGCGCTCAATGACGAGAATCAGGTCGGCGTTGCGGACGGTGGAAAGCCGGTGCGCAATGACGAAGACGGTTCGGCCCTGCATCAGGGAATCCATGCCTTTTTCGATATGCGCCTCGGTGCGGGTGTCGATGGAGCTGGTGGCTTCGTCAAGGATGAGCACCGGCGGATCGGCGACGGCAGCCCTCGTAATGGCAAGCAATTGCCGCTGGCCCTGCGAGAGATTTGCACCATCCGCCGTGAGCACCGTGTCGTAGCCCTGCGGCAGATGATGGATGAAGAAATCGGCATTTGCAAGCTTTGCGGCGATTTCGATATCCGCATCGGAGGCATCCAGTTTTCCGTAGCGGATGTTTTCCCGCACGGATTCGGTAAACAGGTGCGTATCCTGCAGCACCATTCCGAGGCTCCTGCGCAGGTCGGCCTTCCTGATGCGGTCAACAGGGATCATGTCATAAAGAATGCGGCCTTCCTGCACATCGTAAAACCGATTGACGAGGTTCGTGATCGTGGTCTTGCCGGCACCGGTGGAGCCGACCAGCGCAATTTTTTGGCCCGGCTTCGCGTAGAAATTCAAATCCTTCAAAACAGGATTGCTCGGCTCATAGCCGAAAGTGACGTGCTCGAAGCGGACGTCGCCGCGGAGCTCGATATAGGTGAATTCACCGTTTATCGGGATCTTCCATGCCCAGTGCTCGGTGCGTTCCTTCGATTCCGTGATGGAGCCGTCCTCGCGGATGACCGCATTGACGAGAGTGACATCGCCCTCGTCCTTCTCCGGCACGGCGTCGATCAGGTCAAAGATGCGCTCCGCGCCGGCCAGCGCGGTCAGCACGGCGTTAAACTGCTGGGAGATCTGGGTGATCGGTTGGCTGAAGGAACGGGTGTAGAGCAGGAAGGAGCCGATGGTGCCAATATCGAGCGTGCCGGTGATCGTCAGGATAGCTCCGACCACGGCGGTCAGGGCATAGTGGACGTGGGAGAGATTCCCCATGATCGGGAACAGGATATTGGCATAGGTGTTTGCACTCTTTGCGGCGGTACGCAGATCGTCGGCCCGCGCACGGAATCCCTCCTTGGATTCCGGCTCATGGCAGAAGACCTTGACGACCTTCTGGCCCTCGACCAGCTCCTCGATATAGCCGTTGACCGTGCCGAGTTCCTTTTGCTGCGTGATAAAATATTTTGCGGAGCCGCCCGCGACCTTTTTAATGACAAACATCATAAAAACGAGCATCAGCAAAACCACCAGCGTGAGCTGCCAGCTAAGCACGACCATCATCGTAAAGA